>CAYWKW010000032.1:0-16934 GCA_964458995.1 uncultured bacterium | reverse complement strand
AAATTTTTTTTATTTTTTATTGGGTTTTTGTGTATTGGCGCCTTGTTCCTACTCATCGATTCAACTGTTCTGATTTCAGAAACTTTCGCTAGTGAATTTCGCTATAAAGCGATCGGAATTTATGGAGGCGTGACGGGAATCGGGCTGATGATGGGTCCCTTTTTGGGGGGCATTCTGATCGGACTGTTCAATTGGAGATGGGTCTTTTGGATTAATCTGCCTCTAATTGTCCTGGGTCTCATTTGTTGTTTAATCAGCTTGCGCACCCCCTCTCGCAAAATAGAAAATGTGGAGATCGACTATAAAGGGTTTTTCCTACTCATCGTGGGTCTAGGAGCGCTCTTATATGGCATAATTGCAGGAGGCAGTTCGGGTTGGAGCTCTCTCTTCACATGGCTTCCGATCCTCATCGGTCTTCTCCTGTTGGGGCTTTTAATTCGGATCGATTTGAGATCGCGCGCTCCGCTGCTTTATCTAGCCATTTTTAAAGATCCCCTGATCATCTTAGCCGTGCTTAGCAGCTCTCTTGCCGGAATTGTCTCCTATGTTCTGATGTTTTTCGATCCCCTTTACTTGAGAAATGTAAGAGAGCTGTCTCCTTTTTCCATCGGCTTATTGATTGCCATCATTCCAGCTGCCCAAGTGGTGATCTCCTTCGGCTTTAACACTCTTCTCAAATGGGTTGGAGTGGCCAATTTACTCTTCATCTCCATTCTCGCGGCTCTGGTAGCATCGATTCTTCACCTCTTCTTTGCCGGATCCACTTCCTATTGGTATATTGCCATCCCATTTGCCTTGCTTGGGATCAACTGGGGGCTTAGCAATACAGCCACGATTACAGCCGTCAATCAAAGCGTAATACCTACAAAGATTGGCGAAGCTATAGGAACTGTGGCCACTATCTGGAACACCTCTGGATCGATCTTTCTCGCGATCAGCACCGTCATTTACAATCTCAAAGGAAACGAATTCTTGCCTGGCTTCCATGCCGCCGTCGGATTCAATATTCTCTTTATGATCGCCGTCTTTTTAGCCGCTTTTTGGGTAAGATTTAAAGTGTCTTTCTAACACTGAGGATTTCTCCCTTCCCTAAGTTCACTGAAGATAGTATATTGCGAATGGGATTTAAGCATGAAGAATAGAGATTTAGAGGAAAGCCTTGCCGTTCTGACCCAAAAATCTCAGGGAAAATCTGCTATTTCTATAGGAGAAATTCTAGAGGTTTTACCTGGAAAGGGACGTGTATTAATTCTTATTTTCTTGAGCTTGCCTTTTTGCCAGCCTTTACAAATCCCAGGTTTATCGACGCCTTTTGGCTTAATGGTTGCATTCATCGGCTTTCGCATCACATTTGGAAAACGCGCTTGGCTGCCAAAGAGCGTGTTGTCAAAGACGATTCCCTCGGCAACTATTCAAAAAATCTCACAAAAATGTTTTAAGATAATGAAGAAAATGACCCGTTTGATTCATCCGCGGTTAAAGTGGCTGTTCGAGCATAAAATCATGCGCATCGCCAACGGCCTCTTGATTGTATTTTTGGGGATTGTTCTTGCTCTTCCATTGCCGATCCCGCTCACCAATCTCACTGCAGGATGGGCTATCTTTTTAATGAGTATAGGCCTATTAGCAAATGATGGTGTATTTATTCTGATGGGCTACTTTATCTCTTTACTCATAATCGCTTTTTTTATTTTATTAGCATTTTCGATCAGACTGATATTTTAGGAAATAAATGGCTGAAGACATCACATGGCATGCACTTCCAATAGAAAATGTTTTTAAGAAACTAGATTCTTCTGAGAAAGGATTAAATTCTAGCCGGGCAAAACAGCGATTTAAAGAATATGGAATTAACATTCTACAGGTAAAAACTTCGGAAACGGCTCCACTTATTCTCCTGCGTCAATTAAAAAACCCTATTGTTTATGTCTTATTACTATCTACAATCCTGGCGTTTGCATTAAAAAAGCCCATCGATGGGAGTGTGATTTTAAGTGTTGTTATCTTGAATACGTTTATTGGATTTGTTCAAGAATACCGCGCGAATAGAATCATCAGGGCGCTTTCAGCATTAATGCCCCATAAAGCAACCGTTTTACGCGATGGGAATCAAAAACTCATCTCCGCCTCGCATTTGGTTCCTGGGGATGTAGTTTTTTTACAAGCCGGCGATAGAGTCCCTGCAGATATGCGCTTACTTTCTATAAAAAATCTTCAATGCGATGAATCTACACTAACAGGTGAGTCTTTACCTGTAGCTAAAAAAACAGAGCCGATGCCTGCAGAGACTCTGATGGCAGACAGAAAGTGCATGGTATTCTGCGGTACGCATGTGACTGCCGGCGTCGGCGCTGGAATCGTAGTTGCAACAGGCTTAAAAACAGAATTTGCTAAGATCTCAGAATTAATAGAACACATAATCCCGTTAGAAACACCATTATCTATTTCATTAAAGAAAATTGCAAAAGGAATTACGAGCGCTGTTTTACTTGTTGGCGCCTGTTTATTCATCGTAGGGTATTTAAGAGGAAGCAGTCTATTTGATTCAGCTCTAGCCGCTATGTCCCTTGCAGTTGCCGCAATTCCGGAAGGACTTTTGGCTGTACTTACAATTGCTTCGGCGGTTGGAGTGCGAAGAATGGCTCGTAAACAAGCCATTGTACGTCAGCTGCCTGCCGTAGAGGCATTGGGAAGCACCACAATCATTTGTACTGATAAAACGGGAACATTGACTCACAATGAGATGACAGTGCAACGCATTTGGACAAACTCAGGTTTCTCATTTGTGACAGGATCAGGATTTGCTTTAGAGGGGCAAATAATCCCCCAGGAAGGCGTGAAAAAGGAGGTCATTCAAGAAGAAATCCTCCCTCTATTGAGAATGGCCATTTTGTGCAGCGATGCAACATTATACCAATCTGATACCCCCATTGGAGATCCTACTGAAGTTGCGCTCATCGTCGCTGGCAGAAAAGCCCATCTTGATGAAAACCAACTCCGTTTAAACTGGCCAAGAAAAGATGTCATTCCTTTCGAGACTGAGAGAAGGTTGATGGCGACCCTAAATACATCTCCATCGGGAAAGCAATTTATTTTTTTAAAAGGAGCTCCCGAAGAGATTCTCCTCAGATGCAACATGGATGAAGTAACTAGAGCTACCCTGTTAAAGAAAGTTGCAGAGATGGCTATGGATGGCATGCGCATTCTGGCTTTTGCCGAAAAAGAACGGCCATTACAAGTACTGGGAGAAGAGGAAATCAATCGTGATTTTGTTTTTTTGGGGCTTATTGGAATGAGCGATCCGCCTAGAAAAGAAGTCTATAGAGCTATCCAAAGCTGTCATGAAGCGGGAATTAAAGTGAAAATGATTACTGGGGATCACCCGGTTACTGCACAAGCTATTGGCCGCGACCTGGGTCTTTTAACTTCATCCCAAGAAGTGATCACTGGAGAGCAGCTCAGTCGGTTAGAGCCGAAACAGTGGCAAGAGGCAGCTTTAAAATACAATGTATTTGCCCGAGCTTCTCCTGAGCACAAGCTAAAATTGGTAATGGCTCTTCAAGAGCAGGGGCACGTTGTGGCTATGACTGGAGATGGGGTGAATGACGCTCCAGCTTTAAAACGAGCCAACGTTGGCATTGCTATGAGCATTAAAGGAACTGCCATTGCCAGGGAAGCCTCTGATATGATTTTGGCCGATGATAACTTTGCAAGCATAGAAGCAGCTGTAGAAGAGGGGAGGCGCGTCTACGATAATTTGGTAAAATCTTTAGCCTTCATTCTGCCGACCAGTTTGGGCCAAGCGTTTATCATTTTGATTGCTATCTTATTTTTCCCAATTCAGGGGGAGGGATTCCTATACCCCATGCGGCCCGTTCAAATTCTCTGGGTGAACTTAGTGGTAGCCGTTGCCCTGGCGCTTCCTTTAGCATTTGAAATTCAGGAGCCAGACATTATGAAGCGGCTTCCAAGAAAAAAAACAGCCCCCGTTCTCAGCGGATTTATTCTTTTAAGAACAGTCACAGTATCTCTCCTGATGGCGCTCGGGGCCATTAGTCTCTTTCTTTGGGAGTATCGCATCGAAATTGCAAAGGGAACAATCGAAGAGACGGCCATCTCTGAGGCTCAGACAATGGCGGTCACGGCTATCATGCTATTTCAGGTTTTTTACCTCTTTCACTGCCGTTCCCTAAAGCTATCAATCCTACAGATGAATTTTTTCTCAAATCCATCCGTGCTCATTGGAGTGGGCGTTGTTTTGTTAGCGCAGCTTGCTTTTATCTATATTCCTTTTATGAATCATCTTTTTCATTCATCGAGTTTAGATGTTGAGGCGTGGTTGTTTTCATTGGGAGTGGCTATTGTGATATTTCTATTAATAGCTTTTGAAAAATGGATCAGTCAAAAATATTCAAAAAAAACCACTTAGTTATTTGTAGGCAGGCGGGCGACTCAAAATTTTCGACTGGAAAAGTTTTTCCATCTCCATTACCATTCTCCAAAGAATTTTTCGGTAATGTGTGAAGATAGTTGTTCTTGTCGACCTACTTGCTCTGGTGTTCTGCAACCACTTTTTCCAGATCGTATATAAAATTTCCTAAGTTCTGATTTGATAATCACCGCGCACGATCCATTTGTATGAAGTCAATTCTTTTAATCCCATAGGACCCCGAGCATGGAATTTTTGTGTGCTAATTGCCACTTCAGCGCCTAAGCCAAACTGCCCCCCATCGGTAAAGCGAGTAGAAGCATTCACATAAACGGCTGCCGAGTCCACCCGCTGAATAAAGAGTTCCGCATGTTGGTGGTTTTCAGTGAGGATGCCGTCACTGTGTCCTGTGCTATGTGCTCGAATGTGCCTGATTGCTTCCTCCAAGCCCTCTACAACCTTAATTCCCAGGACTAGACTTAACCATTCAGTGTCCCAATCAGTTGACTCTGCAAGCTGACAATCAGGACTTTGCACAATTTCCCACGCCTTGGGATCAAGTCGGAAAACCACCCCTTTCTCTTTCAGTGTTTTGACGACCAGGGGAATAAAAATGGAGGCAACAGCAGAGTGCACCAAAAGTGTATCCAAAGCATTGCATACAGTGGGTCTCTGTGTTTTTGCATTCAAAATAACCGTGAGAGAGCGATCTAAATCAGCCGTCTCATCCACAAACAAATGACAAATACCGACCCCGCCGCTAATCACCGGAATAGTACTATGCTCACGGCAAAACTGTTGCAATGCTGCACCACCGCGAGGAATGATCAAATCTACATATTCGTGCAACTGGAGCAATTTCCTAACTTGAGCGCGGTCCGGATCGGTCAGCAATTGAATCGTTTTTGCAGGCAAGCCAGCTGCAAGTAGCGACCGTCGAATGATCTCAATCAAAATTTGATTCGTATGAAGAGACTCCGAACCTCCGCGTAAGATTGCGCAGTTCCCCGATTTGATTGTCAGAACGCTGATATCCAGGGTTACGTTCGGTCTTGACTCATAAATTACTCCCAACACTCCAATCGGAGTACTACACTTAACTAACTTGAGTCGGTTAGAAGGACTTTGCTCGTCAAATAGAGCGCCTACGGGATCGGGAAGAGCTATCACCTGCTCGATGTCGTGAATAATCCCATCCAATCGATTGGTCAATGACAATCTTTCTAATAAAGTCCTACTTAACCCGCTGGATTTGGCAAGAGCTAAATCTCGGCAATTGGCCTGCAAAACAGCCTCTTCTCTCCCCTTTAAATCCCTAATCAAGGCCCTCAAAGCCCCATTTTTTTGTTCTAAGGAAGCCTCAGCCATTTCAGCAGCAGCATCTTTGGCTGCAATCGCCATTTCTTTTAAATCTGTCTCTGAGTTCATTATGCCCTCCCCCATTCGCAAGAAGCCTTTTCTAAAAACAGTGTTCCAAGCTGTCTCCCCTCTGCCAAATCGATCAAAACATTTGGGCGGAAGGAGGCAGCAATGATGGTTTGCGCACCCGACTCTGCAGCCATTTGAGCCGCTTCAATTTTTGTTGCCATCCCTCCAGTACCAAGAGAAGTAGAAGAGCCTCCTGCAAGAGCATAAATCTCCTCATCGATCTCGTTTACGATAGGGATGAGCACAGCTTCAGAATGCAGACGGGGATCCGCCGTATACAGACCCTCCTGATCCGTTAAGAGTATGACAGTATCCGCTGAAACCAAATTGGCTACTAATGCGGCTAGACTATCATTATTTCCGACACAGAGTTCTTTTATCGCCACCGCATCATTTTCATTAATAATCGGAATGATATTGTGCTGTAATAAGCAGTTAAAAGTATCTCTCGTAACATGCCGCTTATCGGAGGAGAAATCATCCTTTGTAAGCAGAACCTGTCCCACTTGTATATCAAATAGGGAAAACAGTTCAGCCCATACCTGCATTAGCTTTACTTGCCCTATGGAAGCAAAAGCTTGGTTGGACGCTCCCATTTTATTGGAACTTAAGAGGTCTTTGCCTGTCGCAACAGCTCCTGAACTCACCAAAAGCAATTCTAAGCCTATGCTTCGCAGATGGGCCATTTGCTGTACTAAACTTAGCATGTAGCGCCTGGAGAGCTTTTGACTACCCTGTGTCAGAGTACTTGTGCCCACCTTAATAACAATTTTACGCATCGTCTTCATAACAAACTCAACTATTTGATTAAAACATTAACCGTAATTCAATAAATTACAATTAACGAAAAATAAGCTGTGTTCTAAATACTAGAACTCAAAAAAAGATAAGTAATAAAAAAAATTGATTACCCTAAAAAGGGAGGAGGGGGAGGGGGCGAGTTAAAAAACTGACGACTAGCTGAAGAGAAAAGAGCGTCTTCCATATCTATCTCCACGAGGGGCGTATACGAAGGCCATTTTACAAAAATGGAACTTTAAAGGCTACAAAGAAACAATCAAAACTTTCAAAAAAATTTTCGACTGGAAAAGTTTTTCTTTTTCCGTTACCATTCTACGCTGAAATTTTCGGGAATGTGTGAAGATAAGAGGGATCGTTGTAGTTCTTATCGGCCTATTTGCTCTGGTGTGCTGCAACCACTTTTTCCGGCTGGTGTCGTTCCGTCCCTGCATAGGCATCCTCAGCGATAACCAGTACTGCGGGGAACGGGAACTAGCCTGGAGGGTTAAGCGCGCCGCGGAAAATCTCGGGTGGAAAGTCATCTTCGATGAGGAAAGGGGGCGTTTTCTGAAAAGAAAGCGGGGGGTCGATTGGGTATTTTGCATCGCTCCGCAACAAAAGCGCTTTAACAAGTACTCGAAGAACTATGTCGCCTTGTTTCACCCATTTGCCTACGAGGAACCAGAAATCAAACGGGTCCCCTTTTACGAGAGATACGATGGCTATCTGCTCACAATTAACCCAGAAGAAGGCTTCAAGACATTCCTAGAAACGAAAAATAAACAGCTCTTCTCAGTCCCCTTCTACCCCTCTCTGCAATATTTCGAATATATGCAAGTTCCTCTGAATCATGTCATGACCATGATCCCCGTTTGGGGAAATCGGATTAAAGATGAAAAGTATAAACGGATCTACTCCCTTCTCAGCCAAGGCGGGTTCACAAAGTTTTATGGGATCAACGACACGAGCGAGGTTGCAAAGGAGCACTACATGGGCCAAGTCCCCTTTGACGGCGTCTCCGTTGTCAATGCCATACAGAAGCATGGGATTTCGCTCATTTTCCACTCAGATATCCACAATCGAGAAGAGATTCCTTCCGGCAGGATTTTTGAAGCGGCGGCAGCCTCAGCCGTTATCATTTGCGACACCAATGCTTTTGTAAAAAGAAACTTTGGCGAGACAGTTTTCTATATAGACACTTCACTATCAGCGGAAGAGATCTTTCAGCAAATTAAAAATCACGTAGATGACATCCATCTCAACCCCGAAAAAGCGCTCGCCATGGCCAAAAAAGCCCACGACATCTTTGTTGATCGTTTTCTTATGGAAACACAACTTCTAAACGTAATGTCCATGCACAAGGAGATTATCAAGCATGAAAAAAATGTTTCTCTTCGGCTTCCCTTTATTAATCCTCTCCCATTTTAGTCTAGCCCACGCCTTTTTTCATCCCGAGCCGCACGCAATCATTCCCAACACCGAGCCTACTTACAGCTTTCTGAACAGCGTTGATTTTCATCCGAAGGAGTCCCTTTTTTGCGTCACTCACACACACAACAATCTGATCCGTTTCTATAAGATAGGCAATGACCTCCAGCCCACCATGGTTCAAACGATCCAAGGGCCTCTCAGCCAGTTAAAAGAGCCCCAGCATGCTGTTTTTTCTCCCGATGGGCAAGCACTTGTCGTAGCCAACTGGACAGATCGATCGCTGAATGTCTACCTGAGGAAGAACGACGCCCTTTTTGAAGAGAAGCCGACTCACACCGCCTTTTTCCCAAATGCTCTCAATCAATCCAAACCGCATGGGATTGCCTTCTCGCCTTCGGGCCAATACCTCGCTGTTGCCTGTGGAGCGACTTCCGATTTCAAAAATGGGCTTGCTCTATTTGAACGAATCGGCAATAGCCTGAAACCTTCTGCCATCCTGACGCACAATCAGCTACCTGGGATCCCCAAGGGAATCTGTTTCTCTCCCGATGGTACATGCCTTCTCGTTACTTTCTGCGATCCCTGCTGCCTTGCGATTTTTCATCTTGATGGCAATGAGATAGATCCCCTGCCAATACAGATCGTCCAAGGCCCCCACGCAGGCCTATCGCGCCCCGAGGATATCAAGCTGGCTCCCGAAGGCACCTACTGTGCAGTGAGCAACAGCGACATCAATACCATTACCTTCTACCATTTTGACAAAAGCACCAATACCCTCGCCGACACCCCCTTTTGGGCCCTTGGCAATCCGGAGGCCCGCCTCACCTTCCCCCATGGACTCGCGTTTTCCTCCGAAGGAACCTATCTGGCCATAACCCAATTCGGCCACATCGATGTGACGCCAGCGGGAAAAATCGTCTGGAGGAATCAATTTCCTCCCCAAGAGGGGGCCGTCCACCTTTACCGCATCGCCCCGTGAAGTTTTTGTGCTGAACGCATTCAGAACTTTTGATTTGAAATGATTCTTTGCGAATATTAAAATAACTGCCTAAAGCAGAAATTGTTCCTTTCATGAACACAAATAATATTTTTACAAACTATGGCTGGGTCGGACTTGGCTCTCTTGCGGGTCTGTGCTTGGGAAGTATCTCGAATTTTTCTCAGACCGGATCGATCTTTAAGCGGCCTAAAAGACCTGAAGGCTTTGATGGCGGTGAACATAGGCGCCAGAATCCAATAAACAGCTTCAGGGAAAGAATTGTATACGCTGGGCTGACACCGGGATTCTTAACCCTTGTTCCAGTCACAGCCTGCGTGACTTGGAATATCCTTGCAGGGGGGGCTAGCAATATTACTGGCCGAATTGCCTCGGAAACTTATTCCCACATTCTCTACCCTTTGATCCCTATGGTTTCTTCACTATACATAGGAGGTCGTGGGTTAAGAGGACTTTGGGAAGCGAAGGTGCCTAAAAGCGAAAGGATCGATATTTCGGGGCATGCTTTGATGCAAATGGGCAGCCTCATCCAAACAGTGTATACTCTAAAATCCTTTGCCGACCACGACCATCCAATCCAGCACGCAGCCCTCGGTGCTTTAGCGGGAGCCGTTTCAGCAACGGATGCTGTATTTATGTACAACACTACGGCATATACCCATTCGATTGTTGACGTAGTTGCTGGCATAGCTTTACCCATTTTAGGTTATCTGGGATTCCAAATGGCAGAATCCTTCTGTCAGTCTTTATACTGAAACAACCTCGCCATTCGATTTTCAGACGAGGACTATGAAGACTTGGCCGTAGGAATAGCCAATGGACAGATATCGAAAGAAACCGCCACGCGGTTTTTAGAATATGGAAAATTTTAACCAGAGAAAAAGCTTTACACCTACAAAGCCTTATATAGTTTATTTTCTGGTTATCCAGCGGACGCAAGAGGCGATTTGCCGCTCAGCAACAGCGGTCACAATGGAATCATGGCTATGTCCATGAACAATGTAGGAGCGCTCCCCTTTATTGAGTGTGGGTAGAGAAGAATCTAAATCGGGTACAGATAGATCATCTGTGCTCGCAAAAAATTCATAATCACGTGCGGCGCAGCCAGCGGGTAAAGGTGAGGCAAGCCGACCTAATAATTCTCTTGCCTTAGCACTGCCGTATTTAAGTTCCTCTCGAAGCACATCGGGATAAAACCATTTTGCTAGACCTAATTTCTCCAAGAGATTCATCCGCCGAGATCCCAAATGCACACCTGCAATTGTGGAAACCCTAACGGGCGTTTGAGAAGCGCATCCTCGCAACTGAATTTCAAGCCAGGCCGCGATTCGACTTCCGTTCGAAACTCCTAGAATACAAAGAGGTTTGCCAGGGTTCTTCCCCACATAATCCAAAAGTGTGGGAAGTATTGGACTTGCGGCCTCCTCTAACGAGCACATCCCCCTTTTAGGCACTGTGGGAGCGAAGACATCAATCCTCTCATGTTGCTTTAAGATTCTTAACTGAGCATACCAGGCGGCAGGAGCGTTTCGCAATCCATGAAGAAGTACAACGAGCCCCTGACTATCCGATTTCCACTCTATTTTTTGACCATAAGACGGGGGATTTGAAAGAAAAAACCGGCGACAAAGGACAACAAAGGTATATTGAATCTGTCTAAACAGACTAACAACAAAATCGACTACCTTTCTGATCCCTGTGCGATGATCATACTGCTCTCGCAGGATCTGATCAGCAGTAGCCGTAGAATTCTGATGAACGGAACGATGCGACGGAGTAACTATTGCCATTGAGGTATCTAACTTTTCAGTGGGAGGCTCTGAGCGCTTTAAATATATCTAGCATATTGCTGAAGGCCCAAAGTTCTTTGACTTTGCCATTCTTACTAAAATGAAAAATCTCAATCCCTTTGTGTTCAATGTGCTTTCCAGTTGCGTTGTATCCCAAAAATGGAGCCCGATGTGTGCCGGTCCCATGAAAATGACACGCAGCCCTGTCCCCAGTCGAAATGATTTCCACGATTCTATAACGGAGATCGGGAAAAGCTATGAGCCAGGAATGAAACATCTCTTGGATTGCTTTGACACCCTTGAAATCACTAACAGATCCATGAATCACAGCATCTATTTCAAAAATCTCCCCAGTAGCTTGCAGATTTTTTTGATTCCAGACTTTATCAAAAAAATCATGTATCATTTATCACACGACATCCCTTCTCCTTTCTTCATTTGAATGCTTATCACCCACAAATGAGCACATGTTTTTATAGAACATCGTTTCCTTTCAAATATTTGGCAAGTTCGCGATCGAAATCTGATAAGTATTCATGATTTTGTTGGACTTGATATTTTTCATACTCTTCATTGGCTTTGGCCACAGCCATGGCATGAGAAATTTGACCGGCATGCCGCAAAATTTGCTGGTCCGTAAAATTAAGAAATTTCTCCACTTGCTTCAACCAATCTTTCATCGTCATCACTTGGCTTTTCAATGCCCTTAGCTCTGCAAAATCGATAAACATATTGACCAGTAGGTCTAATTTAGAAACCTCTGCCTGGTTCAGATAGTTTTTAGCAATCGTCACGTCGCTCTTTAAAATCTTCCCCTGAGGGGAATTTTTCCAGGTAGTGAGTCCCATAAAAGGCTTATGGCTATCCACCCGTTCATAAATGACCTCAGCGGCAGTTTTGCCAGTAGTGGCAAAGTGCAGCTGATTTTGGACAATCTGGTAAAATAGATGAGTTTCTTCTGCTTTGCTTTGATAATCACTGCTACACTCCTGGAACACATCTGTAATCTTCTGGTACGCCCTTCGTTCACTGGCTCGAATCTCACGGATCTTTTCCAGCAATTCATCGAAGTAGTCTTTTCCAAAAGAACGGCCATTTTTTAGCATTTGGTCATTGAGTACAAACCCTTTAACGATAAATTCTCGGAGGGTATTAGTGGCCCATATCCTAAAGTGGGTAGCTTTCATCGAATTGACTCGATATCCCACCGCAATAGCTGCATCTAAGTTGTAAACCTCTATCTCACGAGTGACTTGGCGTTCCCCCTCCATTTGAACTGTTTCAATTTTTGAAACAGTTGAGCCTGGACTCAATTCTTGGCTCTCATAAATATTCTTTAGATGTCTAGAAATCGATGGTATCGTTATTCCAAATAATTCAGCCATAGTCCGTTGAGTCAACCAAAAAGTCTCTTCTGCGAAAAAGACATCGGCCGTCACCTTCCCATCGGCGGCTGTATACAGAATAACCCGATTTTGTGTGTCTGGCGGAAAAATTTGTTCTCCCATGGCTTCACTACAAAGATTTTTTGCAAAGAACTGTAGCAGATTGCTTCCAGGATACGCAAGGGAAGAACGATCATTTTCGTGCCGTCAGGAAAAAGATCAGCCTTAAGGATGGGGGCGAGTGGACTCCCCCCACGCCATTCCCAAAACGAAGCGTTTTGGGTCCCTGGCTTTTCGGGGTCCGACTCGGCTCCGGCGAAACGCCAGTCGCCTCATTTCTCGTCCTTTCGCTCCCGCAAAAACGAATTTGGGGGCGGCTGGACGCATTCAGAACTTTTGACTGGACAAAGTTAGCAAACAGCCTACATTTCAAACACTTTCCTATTCACCAGCAGTTCAATTCGAGAGGTTAGCAAAAATCGAATAGCCCCTTTAGGAGCCTTGCTTCTACTCTTGTTAGACAACCTCGAGTCTCAATTTTAAATCAGCAGGGACATTAACTGAATTCCTTTGAACATCTGGATTCATCCGTTGTCTATCATTTAGTTCTCTTTCCCAATTTTCCTTATTGTTTAGGGCATCAGAGGCAGCATCTACAACCATTGCAGCACCAGATAAAATAAGTGCGGTGCTGGCTCCCGCACTGAATGGAGCCGCCACAATGCCTACAAGAATCTGACCTACACCAAACCAATATTTTAACTTAACCCCAGTGGGCTGTTCCTGTTTGCACAAGCGAGCAATTCCCTGAAAACTAATCTGCTCTATTGAAGAGCCAGGAAAGGCTTTATAATACATCTGAAGAACACATTTCATCATAGGATCTGAAAGCTCTTCAATCGATAAACTCCGGGTAAACTGATCCATAAGCAAAGCACCTCTTTCAAAATCTCCTGCAGAAAGATAAACAGCTGCTTTCATGCCTATTATTTTACTTTTTTGTTCTGGCTCAAAAACTTCCCAGTCATCCAATATTTGCAGACTTTTAGGAAACTGCCCTGCTTGGAAATGATAAATAAAAGACTCTGCATATTGACTGCTAAGAGAAGATCCAAAAGCGAACAATGGAAAGAGAAAGAATGCTAGAAATTTCAATAAACGCATGACATTCCTCCAAACATTTTGATAAAAAGACAACCAGCTAGTATCGCACTCCAAAGAAGTGTGGCTCCTCTACGCATTTTCTTATGATCATTTGTTTGCCAAGCAGTTTTGAGTGTTAATAAGCTGGGAGGCAGCGCTAAAAGCGAAAATAATAGGAGTCCTAACCGGACTACCGCGAAAACAACATAACCCTGTTCCATAGAAACCTACGTTTGGAGGGCTGAAATATATGGAAACAAAAATTATATTGTCAAGGGACCGGATGAGAATAGTTTTTATAAAAAAGATTACAATCAAATAGAAGGGGGGCGAGTGGACGCATTCAGAACTTTGGACTGGAAGCGGTTGTTGTGTTTCGCTATGCTACTTTCAAAATTTTACCAAGATGCAGGTGCTAGAACATGGCAAATGGGGAAATCATTCTATACACCACAGAAGATGGGACAGGTTCGATTCAATTAAGAACCCAAGATGGGACTGTTTGGCTAACTCAGGCCGAAATCGCTGAACTCTTTCAAACGACCCCTCAAAATATAACCACACATCTACGAGCTATTTACTCCGACAATGAGCTAGATGAAGCCGCAACTTGTAAGGAATCCTTACAAGTTCAATCTGAAGGAAAAAGAACGATTCAACGGAATCTTAAGTTTTACAATCTTAGTGCAATACTTGCAATTGGCTACCGTGTTCGATCTCCTCGTGGGATGCAATTTAGAAAATGGGCAACCGTGCATCTCCAGGAATACTTAGTTAAGGGCTTTGTAATGGATGATGAACGGTTAAAGCGGCCTGGAGGCAATGACTATTTCGAAGAGTGGTTGGCTCGAATTCGAGAGATTAGGGCCTCCGAGAAGCGTTTTTATCAGAAAGTGCGAGATATTTACGCAACAGCTGTAGACTATGATGCCAAAAGTGATCAAGCTCAGCTGTTTTTCAAAAAAGTTCAAAATAAAATGCTCTGGGCCACAACACATAAGACAGCAGCTGAACTGATTGTAGAGCGAGCAGATCCCAAGCTACCTAATATGGGCCTGACAAGCTGGGAGGGAAGTCGTGTGCGCCAGCAGGATGTGACTATCGCCAAAAATTATCTCGCTCAAACAGAGTTGGAAGAACTCAATCAAATCGTTGTCATGTATTTAGATTATGCGGAGTCGCAAGCAAAACGTCGTAAGACAATGACGATGCAGCAGTGGGAAGAAAAGTTGGATACCTTCCTTGCTTTTAACGAGAAAGATCTTCTGAATCACGCAGGAAAAATATCCGCCCAAATAGCCGAAAAACTCTCCCTTGAGCGTTATTATGAATTTAATCAACGGCGAGTTGAAGAAGAGAAGCTGCACGCTGATGAAGAAGATCTCGCCCTTCTCGAAGAGCTCAGAGCAAAAACTAAACCAGATGAAGTTGCTTTGGACTCGAAAGATCTGTGAAGAGATTCGAACTATTTCCATTTTTGAAATAGTTGCTTCGAGACGATTTTACCCTTTTTATTGGGGGCGAGTGGACGCATTCAGAACTTTGGACTGGAAAAATCTCTTACTTTCAGCTATTCTGCACAAAAACTTGATATAGAAATACATGCGCAATATCATTTTTATTTTTGAGTTTATTAAAAGGGGTTTGTAGAACCATGATCCATCACACTAAACTAATTTTTAAATGTCTACCAATCGCACGAGCGGCCTTTGCGAATGTACGAAGCGTTGATGGAGATTCTGGATCTAAAATACGATCAACAGCAGATCGACTTGTTTCCATTCGTTCAGCAAGCGCCGCCTTATCGATCCCTTGTTTTTTCATCTCTTTTTCCATTTGAAAGACAAAGATCTTTTTGGCAACAACCCCTTCAATTTCTTCTAAGATTCCTTCCTCATTTAGAAAGTCATCAAAACTTGAGCCGATATGTTTGTTCTTTTTCATATTCATCCTCTCCAAACCTCTTTTGCTCTTTTCAACCCTGTCTCTAAATCCTGCGAAGGAGTTTTTTGCGTCTTTTTTATAAATCCATGCACCAGTACCATCTGGCCTTCGTGCATCACAAAAAGAACCCTAGCAATTGTATTCGAAAGGGTACTACGTACCTCCCAAAGCCCCTTTCCTAAGGGGCCAACAAGGGGCATGCCTATATGGGCCATCCCTCTTGAACCATTTTGATATCTTCCCCGATCGTCCGCCTTTCCTCTTTCTTTAGCGATTTCAACCATTCCCTGACCGGTTCTTTTCCATTCTCCTGCTTATAAAAATCCACGGAGATGATTTTGCGAGGGGCTACGTCTGACACAGTACCTTCAATTTCTAAGACTGATTTTACCAAATTTGGTACAAAATAACAAGCCCCCTCTAAGGAAGCGCTACACAACCAATTGAAATAGAAAGATTTGCAATTTTACCTTTCTTAAGAACTGAGACAATTGTCCACTTTTTAGCTCACACAAGTTTTTTGCAGTTCCTGTAATTTGAAAGGTTCAAAAGGTTCAAAAACGTCTGAAAACCTTGTCGACCAACTGGCAAAAATTCATTCATAAAGACCTCAAAACAGCCCGTCCGACTTGGCCTTCCTTTTTCTTCAAGCAATTTATGCATGGATTACAGTTTTTTTTGCTGGCAATCAACTAATACTTTATCGCAAATAACGTCCGCAAGATTTCTGTGCGTATAGCCACGGAACACAAAGTGTTGATCATCAGTGCCAATTCTAACCAGCCCACTCTCAGGAGGGACAACCGCTTCATCTTCCAAAGAAACATAGAAGAAGTGAGATCTCGGCCCTTTTGCCATTTGTAGCGAATGCCTCCACTTATCAAGCAGTAAAAGCGAACGCTCACTCCGGTAGGTCAAATCTCTAACTACTTTGGGGTGCAAACTACAAAACATTTTCACAAAGGCCATCATCCGAGTTCCTTGATGCACCCCAGAGATGCTTGCCGTATGGATAGACTGTATAAGCTCAGACAACTGTCTCTCAACCCTAGCAGCTATGCGAGTCCCATTCGATTTACCAATCAGACAGATGGATTCTGTATTTGGAAACTGACGAATATACGCCTTGACCTGATCGACAAGAGGTTCTGACGCTTCTCTAAGTCCACAATCTCCTTTTTTGGGAACTGGGTAAATAATATAATTTGCTTCAGGTGATTGCAACTCCAACTTTTTGACATACACCGACCAACGCAAGGGAGAACCATCCAATCCATGGATAAAAACATATAGATGCCTGCTCCCTGGCTCTATCTTGGATAGTGGGATCCACTCTCTGCGGAATACATAATTACGAACAACTTTTGAAATAACCCCACTAACATAACTAATCGTTGCGTAGACCCTGTCGTAGGATTTTTGAACTACACTTCGATCATCAGACTGCATGACTTCGAAGTCTTTAAAAGAAACCCTAATTAAAGGATGTGAACCTTGCGGGGCGAAGCCCCGACCTACTTCTGCGTTCAGCATTTTCCGTTTTGCGTTTATTTTTGGGGGCGAGTGGACTCCCCCTCAGCGGGCACACGAAACGTGTGTCCCGTCAC
>CAYWKW010000031.1:0-17030 GCA_964458995.1 uncultured bacterium | reverse complement strand
TCGAAAGGCTGGCTTTCCGCTATGATTTCGGGGAGTTAGCTGCTGGGAAGTGGCGCGGGTGCTGCGGACTCATAACCCGTTGGTCCCTGGTTCAAGTCCAGGTTGCCCCATCCTTTCAATATTTTAAGGGAGCAAAGCAAATGGCTTCATGAAAAGCCTATCGCTTTGCTCACCAACGTTCCATGAAAAGTACTTTTCAGCCCTCTTTTTTCAAATAACCTTACCCTCTTACAATTCCTCCTGTAACAGCACCAGTACAAGCAGATTCTCCAGAAAGAATAATTTCTCCATTTCCTCCCTCAAAAATCACATTTTTGACAGTACTATTCCGCAGCTCTAAAATTTGTCTAGGACCACGTTCTGCTGATTTTGGTTCAGCTTCTCGAGCTGCACTACTAGCTTTCACCAATTCGCTTAGTGGAACACCATTAATTATGACATCTCCACCGCCTCCGGATACCATACTCCCACCGCCAATGCTAACCACTGAGCTGCCCCTTACAGAAACACTTGAAAAACCTCTTCCAAATGAGCCTCCTCCCATGCTAACGACAGATACACCATGGGAACATCTTAATTCAATTGTATCAATTGTTGATCCTTCGATAATCATACGTTCAGCCGAACAAGTAAGCCTACCTCCAATCGTCGAATTAACTACTGTCGCTTGGCTACCTGCTGAAACATTTCCAGTAACTTTGGACGCTTGTAAGGTAACGTGCCCTCCTGCAGAAACAGAACTAATTACAGGACACCCATCAATTTCTGCTGATCCGCCAGCTCTTACTTGTCCTAATTGTTCACACCGATTAGCTGTAACACTTCCACCAGCACCAACTTTCCCAGAACAAGTTGTATGAGTTAAAGTAGCACTTCCTCCAACGCCAATTTTACCACCTACGGTTGCATTAGTGGCACTAATAGACCCACCAGCTTTAACATCGCCCCCTACTCTCGTCCCAATTAAACGTACGCTACTTGAGACAAGTATACTCTCTACACTTTCATCTCCAAAATTTGTTTTTTCACTTCCTGCACCCCCAGTAGAAATAACTACACTAGAGCCACCAGTAGTAATAGTCACACTATTAAACCTGAGCATAACACCTCCATAAAGATTTTATCAAGATGACGATGATAGGAAAGCTTAGACTAAAAAACAATATTTTTCCGCCACACTGGAGAGTATCGAGTACGCAAGAACTAACAGTTCTTTCCAGAAATTGTATGAATTTTTATATATTTTTTCCTGGATGGAAGCGGTGCACTAGCGGTGCAGTGAGCCGCCCACTTTTCCATTAAAATCCGATAAAATCCAGTAGCTTTTTGTTGAAGATTTCTCTATCATTATCCGTAAAGCGGCTGGATGTTGCTGGGTATGATGGAGTTCTCCCTCCCTAATAACCCGTCGGTCCCTGGTTCAAGTCCAGGTTGCCCCACATTTCTTCCCGGTTTTATCATGGAGTAGCTATGCCCAGTGTCAATACTACAGCAACACACAAGTTTGTGATCGTACTCAACGAGAAGTCTCCTCCAGGAAAACTTCTAAGTGCTACGGGACAACTAGCTATGTCTTTATACTGGAACGCTTCAGAAGAACAACGAACCAATATGTCTTTCATCCCTTTTCTCAGTCCAAGCAGCAGTAACCTCATTACAGTTTCAACCTGTTCGTTTGTTGTATTAAAAGGAAATGCCAGCCAACTACTTACGCTCTACGCCAAATCAGCAGAACAGAAGTTACTGTCAGCTATTTTTACCAGCACGATGTCTTTCAACGGAATAGAAGAAGATTTGATTTACAAAACAGCTACTACGCCTCTGGATCAGACGGAACCGTACGGGGTGGGGGTATTTGGATCGATCGAAGAAATCAATCCCCTAACAAAAAAATTTTCCGTATTTAAGTAGGTTTCAGTTTTTAGTTAATGCGATTGATTATCAATAAATGATTACATATGACTTATAACAGTGAAATGCAACAACAACTTAGAGACAGCTTAGAACTGTTAAAAATGATTCTAGGACCTGATCTTTTAGGAGTTTATCTTTATGGGTCATCTCTTGTAGGCGGGCTACAAAAATACAGTGATATTGACTTGTTCGTTGTTACTAATCGTGCGACAACTTCAGAGGAAAAAGCCAAATTAATTGCTAGTCTTCTTCAAATCTCTGGCATTTACATGAAAAGCTCAAAATTGCCTATTGAAATAACCCTTGTCGAGAAGAGGATGATTAATCCTTGGCAATATCCCCCTCATTTCGATTTTCAATATGGTGATTGGCTACGTGAATCCTTTGAAAAAGGCATCATTGAACCATGGGAGAACTATGAAATGCCTGACCTGGCGGTCATTGTTACTCAAGTGTTATTAAAGAGCAAAACCCTGTGGGGATTAAAGCCTGAACAGCTTTTGGCGCATGTACCATACCATGATTTTATGAAAGCTATGCTTCATGATGTAAATAGGCTTGTCGCAGACCTTGAGCATGATACTCGAAATGTTTTACTTACTTTCGCCCGAATCTGGAGTACTTTGGAAACAGACACAATAAGATCTAAACCCGCTGCGGCAGATTGGGCAATAAATCATTTACCTGAAAGGCATCAATCTGTGATGAAACGTGCCAAATCGATTTGCATGGGCATAGAAAATGAGCACTGGGATGACATCAAAGCGCTCATAAAGTCCTGTGCAGATTTTATGGTGGATAAAATCAATGCGAAAATTCCATTGGTAAATTTCGATGCTCCTAACAAGCGAATAAAACTATATGAAAAATGAACCCTTCCATTTAGAACACTACACCACTATTCCTAAAGAGTGTGAAGAGATTCTTCATCGTGAAATCAGCGACAACGCTTTCCAAGCTAAAGGATTGCCCCCTATTCGCCAATTTAGCATTTTCATTAAAGATCAAAAGCAAAATATCCTGGGAGGAACCTGTGGAACAATATTTTATGGATCTCTTTATGTCGACTCCCTCTGGGTAGATAAAACTTTGCGCCATCGGGGCTGGGGAACAAAGCTCATGCATGAGGCTGAAAAAGTCGGAAGAAAATATGGAGCTTCATTCGTCACTCTCAACACGATGGACTGGGAAGCCCTTCCCTTCTATCAAAAGTTGGGGTATTCGATTGAATTCACCCGAGAGGGATACGAAAAGGACTCGAAAATGTTCATGCTAAGAAAAAACTTATGAAAATTACTGGTCAAATGGAAAATAGCCCCCAAATCCTTTTAAATACATCCCGTCTCATTCTTCGTCTTCCTAATGAAGCTGATAGCGTTAAGCTCCAAGCTTTCGATGAACGAAATATGGGCCTCATGTCTCCCTGGAGATCAGCAGCTGGAGAGCCAAAAATAGATCACAAAACCCAGCTATTAAAATGGGACCAAGAGTTTAAAGAAGGCAAATCCATTCGATTTTTGTTATTTCTCAAAGAAAATTCTGAAAGTGAAATAATTGGTTTCTGCAATTTCTCTCAGATTATTCGAGGACCATTTCAAGCTTGCTATTTGGGCTATCACATCGATGCAGCCCTTCAAGGAAAGGGGCTTATGTCAGAAGCTGTGGCAAAAGCTACCGAATATATGTTTGAAACACAAAAACTTCACCGGATCATGGCCAATTATATGCCATCAAACGAAAGAAGCGCTCGATTACTTCAAAAACTGGGATTCGTGATTGAAGGGCATGCTAAAAAATACCTACTGATTAACGGACAATGGGAAGACCATATCCTGACTTCCCTAACAAATGAAAACTGGATTCCTTAATGAGGTTTCTCAAATATAGCCGTCATACGATTTCGCAGAGCTTATATGTTCATTAACTTTTGGAAGATTCGAACTAAAGCATCACTTTCTTCTTTTGTGAGAACGGAAAAAAATTGGGAGTCTGCTTGCTCCACCGCGGGGAGCGCTCGAACCAACATTTCAGATCCTTTTGAAGTCAAAGAAACATTCTTAGCACGCCCGTCAGAAGAGGGACTTCTTTTGATTAGATCTTTATCTTCCAGTCCCTTAACGATTTGTGAAGTTGTATTTGGGTCTAACCCAACCATTTTTCCGATCGCTACTTGAGTAGTGGGCTTGCCGTTTTTATTTAGCCAGCCCGTCGCGGCCAAGATCACAAATTGCGGATGGGTCAATCCCATGATTTTAAGGACCGCTTCAATGGAGCCGCGCCACGAAGTGCTGATATGCCATAGGAGAAACCCAGGGCTTTGCTGAGGCCCTTCGTATACGCTTATCTTTTTGAAATCGAGTTTTTTACTCATTTTTCATCCTTTTTGCAATCAGTTCAAAATCTTTGCATGGAATTTCAAAAGAACCTCTTCTGAAAGGAAATCCCCATTTCTTCTTATCTTTTATAAATGTGAGCTCCTCGAGCAGCGGTTCAATAAGAACCTCCCTCGCTTTTAAGAAAGTGACATCCTTTCGCCAAGGGATGAAATCCTTATTCATTGCAAAAGTATACGCCTCTCCTCGGTCAATGGTTCCAATAGCCGTAAAACGGCGGCAGGCATCCTTCCCACCAAAATGGTAGGTCGGAGAGTAGTAGATCAGCCCATCCCCTTCCTTCATGTATTTTAAAGTGCCTATCTTCCCATGACAGACCTGGGCAAAGCCCCCCTGAATAGCTCTTTGGACATGCTCATGGCAAGCAACCCCCACCCAATACCTGGTCATCGATTTACCTCATCCAGTTTATAGACTCTGATACGGTGCCCATCTGGATCCAATATTACAAACGTACGGCCAAAATCCATATCTGTGGGTTTTTGAGCCACAGTTACATGCTTTTTCCCCCACTGTGCATACAAGGCATCTACATCGTCTGCCGGGAAACCTATTTCCATGCTCCCCGCAGACGCTTCCACACGCGGTTCGGCTGTATATTTCGACCAAAGGCCCAGCATTGCGCCATTTTTGAGGACAAACATGACAAAGGTGGGCGACTCTTCAATCGGCTTAATTCCAAATATTTCTTGATAAAAGAGGCTGCTTTTCTGTGGGTTTGAGACAAAGAGCAGGACAAAGCCTAGGCTAGGTGTAAACATATTATTTCTCCTGGTTAAATATGCCTATATAATACGTATACGTATTAAATATGTCCAGAAATTTCAGAACACCGGGTTTCTGAATAGACCATTTTTATAGCTGCCATGAAAAAGGGGTGCTTTGGCATAATCGCCTTCTATGAAATTTTATAGGATTGTATCCATACTGATTCTTGGGGAGCGTTATGGGGTTTCTCACCATGTTTAATAAAAAGACAAAAGAATCTAACGTTTCTGCTGAACTCCTAGAAGAAGTAGAAAATCTACCTCTGCGTATCACAGGGACCGTCCCCAATTGGTTATCGGGAACTTTGATTCGCAATGGCCCGATCAAGGTGACAGTAAATGGTCAAAGCAATGTGCATTGGTTTGATGGCCTTACTATGCTGCATGCCTTTTCATTTCATGAAGGGAGTGTGAAATATTCGAACAAATTTCTTCGATCAGATGCCTATCATTCTGTTTTTGAAGAGGGGTCATTAAATTACAGTGGGTTTGCATCTGATCCCTGCCGTTCGCTGTTCAAAAAATTACTCACTTTCTTTATTCCTAATTCTCATCCAGCAATCCATAATGCAAACGTCAATGTTGCAAAATTAGCTGATGCATACGTTGCATTGACTGAAGTACCTTTGCCTGTACAATTTGATCAGAAAACTCTCGAAACTCTGGGGGTACTGGACTATCAAGATACATTACCCAAAGATAACTGTTGGGAATCGGCCCATCCTCACTACGATATGGAGCAAAAAAGAACACTGAATTATCTCATTAAATTTGGGCGCACCAGCTATTACACTCTTTACGGTTTAAATGATGGGTCTGCTCAAAGACAAACCATTGCTGAAATACCAGTTGAAGAACCCGCCTATATGCATAGTTTTGCCGTAACTGAAAACTACATCATACTTACCGAATTCCCCATAGTGGTCAAACCGCTAGATTTAATCATGAAAAATCAGGCTTTCATGAAGAATTTCACATGGCAACCACAGAGAGGAACGCGATTTGTTGTTATAAACAAGCGGGATGGCAGCGTGGTTGGTAAATATGTGACGAAACCATTTTTTGCATTCCATCATGCAAATGCATTTGAAAAAGATGGCATGATTCATATTGATATGGTGACTTATAAGGATGCTGAGATTATTACCGGAGACAGCTTACATGTTAATTCTGACAAAGTTCCCGGTGACAATTATGCATCTCAACTTGAGAGATTTTCCGTTTCTCTCAATAACAATGAAATTACCTCAGATGTATTACTGTCAAAGTCAAATGAATTTCCTAGGATTAATGAAAAACTAGACGGCAAACCTTACCATTATTTGTATCTGGCTGGTTTTAATGATCATGCTAATGAAAAAAAAGAACTGTTGAACGGCGAAGGGCTTTACAAAATCAACACTACGACAAAAGAACTATTAGAATGGTCTGAAAATGGATGTTCCGCAGGAGAGCCGGTATTTGTTTCCACACCAGGCGCCTTAGCAGAAGATGATGGTGTTGTGCTTGCTCTAATTCTGGATCATATTCATAGTAATTCTTTCTTGTTAATTCTGGATGGCAAGAGATTTAAAGAAATTGGGAGAGTCAGAGCACCCCATTTAATACCAGCTGGCTTTCACGGTCAATATTTCGAATAAATTTATGGAAAACATGATTCCTAAACGAGAATTTTATTTTGTCCGGCACGGGCAAACCGATCACAATGTTTCTAAGGAAAATGCAAATGAAGACCACCCAACAGACATTCCGTTAAATCAAAAAGGGAAAGATCAGGCTGAAGAAATCGAGCCAATAGTAGCCCGTTTACCGGTGAAAGCAGTCTGTGTAAGCGGGATGAAGCGAGCGCAAGAAACAAAAAACATCATCGCCAGCCGCCTGCAAGTTTCCCACCATGAAGTCAGCGATCTCGGTGAGTGCTCTGCCGGAATCTGGGAAGAGATGACTAGTTTGGGGATGTATTCTCCGCTCCCAGATGATGGCCCGGCCCTTATTTTTATACACCAGGTACGAAGGGGCCTGTGCCAGGCGCTATCTTTTCCGGGGCCCTGCTTAATTGTAGCCCATGGAGGCGTTCACTGGGCTGCCTGCTGGCTAATGAATATTCAAAAGCACAAGTGGCTGCTTGACAATTGTGGAATTGTCCATTTTTCAGTGAACGCAAATCAAGAATGGGCGGCCAAAAAGTTGAACTGAGGAGAACAATATGAAACCAAGAATTGCGATCTATTTAGCAGGAAGTATTAAAAAGGGACACGAAAATCCGAATGAATCTTTCTGGACGGAAGAAGATATCCAGCTTCTTAGAGCGACTCTGAAACAGTACGACGTCGCCTTTCTAAATCCCGCCTTCCGGACCGACGATCTCTCCGACAACCATTCGATTTTTGGCCGGGATATGCTTCAAGTATTTTCCAGCCACGTTGTCTTTGTAGATGCCAGGGACCGCCGCGGATTAGGAGTGGGAGCCGAAATGATGTGGGCGAAGCTCAATCGAATTCCAGTTTTGGCCTGGGCACCCAAAAATTCTCACTACTGCAAAAGCCAAACAACCATCTTGGGAGTCGTTGTTAACGACTTCATCCATCCCTTTGTAGAAGCTTTGAGCGATCAAATCGTCGAAAATCTAGCCGAAGGAGCTTCGTGGATTGAAAAATGGATTTCCAATCCCTCATCCTTCAAAATCAAGGGGATCGATCACATTAGCTCTGCTATCAACTATTACAGAGCAAAGCAACTTCACAAAGATGGCCCCATGAAGCAAATTCTCGCCGTGGAAGATGAGCTGACAAAACGGATGAACAGGCCTCATCCTCAAGTTGTCACTCCGTGAGAATCCTGATTACGGGAACCTCCGGAAGAATCGGGTCGGCCATTGCTGATTCGTTGTCAAGGCGGGAGGAGGTGATTTGTTTGGATCATCGGGCCGGCCCTTACACCACCTCTATTGTCGATATCCGCGACAGGGAGAAGATCTTTCCATACGTTAAAGGTACTGACGCTGTGATCCATTGCGCGGCTTTTTTGACGCCCCATTTAACTGCGTGCAGTGACAAGGAATTTTGGGAGGTGAACGTAGCAGGAACTGAAAACCTGTTAGAAGCCTGCTTGCAGCAGGGAGTGAAACGGTTTGTCTTTACGAGCACAACTTCACTCTACGGCGATGCGATGGTGGATCAGCGAAAGGCTGTCTGGGTGACGGAAGAATTGCCGCCGCAACCCAGAGACGTCTATGATGAAACGAAACTAGCCGCAGAGAAGCTGTGTCGCGATGCCTGCTCCCAAGGCCTCTCCTGCATCAGCTTACGGATGTCGCGCTGTTTCCCCGAACCCGATGAATTGATGGCCATTTACCGGCTCTATCGGGGGGTAGATATCCGAGATGTAGTTCAGGCCCACGAACTGGCCCTCTACTCGTCGATTCCAGGTTATGAAGTTGTCAATATCTCTAACCAGACTCCATTTCAACAATCTGATAGAGAAGAACTAGTCGGGAATGCAGATGTTGTAATTAAACGATACTTTCCCTGGGCACAGAAAGAGTTTTCGATGCGGGGGTGGTCTCTTCCCAAAACCATCGATCGAGTCTATGTCGTTGACAAGGCAAAGAAACTTTTAGGGTACAGCCCTTCCCATAATTTTCCAGAATGGTTTGGCCTCTCCTATTCAATCTGAACGAGTTGTTTTCCTAGATTCTCCCCAGTGAAAAGGGCTAAAAAAGCCTTGGGCATATTTTCTAGGCCGTAAGCGACGGTTTCGCATGGCTTAATCTTCCCTTGCTCAAACCACTCCTGCAATCGCTCTCTCCCTTCAGGAAAACGGTGTTGGTAGTCAAGCATCACCATAAATCCTTTAGCCATTGCACTCTTTACAATGAGGTGCCGAAAGTTTCGCGGGCCGATATCAGGCTGTTCCAAATTATAGGAAGAGATCTGCCCGCAAAGCACCACCCTAGCTCCCCTGTTAAGTCGCTTGATGACTTCGTCCGTTATGCTTCCCCCTACATTGTCAAAATAGAGATCGACGCCCTTCGAACAAGAGGCCTCCAACTGCTCAACCCAATCTAGTTTTTTATAGTTCACAGCGGCATCAAACTTGAGCTCATTCAGAAGATAGTCTCCTTTTGGGTCACTCCCTGTTAGGCCAACCACACGGCATCCTTTGATTTTAGCAATCTGGCCAGCGATCATACCCACAGCGCCCGCAGCGCCTGAAATAACGACGGTTTCACCCGGGCGAGGTTGTCCAATATCCAACAAGCCAAAATAGGCGGTCATTGCAGGCATGCCCAGAACACTTAACGCGGCCCTGGGCGCGATCTTGTAAGTCCCGCATTTCCATAAATTGGCTCCGGGGATTGCCGAATAATCTGCCCAATCCAAATAACCACAGACGATATCACCAACTTGAAAATCTGCATGTTTAGATTCAACCACGCGACCTGCACCATCGCCATTTGCGGGCTGGTTCAGAGGGAAAGGGGGATGTGAAGAGGGGCGTCCACCCATGCGGCCCCGCATGTAGGGATCCACCGACAGGTAGAGCGATCGCACTAGCACCTCGCCCTCTCTTATCTGCGGCACGCCGCCTACACAAAGAGCAAAATGATCGAGATCAGGAAGCCCTTTAGGCCGTGAGATTAGGTGGATTTGTCGATTGCGCTCCGTCAGACGCATAAAAATTGCATCCTCTTTTGAAATAGAGTATGATAGCAAATCCACACGGTTATCGCAATGGCCATCCCTTCAATTATATAGGTATTGGATGTCGAAATACTATCGGCATTGATCGCGTTGCAGAAAGGCTCCAAGAGAGCTTCCAACTCAGCTCGCTTTCCGGGCGGCGCGATCCTCTCCGTATGGATCCCCTCCATCGCGGCAACCATCTCCGGCGCTAAAAGTTCCGCCTCATCGGGAATGAGCACCACCCCTCGCAAAAAAGGAGCGTCGGCAAAACCAAACATCGCCGCCACGATCAGGAAAAGGTACTGCACACCGCCCCTAAAGAGGGAGAGATTCGCCAATCGCGTCCCCATTAACAAGTCATTTGAGTATATCATGAAACATTTATTGTTTTCAATGCCGAAAAGCCTTATGACTGACTCATGAAAATGAGATGTTTTGGCACTGGCAAGGAATTCTATGCCGAGTATCACGATCGGGAGTGGGGAGTTCCTGTTCACGATGATCGACTCCTGTTTGAGATGCTCATCCTGGAGGGTGCTCAAGCGGGCCTAAGCTGGGAAACCATCTTGAAGAGGCGGGAGGGATACCGCGGGGCCTTCCACTATTTTGATCCGAGTAAGGTGGCCAAAATGAGCGATGGCGAGTTGAATGCGCTTCTTGAAAATCCAAACATCATCCGAAATCGCTTAAAAATCTTCGCTGCCAGGAAAAATGCCATCGTCTTCTTACAAATCCAAAAGGAATTTGGCTCGTTTGATAAGTATGTTTGGAACTTTGTCGATGCAAAGCCCATCGTCACGCGGAAAAAATCTCTTAAAGACGTCCCCTCTTCTACTCCGGTCAGCGACGCTCTGTCAAAAGATCTTAAAAAAAGGGGCATGACTTTTGTCGGCTCCACCATCATCTATGCTTTCATGCAAGCCGTCGGCATCGTAGATGACCATCTTGCCGATTGTTGGCGCTCAAATCCTTGACTCAATTGCATCCTAAGTCCATACTGCCTGTCTTAAAACAGGAATTGATATTATGGCAGGGCTAGCAGCGGCGATTCGGTCCATCGATCCAAGACTGACCCATTTAAAAAATCTTTATGCACCAAAAGACGAAACCGTGATTCGGAAAATGAAGCACTTAGTTTTGATTTCCATCCTGGTCTGCAGCGCAGCCATGACGATATTTGCGAGCCCAACCTTTGCTACCCTTGGGTTCATCGTTTTCGTTTTGAGTTTATTTGCCACGAGAAAACTGGGACCTTCGGAAGAGACGATCAAAGCAGAAAAAGTCTCGGGAATCCTAGCGACGCCGGGATATTTTGAATGGGCCCTGGAGGACGCGAGACAGCTGAGTTCTGCCGATGGGATTCTCCACTCTTATAGTGACTTCGGTGCTGCGGTTCGGTCTACAAATTGAGGCCATTGACTTTGTACCATTTTTCAGGAGCTTGCTTTAGCCCCTGAATCATGATGGGCAGAGTTTCTTCCAAATCGCGTTTGGGCGACCATCCCAACGTGTTTTTAGCCCTCGACACGTCCAGCTCGTAGTGATCGTCGGCGTAATCGATCATCCATGGCCGGATAAAGGGCTTCTTTCTGAAGGAAAAGAGACACTGGAGCCAAGCTCCAATTTTTGCGATGATTTTGGGAACCCTAAATGTCGTTATTTCCTTATTGAAGAGCAGTTTAGAAATCTCTTTTTGCATCTGATCGTAGCTTAAGGTTTTCGGCTCTCCAATAATCAAGAGAGTCTCTTTGGGAAGTTGTTTCCTTTTTTCGACGGCCATCACGATGGAATCGACCAAATCATCCATGTGGACGAAAGCGGCCCCATGGCCTACATTCCCGGAAAAAAGGTGGGCCTCCATCTGTTTCTCATAGATCCTCTGGATTTGGTGGCTGATCGGAATCGAGTGGCATCCATCATCATAAACCCCCGCCACACGCAGCACAACTGTGGGAATGTTTCCCCTCAGCTCGTGAATCAGCTTTTCCGTCTTTACCTTTGAAATGGGGTAGCCCCATGTCGCCTGGATCGGAGCCTCTTCCCTAATGGGTTTGCCTGGCTTTGTTGGAGCGTACACCAGCATCGTACTTGTAAACAGAAACTGTTCCACCTCAAAGTTTTTCAATTGATTGAGCAACCGTTCCGTTCCCTTGACTGTGATTTTGTCGTACAGTGGGGAATCTTTCTCAGAGAAGCTGTAATAGGCAGCCAAATGGATCACCGACGCGATCCGATTTCCGTAGAAATTTTTAATATGCATGAAAGCCTGGGCCACGCTCTCATCTGAGGACAAATCGACAGGCACAAGCTCTTCGCTTTTAGAAGCATAAATAGCCTTAAGAAGTTCAAATCCAACGATCTTATATTTTTCGCCCAACCGTTTAACCACTACGGTTCCGATCCTTCCGCAGCTTCCCGTTACGATAACGACGTCCTTAGTCATGCTTCCACCCCATTTTCCGAACCATGACAAAACTCCCTTTAAGGGTTCAAGGATTTTTTTGTTGCATTTAACAAAATATTTAATATACTTTCCGCCTTTCTAAACATTTCAAGACTTGGGGGTGTCTATATCTGATGATGAAAAAAAAGAGATTCTTATATTTAATCACGACGTTACTTATCGGGATCTCTTTTTATCTAACCTTACCAAACAAAATAACTGCCTCTAAAATTCCCATTCTATTCATTTCCAATTCTTATCA
Organism: uncultured bacterium; assembly: GCA_964458995.1. Taxonomy (GTDB): domain Bacteria; phylum Chlamydiota; class Chlamydiia; order Chlamydiales; family SM23-39; genus REEB52. The sequence continues at coordinate 4,566 of CAYWKW010000031.1, read as the reverse complement.
TCCAATAATAAAAGTTCAGATTCAAGGCCTTCCTCTTTCTTTCGAGGTGGATTTGGGAGGAAGTGAATACATGAGCCTATTGAAAAAGCCCTTAGATTCGATTCAAAAGCATAAACTTATGAAAACAGATACAATCTGGGATTTTCGGGGAAATCGATATGATCGACCTATATATTCGGTTTCAGATGTGAAAGTTGGACCTATTGAATTATCTAATTGTGAAATTACTGAAGAGGACCTAGATTTTCATCACAACACAGGGCTGTGGCCCACGATAAAAGGAACAGAGTTCCCTGAATATCATGGAAGGATTGGAATAGAGTTTTTTAAAGATAAATGCGTTCTTTTTGACTTTCCTGATTCGTCCATCTTTATTGCGAGAACTTTAAATGAATTACAGGAAGATAGCCTACTGAACTTAGACCATTACATTGGTGTGCCTTTTACAGTGAAAAATGGAGTCGTGCTTTTGACTATTGAAACAGATCTCAAAAAACATGCGGTTGTTTTAGATACTGGGTCCACCTTTTGCAATTTGAGCAAAGCCCTCGTTGATCCAGAGAAAATAGTCCAATTGCCAAATGGAAAGTGTTATTTCCCAAGTAACAAATTGATGATTGAAGGATGTAATTTTGGAGATTGGAAGTTTGCTGTTTTAGATATTTGTGACAAATTGGGCTTTGATGGGGCTTTGGGCGTTGATTTCTTTTTAGAACATGCTATCTGCATTGATTTTCCCAATCAAGTTGCCTACATTAAAAAACCTGGAAATGTTTTTGGAGCTCAGTGGCAAAGAGGGAAGGTTTATCTAAAGCAGTTTTTCATAAGAAATTTTTCAGATTTTCCCAAAATGGAGGGTTTATGATCAGTACTGTAACAGAAGCCGAGTTTCAAATTCCCGACGAAGATCAAACAGATAGGGAAGTCTCCTGGAATGGAAGGAAAATTCGTCCAATGTCAGAAGACAGTATAACCATTTCTATCACCTGGGAATTCAAACTTATTAACGTATCTGTTCAACCCAGCCGACGCTAAAAGGACACTAGACAACCAGACCAGAGAATCCTATAATTGGTGAGTATGAAAAAGGCTGATTATGGAATAGATGCGCCCATAGTGGTGAGAAATCTGTTCGTCTTTGCTGCTGCGGCTCTGATCGTTGCTAGCCTCTCGTTCCTGATTGATACCCCGTTCTGGTTCTGGCTCGCCTTCGGCTATTCCGGATTCACCGCGCTGTGCCTGCTCGCCAGCGGATGCTGGATGCTCCATAGCACCCGCATCGCTAAACCTAAACTCATCGCAAGAATGGTTCAAGATTTGAACTTAAAGGGCCATGAAACCGTCCTCGATTTGGGCTGCGGAAGAGGCCTGTTAGCCATCGAAATGGCGAAACGCGTTCCTAAAGGAAAAGTTTGCGGCGTCGATATCTGGAATCAAGACGATCAGTCAGGCAATGAATTCAACAAAACTTTAGCGAACGCATGCCTAGAGGGCGTTAAAGAAAAAATTGAACTCCAAACAGCCGATATCCGATCTCTTCCCTATCCCGACGGGACGTTCGATACCGTGGTCTCTAGCCTCGTCATCCACAATATTCCCGATGCTAAGGGTCGCAAAGCCGCTCTTACTGAAATGCTTCGGGTTCTCAAACCAGGCGGACAGTTCAGCCTCATCGATATCCATTTCGGCAAAGATTATGCGCAATTCCTAAACCAAGTTGGGATCGAAGCAAGCTGTTCAAATTTAGGCTTATATTATTGCCTCCCCCTACGCCTGGTCAGTGGCAAGAAAAAATAATACTTTATTAAATTATTCTCACTAATTGTAATTATCATAAAACCTGATATTATTAATGCTAAACAAACCTAGGTAAGGATATTTATGGAAATTAATGAAATCACCCACTTTCTTCCTCCCATCTCTACTGAAACAGAAGAGACTTCTTTTGGAGCGGGGAGAGAAGAGCGTTTAGATCTCATGGCTTATGCAATTGAATTCAAAAGACAAATGATAAAGGAAAATTACCCAGCAGCTATCGATGCAGCCACTCACATTCTAGATATCCTCAAAGAACACCCCGAGCTCATCACTTGGAAACCGGATGAGTCGATAGCAAACATTCGTGGGCAAAGAGCTTTTGCCTATTTCATGGGTGGAAATTATGAAGCGGCTGGCAAGGATCTTCAGTGGATCGAGGCTCATGCAGACCTTTCCACTGAGCGCCAGGCACAAAAACTTCGCGGAATTATTGAATATTTAGCTGGCAAAGGTACCGCTCTATTAGAAGCGGCTGCGAACCGCGGCGATCTGATGGCCTTGCTCGTTTTAAACCAACCAGAAAATACCACTCCTCCCAAAACAGAGTGGTTGAATTTGAACCAGAAAGACAAAATCCAAAAACTCATCGAAGGAAGACACTACGCCTCTCTAATCGAAGAGATCAACCAGATGGAATTCCCCAACCATCGATGGTTTTCCGAAGATTCTGAAGAAAGGAACTATCTCGCACTGCGCGGTGTCTGTCATGCCCTTCGCGGCCACTACGAACTAGCCGTTCAAGATTTGGACAGCGCCGATCGGCTTTGGTTCCAACGCCACGGATTCGAAAAAGCCCTTGTTTACGCACAAGCAGGTCAGAAGGAAGACGCATTGAAAATTTTGAATAAAGAGGATACAACGTGGGAGTTCATAGAAGGTTCCTGGCTCAATAACTTCCCTGCTGAGCTCGTCCGTCAACTCGTCAGAAAATAACGCCCCCTGGGGCTACCTTTTCTATAGCAAGCATAGACTGCCAGCAGAATCGTGCTTGTCAGAGTGCTGGTAGCCCCGGCAATAAACATCACCCCGTTTCTTTGCAATCGGTCAAACCCAATTTCGGCAATGGAAGTATCGACGGAGGCTTCGATCGGATCGATTTTTAGAGCGATTCTATTCTGAAGATGCGCACCCAGAGTCAAAGAAAGCGTATCTGATACTGCATAAATCATTACAGCCACCCCTGTAATGGCCGTAAGAGCCAATGTACAAATGATCACTAGTGGCTTAGAAACCTCGCACCCCTTTTTTTCTATTGGGAATAAAGCATCACCAGAAACTCCATGAAATTCCATGAAAAACCCTAATTGCAAAGGAGACTCTTGAACCTATCCAAGTAAAAAGTTTCAGTCGATTTTTCGGTTCTTTTGAGCCGATTTTCGACTTCAAACATGGGGGGCTATATACAGCTGTCGATATTGCCCCCCACGATTTGAATCGAAAAGCGGCCAAAATAATCCAAAAACTCGACGAAAAATTTTACTTGGATAGGTTCTTTATACACCTTCTAATCATTTTTATAGAGCTTTTCTAACCGTTGATAGAGCTCATCGATCTCTTTTTGCTCGAGATCGATGGCGTGGAGGAGCTGTTTGATCTCATCGCCTTTGCCCATGTGAGAGAGGGCAGCGAGCTTCTCATTATTTTTTTTCACACTCTCTTCTAGCATCATGATCTGGTCTTCGCACTTTTTAATTTCCCCCTTGTTTGACTTTTTTGGGGGCGGAGGCGGAGATTTTTTTGGTTTTTCGGCAGCCTGTTCCTCTTGCCAACCCACTTTGGAAAGAAATTCATCGTAGGAACCTAAAAACTGCTCCTGTTTTTTCTTATGGCAAATGACTAACTTATTGAAGGCGAGACGGCGCAAGATCCATTCGCTGTGAGTCACAATCACAACAGCCCCCTCAAACTCTTCGATCGCATCAATGAGGGCTTCGATCGATTCAATATCGAGGTGGTGGGTGGGCTCATCGAGGAGAAGCAAGTTGCAAGGCTGGGCGATGATTTTACCCAAAAGGACCCGGCTCCTCTCTCCTCCCGAAAGGACCGAAATCGGCTTTTTCGCCAAGTCGCCCCCAAACATCATCAGGCCGCAAATGCCTCTCACCTCGGTTAAATTGAGGTCGTGATTGGCCGAAGCAATTTCCTCTTCGACCCGCATTTGGGCATGGAGCCGGTCGATGTAGGTTTGCCCAAAATAGCCTATGCGCGCCGCCTGTGAAGTCGTTAAATGCCCCTGTTGAGGGGCCAATTCCTGAATCAACAATTTAAGAAGAGTCGATTTTCCATACCCATTTTTTCCGATGATGGCAATGCGCTCGCCCCTCTCAATGGTGATCGAAAAATCTTCAATCAGCGAACCCTGATCGTAGGAAAACTGCAGGTGGGAGGCTTCCAACATCTTTCTTCCCATGAAGGGAACTTCGTGAAAGCGAAAATCGAGATGGGCTAAATTTTTCAACTTTTCTAGATCGGGCAGCCGGTCTAACATTTTCCGTTTCGACTGAGCCTGGCTAGCCTTGTTCGCTTTGGCTCCAAATCGATCGATGTATTCCTGCAGGTGGGCTTTTTTCTTTTCTGCATTGGACCTGACCGCTTCATACCGCTCTTCTTCTTCGGCAATCAGGTGGAAAAGGTCTTCGCTTTTCCCCCGCAGTTTGTAGATATGCTGGCGGTGGATGCCCATCATGTGGGTGGTCGCCTGATCTAAAAATTGCAGGTCGTGGGAAATGAGGATCATCTCCCCTTTCC
>CAYWKW010000030.1:0-17919 GCA_964458995.1 uncultured bacterium | reverse complement strand
AAATTCAGGGCGCCTCCTTGGCATATTCCCAACTTTTGAATTCACTTGAGTATACTCGTTTAAAATAATTTCATATTTTCTTATTTTTTCTCAACATTATCTATCTCAGTACCAAGAAAAATTTTTCCAAAGAGGCGGAATTTTTCTGGGTCGTCCGTAGCGAAAAATTCGTAGCGAGGCCGGTTCGATTGTGGGTTGAGCAGATTTGCCCTGGATAAATATTCGCGGGCTTGGAGTGCGCATAGGGAGGCAGGTTCGAAGAGCTTCACTTCGGGGCCAAGGACTTTTTGTAAAAGGGGGCGAATGAGCGGGTAGTGCGTGCAGGCGAGAAGCGCCGCATCGATTTGCCCTTTTAGAGGGTTTAGATACAATTCAGCGATGAGAGCCGCGGCGGGGTGGTTATAAAATCCCTCTTCGATGAGGGGAACAAAAAGGGGGCACGCTTTGGCAATGATTTGGGCGTGTGGATTTTGTTCCTTCAACAACGTTTGGTAGATTCCCGATTCAATGGTACTCGTGGTTCCCAAGATCGCGATGCGGGGGATGTTTAAAATAAGTTCTAGCCCGGGTTGAATCACTCCGATGACGGGAATGGGGAGCTCGTTTTGCAAGATTTCAAATGCATGGGAACAGGCTGTATGGCATGGGATCATCAATAATTTGATGTTTTTTTTTAACAAAAAGGAGGCATTTTCACGGGCAAATTGCAGCACGGTTTGGGGCGATTTGTTTCCGTAGGGAAGGTGGGCTGTATCACCGAGGTAAATCAGATCTTCTTGAGGGAGTAGACGGACGAGTTCCTTCATGACGGTTAAGCCGCCAAATCCAGAATCAAACAGTCCTATGGGGCGATCCATCAGTCGACGGGAATTTTGAGTTCTTGACCTACAACGATGAGATCTTGGTCGAGGTCGTTGAGCTTTTTAATTTTTTCAACCGCAGTTTTGTTCGCTCGAGCAATTTTTTCCAGAGAATCGCCCGGCTTCACTTTGTAGATTTTGAAATTGGCTTTGGCGAGAGTCTCAATAGAGCCTTTTAACTTGGACAAATCATCAAAACGGCGATTTTGGGTTAGAATTTCTTGTTCCAGTTCCCCAATCCGGTCTTTGAATTGGGAAAGGGCTGCCGTGGTCTCGTTGGCATGAGAAGAGAGGTCTTGCAACTCTTTTGCATCGGTTTGCTGCCCTTTTTCAAAAGAGAACCACTTCTTTTCCAAACTTTGCAGCTGTTGAGAGATTTGATCGATGCGCGTCTGCTGTTTTTCTATATCGTGTTGCTTTAGGCTCGACAATGTATTTTCATAATACTTGATCCGGCCATCCAAAATCTGCAATTCGGTTTGGAAACAATTGATGTCGTGGCGCAAGTCGTCCAGATTGGTCTGCACTTCATGCAGAGTCAACTCCAATTGATGCTTCTCATCATTGGGAGAAGACCTCAATGGGGAGCAGGAGGAGAACCCGAGCAATATAAAGGCGCAGAGGAGAACTTTTCGCATAATTATTTCTGATAAATTCTAAATTCTCCGCGGCGATTGGCTTTCCAATCATCGGAAGAATGGCCCATCGCCAAAGGTTGCTCTTTTCCGCGCGATACGGTGTAAATGCGGTTGAGATCGGCTCCGTTTTTAACGAGGAAGGAGCGGATGAAGTTGGCTCTTCTCATGCCGAGGGCCTGGTTGTAACTCGCTGAGGCCCTCTCGTCGCAGTGACCTTCAATAACCACAAACACATTGGGGTTCTTTTTCAAATAGGTAGACAACTGCATGAGATTCGAGACCTCATTTTTATCGCGCAGCACGTGTTCATCGGTCTCAAAGTGGACCGACCGGAAGAGGGCTCTCAATGCTTCGGGCGCAGAATAGAATGAATCGAGGTTGGGGATCCCAAATTGACCGGGAATTCCCCTCGGTTGGGGCATAGCTGCATCGCTAGAGGCGAGGGCCCCATGAATGTCAGAGTCGAGCAAGGGGATGAAGTCTTCATCGTAGGGTCCATAAAATTCGGAACCGGAAGCGAGCATGCGCGATTCGTAATCTTTTCCCAACATGGAATCGACTCCTCTTTGCATATAGCGTCCAGCGGTTTTGACATCTTCCCACGTCTGGCTGCTATTGCGAGAACATCCCGCCGCTAGGATTAAAAGTGCTGCTACAAAAAAAACTCGAAACATAGTCATTCCCTCAAAATATACTCTCAATTTAACCCATGACCTATTTCTTGACTAGCGTGGTTGCCAAGAGGCGAATCGTTTTTGGCCGGGGCCTTTGCTAATTTGGATCGGATCGCATTGGTTCAGATGGATTAAAAATAGTTCGCAAGTATCTTCACTCTCTGTGTTGTAAACCAAATGGAAGCTATCGGGGGCCCAGGAAGGATTTTCTTTGTTTTGGGGTCCATTCGTCAATTGTGTCTCTTCATCGGTTAAAAAATCGTAGATCCAAATTTGCCTCACTCCATCGACTTTTGCGCTGTAGGCCAGTTTGGTTCCATCGGGGGACCAGGAAGGGGAGGTGTTTTCCCGATTTTTTTTGGTGATGAGCCGTGGATGGGGCTTATGCAGATCCTTCGAGCCAACGACATTTAAAAGATAGATTCGAGGAGGGCCGTCCTTGTCAGAAACAAATGCGACTTGCTTCCCATCGGGGCTGAAAGTGGGGGTTGCTTGAGTGGCGCGGGCGGCCGAAAAAAGTTGGCGCGCTTTGCCGCTCATGCGCCCATGGACATCCAGGTTTTGAATGAAGAGATCGGGCCTGCCGGCGATATCGGTAATGAAGGCCAGCTGAGTTCCACTTTTGGAGAGGCTGGGAAGAGCTTGATTGCCGCGCATATCGATCATCAACTCCCCTTTTGGATTTGAAAGGGAGGCGCGATAGATTTTTGTCTGGCCACTTTTTTCAGAAACGTAGAAAAATTCGTGGGTGTTAATAAAATAGGGGGAAAGGCAGTAGCTACCCTCTGATGTCATTTGTTTTGCGCTGGCGCCATCTGAATCGGCCAGCCAAACTTCGGAAATCCAATCGTGCCCTTTTTCTGTCCCCGTTTTGGTCCTCTGCGTGTAAATGAGTTTGAGCGAGGCGATTCCTTCAGAGCCAAAAATGTCATTCTGTAGGTCGTCTGCTAATTGATGGATCGCTTGCCTCTCCAGAGGAACCGGCGGATATTTTTTCGAAGTTCCCTTTTCAACATTGAAGGCGACTAATTCCAAACGATTTTGAACCACATTTGCAGCCAAACAGAATGAAATTTTCTCCCTTTTCCAAAGAGACAAATCAAAATGGCTCCTCACATCGGGAAAGTGGAGCGTTTGTTCCAGATCTTCTCTTTGTGGCACGACAGTCGAAAAGCCGTTGGTATTGAGATCGAACTCCAAAACATCCCTGAATTCTTCAGGGAAGCTCGAAAGGTAAACGGGTCTCAAATTGGAGCGGGTATGCAAACGGACTTCCAGCTCTTGGCAAAAGAGTAAGAAAGGGAGAAGGAGTAGGCTAACGAGTCTCATCATCATTGCGAAATGTAATTGTAAAAATATGTGTGGCATCTACAATGCCGAAATCATTTAAACATGGAAAGGTGAGATCTGGCAATTGGTTTTTGAGAAATTCCCCATTTTTTTTGCTTTTGGCCTCCACGATTTCGCAATGGATGAGTTTTCCAAACCGGTCGATTTCGATTTTTGCCCTCACCTCTCCATATTCAGGAAGATCGAGCGCGCTTTGTAGGTAGGCAACCAGATATTCGCCGTAGGTGGGCTCTTCTTTGATTTCCACCGGAGCTTTTTTAGATTCGATTTTTGAGGGGACAATTAGGGCGGGCCGTTTTTTCGATACCGTCTCTAGTGAGGGCGGTGCTTCCTTTTCGACCGGTTTTTCAACCGGCTTTGGAGATGGTTTTTTGGCTGCCGCAACGGTTTTCGGGGGCTCTTGTTTTTTTGCAGCTGGTTTGGGCTTCTCTGGCGCTGGCTTATTGGCGACTGTTTTAGGGGTCTCTATCTGCTTGACGCTTTGGATTTTCCGCTCTGGGGCCGCCTGGACAGTTCTTACCACCATGGGGCGCGGTTTTCGGAAACGACCTGTTGCGAGATGGTGAATCGTGAGGCTAAAAATGGCCAAAAGGTGGACGATACAGACGCCGATGGCAATCTGTTTGCCGCGCGACAAGGTTAAAAATAATCTGTAGAGCTTCATCCGGGTTTAAGAATCACATCCATTTGCACAAAGCCTATCGATTCTAAAACATTTTTCACAGATTGATAGGTGCCAAAGGTCGCTTGCCGGTCATGGACCAGCTGAGGAATGGCGTGAGGATGCCGCTTTTTTTCCTGTTTGAGGAGGCTTTCCAATTGGACAAGGCTCACCCTGGTTCCTTGGACCCAAATGGTGTTATCGGCGTGAACTGCGATGGAAATGGGGCCTGTTTGCACTTCTTTCTTCTCTCCGCTTCCGCCGCTTTGAGCTAAATCGACCGAATCGATGTCTAAAACGGGGGCAATCAACATGAATGTGATGAGAACGACAAAGACGACGTCGATCAAGGGCGTTAAATTGATGAGAGGCTCATCGGCGTCAATTTCGTCAGAGATGGGTCGGAATTTTTTGCGCATGATCTGGCTTGCGGTATTGGAGTTCAAGGGTCGCTAATAGAAGCTGAGAAAAATCTTCCATATCGCGCCGATATTCGCGCCCCGCATTTTTCAAGTAGTTATAACCGACGAGGGCAGGAATAGCTACCACTAATCCGATGACGGTGGTTGCTAAGGCCATCGAAAGTCCCGCAAGCATGGCCGCGTTGCTGGATGAAATGCCTCGAGAATGGAGCTCAGAAAAAGTGAGCAAGATTCCCCAAACTGTGCCGAGCAATCCCAAAAAGGGACCTAACGTCACGATTGTAGACAAGACAAACAGGTTTTTTTCGAGCAGTTTATTTTGGGCGGCCAACGCAGATTGAACTTGAGACTCGATCAACCCTAAATCTGCCTCGGAAAGATTGGTCTCTGCATTGGGAGCAAAGAAGTGGTTGCGGCTGATGATCTGCAATGTTTTTTGTTTCAGCGCCTTGTAAATTTCAAAGAAGGGATGCGGCACTTCTAAAAGAGAGCCCTTTGGTCTTGTAAATTGCAGTCCCAGCGGATCTTTGTCAGAAAAAAGAGCTGTGAATTCATTCGAGAGTTTCCTCACTTGGTAAAAGATCCAAGCTTTATGAATGAGTACAGTCCAAGAGAGGGCGGAGACGAGGAAGAGACCCCAAAAGATCCCTTTTCCGAACCAATCGGATTGGACGTAAGAGGTGATGAAAGGATTTCCTGCAGCAAAAAGAACCATATCCGTATAGTCTAATGGAACAAACAAAGAAGTCAAGCCCACTTAAATGTACTTTGACTCGCATGCCCATTTAAGCTCGCCTGAAGTTCTGCCGCACATCGATGGGATTATGGCTCGAGCTCAACACTCGGCCGTTTCCAAAATCCTGAATATTTGCACGAACCCCGAAACGCTTGAGCAAGGCTTCCAGCTTCAAAAACGGTTTCCTCAAATCAAAAATGCGGGAGCCACCACTCCCCACGATGTAGAAAAAGAGGGGAAAAAAGCCTTTCCCATTTTCGCTCAAGCGGCCCGCGCCAAAAAACTGGTTGCCGTTGGGGAAACGGGACTTGATTACCACTACAAAGAACTCGACCCGCAAGTGCAGAAAAAATATCTCATTCAATACTTGCATCTCGCCCTGGAATGCCATCTCCCCGTGATCTTCCACTGTCGCGAAGCTTTTGCGGATCTTTTTGCCATTGCCGATGCGGAGTATCGCAAGGGCGCCCCTGCCATTATTCATTGCTTTACCGGTTCGATATCTGAAGCAAAAGAAGTGCTCTCGCGGGGGTGGTCTCTTTCTCTCAGCGGGATCGTCACCTTTAAAAAAAGTGAAACATTGAGAGCGGTGGCTCAAATGGCGCCTCTCAATCAACTTCTCATTGAGACGGACACGCCCTACCTGGCTCCCCAAAGCCGACGGGGCAAGCCCAATGAGCCCTCCTACCTTCCCGAAACGGCCCAATGCATCGCCCAAGCCAAGGGCCTCACTCTCGAACAACTGGCCCGCGCCACAAGCGACAACGCCTCCAAACTTTTCCAAGTGTAAGAGAAAGGAACAGGATGACCAGGATAGCGGGGATGCCCCGCACCCCATGAAAAGGGGGTGAAAATCAATTTCTTTTTCCCCATCCTGGCTATCCTGCCGCGAAGCGAATCCTGGCCACCTTGTTTTTGGCTAGCTAGGAGTTTTAGCTTGTCAAATTGGCCCCTTTGCTTTAAAAAAAACCTTTTAGCGGAGAGATTATGGCTACGCGTACGGAAACCATTTCAAACACTTTTATTTGGCGAAGAATCCACTCTTTAATGGGCCTTTGGCTAATTCTCTATTTAATCATGCATTTGATCGTCAATTCGCAGGCAACCCTGTGGCTCGGAGATGATGGAATCGGTTTCGTTCGATTGGTGAATTTGCTCGAAGCTCTGCCTTATTTGCAAGTCATCGAAATTGTCTTTATCGGCGTTCCCCTTGCAATCCATGTTGTATGGGGAGTGAAACGGGCCTTGACGGCTAAATCGAATTCGGGGGTTACGGATGGGAGTTCGCCCTCTATGCGCTACGGAAGAAGCCATGCGTATACTTGGCAGAGATACACTTCTTGGATTTTGGTGTTTGGAGTGATTGGCCACGTGGTTCAAATGCGTTTTGTGGATATGCCTAAAAAAACAGAGATGGGCTACACAGTGAAGCTTGAGCACGATGCGGGACTCGACACATTGGTGGAGCGAATCGGGGTGAAGTTAGAGCCGCTGAGCGGGACTCAGGTGATGGCCGTGGCGCGCACGCCAGGTAAGGCGATGCTTCTGATGGTGAGAGAAACGTTTAAAAGCCCTTGGATGGCGGCTATTTATTCGATTTTTGTTTTGGCCGCCGCTTTCCATGCCTTCAATGGATTTTGGACTTCATTGATCACGTGGGGAGCCATGCTCTCCTACCGGTCGCAAAAGGCAATGATCCCCCTCTGTTGGGCGGGATGCGGCTTGCTTGCTTTTTTAGGTCTGGCTGCGATTTGGGGCAGTTATTTGATTAACTTGCGGAATTAAATGGAAAAAAAGAAAAAAGTCGTGATCGTTGTCGGAGGCGGCCTGGCGGGTCTATCCTGCGCCATGAAGTTGGCAGAAAAAGGGTGTCTGGTCAAGCTCGTCTCGGTCACGAAAGTGAGAAGATCCCATTCCGTTTGCGCGCAAGGCGGAATTAATATCGCTGTCAATTTAAAAGGGGAAGACGATTCTCCCCTCATCCATGCTTACGACACAATTAAAGGGGGCGATTTTTTGGGCAATCAGCCTCCCATCCTCGAGATGTGCTTGGCAGGGCCGGCCATTTTGCGGATGATGGACCGGATTGGATGCCCTTTCAACCGGACGCCGGAAGGGCACGTCGATTTTCGCCGTTTCGGGGGAACTCTCTATCACCGCACTGCCTTCTGCGGCGCTTCCACAGGGCAACAACTGCTCTATTCTCTCGATGAGCAAGTGAGACGGCACGAAGCAGTTGGCCGTGTGGAAAAATTTGAAAATCATGAGTTTTTAAGATTGGTTTTAGATGACGAGGGAAGGGCTCGCGGGATTGTGATGCACGATCTGTTCAATCTCAAATTGCTTGTTCTCAAAGGAGATGCGGTTGTGATTGCCACGGGGGGCATCGGATTGATCTACAAGCAATCGACGAATTCGACCTTTTGTACTGGGGCTGCCAATGGACGTCTTTACATGCAGGGGATGAAATACGCCAATGGAGAGTTCATCCAAATCCACCCCACCTGTATTCCTGGCAATGATAAAATGCGCCTCATTTCCGAATCGGTGCGCGGCGAGGGGGGGCGCATTTGGGTTCATGGCAACTCTTCGAAAACGATCCTATTTCCCGACGGGACCACAAAACCTTGCGGCAAAACCGGAGAGCCCTGGTATTTCCTGGAAGAGATGTATCCCGCTTTTGGCAATTTAGTGCCTCGAGATATTGGCTCGCGCGAGGTTCTTCGCGTTTGCGAACTGGGATTGGGTGTGGATGGGAAATTCCAAGTTTTTCTCGACATCACCCATTTACCTGCCGAAAAGCAGCATAAACTCGAATCGGTTCTTGAAATATATGAAAAATTCACCGGCGATAATCCGCGCAAAAAGCCGATGAAAATATGTCCGGGGGTTCACTACACAATGGGGGGCGCTTGGGTCGATTGGCCCTCCGCGGATGATCCCGATCGATGGGAACGATTCCGCCAAATGACGAACTTAGCGGGATGTTTTAACATTGGGGAGTCGGAATATCAATATCATGGAGCCAATCGCCTGGGAGCCAATTCGCTCCTTTCTTGTATCTTTAGCGGTCTTGTTGCAGGCGTTGAGGTGCCCCGTTATATCAGTACACTGGCATCGAAGGATGTACCCGAATCCATTTTTAACGAGGCTCTGGCCATTGAAGAGAAAACCCAAAAAGAGCTCTTGAGCAAAGATGGGCCTGAAAATGTGTTCAAGCTGCACGATGAACTCTCCGATTGGATGGTGCGCTACGTGAGCGTCAAACGGGACAATCCCGATCTAAAAAAGGCGATCGAGAAAGTCAAAGAGATTCGCAAACGGTATGAACACATTGGCATGAGTGATCGGGGAACTACCTTGAATCAAACTTACGTGTTTGCCCACCAGTTTCAAGCGATGCTGGAAGTGGCTCTCATCATTGCCAAAGGAGCCCTTTTGCGCGATGAGTTTAGAGGAGCGCACTTTAAGCCGCAATTTCCAGAACGGGATGATGAAAATTGGTTAAAAACGACGATAGCCACTTTCGATCCCAGAAAAGATGAGCCGGTGATCACTTATGAACCCATTGACACTCGCCATCTCGATCCTGTAAAGAGGGATTATACGAAGGCCAAGAAGGTAAAGCCCACGTTGAAGAATATTCCGCCTAACATTCAACTCCCTCTTTAAATGGAAACCTACACTCTGAAGATCTATCGGGGCACGCCGGGAAATCAATTCTGGGAAGAATTTGAATTTAAGCGCCATCCGCAAGCGAATGTCGTTTCCAGTTTGATGGAAATTCAAAAGAATCCCGTCAACAAGCAAGGAAAAAAGACCACCCCCGTTGCGTGGGAACAAGGTTGTCTGGAAGAAGTATGCGGTTCCTGTTCTATGCTAATCAATGGCAAGCCGCGTCAAGCCTGCACGGCCCTCATCGAATCCTACATGAAAGAATCGACGACCCTAGTCCTTGCCCCCTTCACTAAATTTCCTCTGATTCGCGATCTCTGTGTCGATCGAACCGCCATGTTCGAGGCCCTAAAGAAAATCCGCGGCTGGATTTCCATTGATGGAACGGAAGATACGGGGCAATTTGGACCTTCTATCAGTCAGGAAGTGCAGGAGGCGATGTACACTCTTTCAACATGCATGACCTGCGGCTGCTGCAGTGAATCGTGTCCCCAAGTGAACTCCAAATCAGATTTCATGGGGCCCCATGCGATGTCTCAAATTCGCTTTTTTGATTCCAATCCGACAGGCAAACTCGAAAAATCCACCCGCATGCGGGCCGCCTTGGGAGAGGAGGGGATAGCCGGTTGCGGCAACGCCCAAAACTGTGTGCGCGTCTGTCCGAAAAATATTCCCCTCACCGAGTCGCTCGCTCTCATTGGCCGAGAGGCCTCAAAACAGGCCATTAAAGACTTTCTCGGTCTCCCCGATGCGGGCAAATAAACAAAATCCCTTTTCATAAATGTTCCATTAAGAGAGAATCGCCTCTCTCTGCTGTTTGGGATATCCTGGACACCAAATGCCCCTCAACGATATTCATCATTAGGGGATCACGACGCTGGTGCGGCCTTGGCCCCATCAGGAAGCGGTTCCACGTGTAAGAACACGGTTGACTGAGCTAGTGGCAGAACCCTCTCGGCGGAGAGTTTTTTCTACCCATCGAAAAGTAACAGGATGGGTTTTATCATGGCGAGCTGCTCCTGGCTACCCTGTTTTCGGCCAGCCGCCAATCTTTTCCTGACCATCCTGTTCCTTTCTCTGGCCCGCATCGCGCAAACCCTGTTTTTGGTCTCAAAGTTCGATTAGCTGGACCGATTGCCTATGCGGCTTGTCCTTCAAATCTGAAATGTAAAGCGGCTTTACATTAAACCTGGGGCCCCCGGAAAACGCCTCGTTTTTTGGGGTTGTGTATTGCGGCTTTACATTTAGGGTGGTTAGATAGGCGCAGAGTTTAGAGGCCCAGTCGCGGCCGTAGAGATTTAAGCGGGTCAAGAAATCATGGTGCGGCCGGTCATGGCGGTACTTGGGCCTTTTGGCAGGAAGTTTGAGATAATTCATGTTGTGATCGGAATAATCGAGAAGAAATGAGGTGTGATGCAGCCACCTGTCCTTCTTTATATACTGCGCGTTGCCGCCACACTTCTTCTCACCAATGCAATAATCGTTCTCTTGAAGATGAAACCCAGGTATTTGCCAGGCCTTGGAGTAGATCTCCGCCGACCAACGGAGAATGGGCTCCGGAAAAGCAGGAAGGTCGAGGTGATCCTTGGCCATAATAAAGGTGATAAAGAGGGTGTTTTCATCAACAATGACGGTGCCGCCCCCGCTAAACCTCTTGATGACAGGAATGCCCTCTCTCCGAACCGCTTCCACATTGAGGTGGGTGTGGGGATCGCCAGAAATGCCCATCACAATGGCCCGAGGCGAGCCCTGATTGATGAGGCAAAAACTGCGATCATCGGAACGGAGAAGCGCCTCTTCCAATTGAAGCTGCTCCAGAATGGGGGTGTTATTCAAATGAATCAGATGGATTTCAGGGCGAATAGTTCAACTCCATGACCTCTTCGATGGGAACCACCTGGGTGCGGGTTCCTTGATTCGAGAGAACTTTAATCAAGAGAAGCGTTCCTCCGGTGGTTGCGGTCATATCTGTTACGTTCGAAAAAGAACCGCTTGCTGTGCGCACCAAAATTTTTAATGTGGGTTTGTCTTTCCGCAGCTGATCAAAAGCCTGGATTAGGTCGTTCGACCTGGCTTTGGGGTCAATGATAAGGGTACTTCTAGCACGGGGTTCCGAGACTATGGGGGCCGATGCGGGCATTGGAGGCGCTTCTTGCGCTATGAGGGTTGCAGCGATAAAGAAAGGGATTGTTTTCATGGGGGCGAACCTCGATCGTCACTGTGAGATTTTGGGTCTTTTGAATTTTTTTTCGCGACCTTTTTGTTTTTCAAAGAGCCGCCAAAGAGTTTGGGAGGTTGAATACCGAGACCGACGTCCTCGGTTTTTTGGCGCATAGAGGCGGCCTTATTCCCCTCTGCAATTCGGAATTCCAACTCTTCTACGTCGAGCTGGTCGCTCAAGAAGTCGGTTACGCCGCACTGGAGAGCTTTGTCGCGAAACGATTTCTTCAATCTGCCCGTGATGAGGAGAATGGGGACCAGATTTTTTTTGGTTAGGTTGCTCAACTCTTTGCAAAGTTCGAGCGCATCGCACGATTCTAAGCTTGCATCTAAAATGATAAAGTCGAGGCGGGCATTCAATGCATCGAGAGCCTCTTGCTTCGTTTCGGCTCCCAGAATAAAGAATTGGTCGTCGAGGTGTTTTTTGATCCAAAAACGGATAGAAGGGTTGTCGGCAACGACCAGAAGAGTGGGAAGTTTGATTTGTTTCGACATAGGTCCCTTTTACCTTTTTTGCAGGGCAATGAGCAAGATGGAAATGTCAGCAGGGGTAATTCCTGAGATGCGGGAAGCCTGTCCTAAATTTTCGGGTGTGAAGCGGCCCAGTTTTTGCTTTGCTTCCGTACGCAATCCAACCACTTGATCATATTTAAAGTCTCTTGGAATCCGAATGGTATCGAGATTCTCCAATTTGGCAACATCTTTTTGTTGCCGCTCAATGTAGCCCGAATATTTCAAATACAATTCAATTTGGGTGTTGATTTCATCCCCAAAATCTTTCACGACTTCTGGGAAATTTTTCATCGCTTCGTCATAGGTCCAGTCGGGTCTGCAAATCAATTGCGCTAAACTCGTCCCTTTCCCATTGATCGTTTTAAATACCTGAGAAAGACGGACCGTTTCGCTGTCAATCGTCTGCTGTTTTTGGACCACGCGGTCCAACTGTTCTTTTGTAATCAATCCCAATTCATAGGCCATGGGACGCAATCGCAAATCGGCATTGTCTTGTCTCAGCAACAGGCGATGTTCCGCTCTGCTAGTGAACATCCGGTAGGGCTCCGCTAGATCAAAACGGATTAAATCGTCGATCATGACGCCGATATAGCTATCGCTCCGTTTCATGATATAGGCAGACTTGCCCAACACTTTGCGCGCCGCGTTGATTCCTGCAATCAAACCTTGCCCAGCCGCTTCTTCATAACCCGTTGTTCCATTCACCTGCCCTGCCAAAAAGAGCCCTTCCACTTTCTTGGTTTCCAAAGTGGGGTAGACCTGATCGCTCTTCACATAATCGTATTCAATCGCATAGGCGGGGCGCATCACTTCCGCTTTTTCCAATCCAATGCAACTGTGAATCAAACCGAGCTGCACATCAAAAGGCAAAGAAGAAGAAATGCCATTTACATAGATCTCTTCTGTTGTCAAACCTTCGGGTTCCAAAAAGATCTGATGCCGCTCTTTGTCGGCAAATCTCACCACTTTATCTTCAATGGAGGGGCAGTATCTGGGGCCTACACCTTTAATAGTGCCCGTTCCATACATCGGAGAGCGGTGCAAGTTATGGCGGATGATCTCATGGGTTTGCGGCGTTGTGTAAGTGATATGGCAAGGAATTTGCTCCATTCGCTCTTCTGGTTCGTCGTAGGAAAAGCGGACCCCTTCATCCCCCGGCTGCACTTCGCATTTTGAAAAATCGACGCTTCGCCGGTTGATTCTGGGCGGAGTCCCCGTCTTTAACCGCCCCAGCTGAAAGCCCAAAGCCTCCAAACAGGGACTTAGGCCCATGGCAGCCTTATCGCCCCCCCGTCCCCCCGAAAAATTCGTCTGCCCAATATGGATTAGCCCCCGCATGAAGGTTCCTGACGATAAAATGACCGTTCGGGCCTCATACTGGATCCCTTCCTGCGTCGTTACTCCAACAATGCGCCCCTGTTCCACAACAAGCGATTCGGTCGTTCCCTGCTTCATCTCGAGATTTTCAGTCCTTTCGAGGCGAAACTTCATCTCTTGCCCATACATCGCCTTGTCTGCCTGAGATCTGGGCGATCTGACAGCTGGCCCCTTGGAGGCGTTCAACATTCTAAACTGGATGCTTCTCCTGTCGGCTACCTTGCCCATGAGGCCGCCCATGGCGTCGATTTCCCTGACGATATGCCCCTTCGCCGTGCCCCCAACAGAAGGATTGCAGCTCATTTTGCCGATTGTATCGAGGTTCATGGTTAGCAAAAGGGTCTGAGCGCCCATGCGCGCGGCGGCATTGGCGGCTTCGCAGCCTGCATGGCCTGCGCCGATTACGAGAACGTCAAAAATTTTTGGATATTTCCACATAATAAAATAAAAAACCCCTATCAAAGGTCGATTTGAATAGGGGCTAACCAAAACTCAAAGAATTATTTCTTCTTATGGCGGTCGCGGCGTCTGCGTTTTTTGCGCTTATGGCGGGCGATTTTCGCACGTCGTTTTTTCTTTACTGAGGCCATGTTTACCCTACATAGTTAAAAGACTACGGGCAGTTTACTCGATTGCCCTCTAAAAGTAAAGGTATGTAAATTATTTTTAATTGTCTTCTGGCGAGAAAGCCGAAAAGGCCTCTTTGTTTCCTTTGGCCCCTTCGGGCTGGGCGTGGATGGGCGAGTAGTTGGCGAACTGGCCGATTTCTTTCCGGAAGGTGAGTTGCACGTCGCCGACGGCGCCGTGGCGGTTCTTGGCCACGATGATCTCGGCCATACCGGGTTTATCGTACTTGTCATAGTAATCGCGCCGAAAGAGCATCATCACCACATCGGCGTCTTGCTCTAGCGAGCCCGATTCTCTCAGGTCGCTCAACATGGGCCGGTGGCCTTGCCGCTCTTCCACTTTGCGCGACAATTGCGCCGCGCAGAGAATCGGCACATTGAGTTCGCGGGCGAGTGTTTTTAACATCCGCGAAATCTCCGAAATCTCGATCTGTCTGTTCTCTGTCGTCCGCATAGAGCCTGAACCGGAGATCAGCTGTAGGTAGTCGATGATGATAAAGCCGACGTTGTGCGCCTCTTTCATGCGGCGGGCGCGGGCGCGGATGTCGGTGATTTTTAGGCCCGGTTGATCGTCGATGAGGAGGAGATGTTTTTGCATCATGTTTGCGGCCGAGACGATCCGCTGGTACTCAGAGCCGCTGAGCGAACCGGTGAGGATCTTGTCCGATTCCACTTCCGATTGCGAGCTGATCATTCGGTGCAGCACCTGGGTCGCGCTCATCTCCAGAGAAAAAATGCCGACGGGCACTTTGTTTCTAAAACAGATATTTTCGGCCAAATTATTCAATAGAGCCGACTTACCCATCGCAGGTCGAGCGGCTAAGATCATAAAATTCGATCCGTTAAATCCATTGAGCATTTTGTCGAGATCGATAAAGTGGGTGGGCATCCCCGTGATCCCAATTTCGCCGGGTCCTCTCTCTTGGAATTTTTGTTGCCGTTCTTGCAGTTCTTTCAGATAGGGCAGCTTTGATTCGGCCTTCAGCCCGCTGATGAGGTCTTTTAGTGTGACGCCCGCGTTGGTCTGATTCTCTTGCGAGATGCTGAAAAATTGGCTCTGCGCGCGGTCGAGGGCCTCCAACACATCGGACGGTTCTTCTAGAGCCGCTTTTTCGATCCCTTGCGCCGCTGAAATCATCTGTCTTAAGATCGATTTCTCCCGCACCAGGTTGACGTACTCTTCGATGAACGCCGATGTTCCTGCGTACTGCGCCAATGTGGTCAGATAGCTGATGCCGCCCACGGCTTCTAATTTATTTTGTCGCTTGAGCTCTTCGCTGATCAGGTGGATATCGGCGGGTTTATCGGAGCGATAAGCGCCCTTAAGAGCGGAGTAAATGGTCTGGTGTTCTGTGTAATAAAAGTCCAATTCATGCAGAGAATCGGAGCCCACGTTAAGGGCGTTGACGTTGGTCAGCATGCAGCCGAGGACCATCATCTCCGATTCTTTGGAGTTTGGGGGAATGCGTGTCTTCTTTTCTGGTTCAGCCATAGCCTAAGACACTATCAAAAAAAGAAAATAGCCGCCATGACATGTCGCTATTCACTATTTTTCAGGCAGTTAAGATCAGCAACTCAGTGGACAATTTGGAGGTGATCTATACATAAATTGAAGGTTTTATTTGTATGAGTTAGGTGGCTTTCTGTTTAATAAATCTAATCTGTAGTAAAATCTGAGTAAAAATATATGGTTTTATGAATAATCTGGTTTTGTGTTTAGTTGCTTGCGCTTCTTTGCTGGGTGGGCGAGAATCCTCTTTTCAATACGACGAGAAGTTGCTTTCTGTAGAAGAAGGGAAGACTCACTTCTTTTATTTGGCTGGAGGTGTGGACGTGCTTCTTCCCACTATTTCTATTGGGTATCAGAAGCTTTATGGTTCTTTCGGAAGCGACCTTTCTGTCTCTGGGTCATTTTTCCCCGGTTTGAAGACAAGGTGGGGACCCGTCAAGCCGACTGTTCTTCCCTCCGTTCAGTATAAACAGCTCTTTTTCAATAATTCCGGGCATTACTGTGGCTTAACTACTAAAACTCAATGGATTGATGGCAACATTGTCAGTGTCGGAGCTGTTACGGGACGTCACCTGAAAAGAAAAAAGGGAAAGGATTTTTTCGAAGCAGGGGTTACCCCTTTTTGCTACTCTTTCAGTAATAGCTTAGTTGGTGAGGGAGTTAGCCTTTGTCCTTTTTTTTACCTTTCGTATGGATTCATGCTGTAATAATGGATCCTTTGCGGCATCCTTGAATTTCTTTGAATAAAAGGAGCCTCTATGAAAAAGCTACTCTGTGTCTTTTTAACTGTCTTCTCCCTCGTGGGACAGGAAGCGACAGTTCATTGCCATCACGACCTTTCTCTGCATGCTAAGTATGGAAACACCTATCGCGGGCTTGCGACAAAGGAAATGGGGGCAAAGCAATTCGAAGTATGGAGAGCTAGCCTGGCTGTTGGGGGGAAGTCGCCTGTGCATATTCATGAGACGGAAGAGATTTTCATCATCCTAAAAGGCCATATGCTGGCGATTGTCGGTGATCAGGAACACGATTGTGTGGCACCGGCGACCCTCATCTGCCCTGCCCATGTTCCTCACCAGTTGATCAATGTAGGCGATGAACCAACAGATCAGCTGCTCGTATTGGGGATCGATTCAAAAATTGCAGACACGGAAGGCAACGAACTGCATCTTCCTTGGCGTTAAAGTGCGGTGTAAGCAAAATTTTTGATGCCTAGTTAAAAATGGCGGAATTGGGTAAATTATCTGCCGTTATGAAAGCGGCGCCCCCAGAGAAAAAGCAAGAGCAAAAATATTATGGAATCCACGCCTGTTTGGCCCTCTGGAAAGAGCGGCCGCAGGATGTGATCCGGGTCTACGCCCATGAGTCGGTTCTTAAGACTTGCGGCCCCCTTCTCAAGTGGTGCGCCCAACAAAAAAAAGCCTATCACATCATCTCGAGCGAAGAGCTCAATCGGATCACCGATTCGGTCCACCACGAAGGGCTCTGTCTTTTAGCCAGAGAGCCATTGCCGGTCCGATTTACAGACATTATTTTACCTCGCTCCAGCCAGAAGATCTGCCTTCTCTACCTCGATGGGGTCCAAAATCCCCACAATATCGGCTCCATCCTCCGGACCTCTGCCCATTTTGGCATCCCGTATCTCTTGGGCGAGAACCTCCCGCCGCTCAGCCCTTCGGCTTGCCGAGTCGCCAAAGGGGGAGCTGAGAAGGTCCGTCTTGTGCATCTAGACAACCCGGTTGCCGCATTGGAAAAACTCAAGAAGCAAGGATTTGCCCTGATCGGAACTTCCAGCCACAAAGGGGCTTCGCTCTATTCGTTTTCCTACCCGCAGCGGACGATTTTGGTCTTTGGTTCGGAGTCGCACGGACTGAGTCCGAAGGTGGCCAAGTTGATGACGCACCATGTGCAGATTCCGGGAACGGGGCATGTGGAGAGCTTGAATGTCTCGGTCGCCGCTAGTCTCTGCCTGGGCGAATATGCGCGCCAGCATCTGAGCGGGTTATGAAGACCGGTTATCTCGCCCCCGAGGGTCTTCTCAAACCTCTCCTGCAAGAACTCCGCGGAGTCGAATCTATTTTCGATCGACTCGTCATTGCAGAGGGAGAGCCGCAAGAAGTTCATTGGGCGCAAAACATCTGGTACGATGTGCAAATTCTGCCCTTCACCTCCATCAGCGATGCGGCGAGGCAGCTGCGCGCTTTGCAAGGGCTTTGGGTCCCTTTTTCCCACCAGCACCACCGCCGAGCCGAGTTGATTCAGGCAAAACTTCCCCGGTTTTTCCCAAAACCCCTCTCTTTTCCCTCTCCGGTTCCCTCCGCTCCCCTCGGTTCATGGACCTTGTTGGATGAAAACACTCTCCTCGCGGCTGCTCGCACGGCGAGTCCCTTGCCTCACGGCGAGTACCTCTTTCACGAGACCAAAGAGCCACCATCGCGAGCCTATCTGAAACTTTGGGAAATCCTCACTCGCCTCGGCGCCATGCCGGCCAAAGGCGATCTCTGCCTGGAACTGGGCGCAAGTCCCGGCAGCTGGAGCTGGGTCCTCTCGTCCTTGGGGGCCAGTGTCATCGCGGTCGATCGGGCTCCCTTGGAGTGCAAATTGCCCGGCGTTGTCTTCCGGCAAGGGGATGCCTTCCAGCTTCGGCCGGGCGACTT
>CAYWKW010000029.1:0-18818 GCA_964458995.1 uncultured bacterium | reverse complement strand
AAGGTGAGTAAAATAGCAGTTAAACTCAACGCAATTAAAATTTCAAAGAGGAAAATCGGTTTTTTTTTCATCTCACTCCATTGTATCATCCGCTTCGCAAAGACGCAAATGGCTTGAAAAATATGCTTGAATTTGTAGAATCTTTTTGAAAACGTAAGGAGTCGTCAATGAAAGCCAAGTGTCAATTTTGGATGTACCGGATATCGACCATCGCCAAATCTTTTAAGGCCCTCTATACTCTCTCTCCCGAAAAGGTGAAGGCGTTTGTTGACTCCTACAAAGTTTTTGATTTCGATTGGGCGAATGAGGAAGAACTGATTCGTGAGATGGGCGTCGACTATTATAAGCAAGTCCAACAGAAGATCATTGATTGGTATAGCGTCCTCAACCATCTTTGCGCCATTGGCCAGGTGGAGAAGATGTACATTCCGCCAGCCATCGATCTTTCGAAAAGCATCATTGCAAACCAGGTTCTTTTTGAGAAAAAGATGTGTCATGATCTGGGCCTGAAAAAAGGGCATAAAGTTCTCGATATCGGCTGTGGCCGTGGGCGTGTGGCCAGCCATGTCGCCACGCACACGGGGGCTCATGTTACAGGAATCAATATCGATCACACTCAATTGGAGAGCGCTCGCAAATATGCGCTGGCAAAGAAATTGCCTTGCCAATTTCATTTTGGCGATTTGAACGTCCTTCCCCTTCCCTTCGAAAACAATTCTCTGGATGCTGTCTATCACATTCAAGTTTTCAGTCTAGCCAAAGATCTTCACAAACTCCTCAAGGACATCCACCGCATCATGAAACCAGGAGCGAAGCTCTCCTGTCTCGATTGGCTTTGCTATGACAAATACGACAAGAAGAATCCCCACCATGTGAGTCTGATGCGCCGCGTCAAGCCGCTGATTGGCGCCATTGGGACCCTAACCGCAAAGGAGTATGCCGACCATCTCGAAAAAGCGGGCTTTAAGGTCCTGATCAACGAGAATGCCAGCGTTGGCGGGTATCAGGCCCCCCTCATTGAAAATGCGGACCGTTTCTATTCCCGCGTTACGAAGGTTCTCAATTTCCTGGTCACCTGTAAGATCCTTCCGCGCCACTTTAATGCCCTCTTCGACCGCCTCATCCAAGATGGGGAGGCCTTCGTAGAAGCCGACCGCCTCGGCCTTGTCACAACGACCCACCAATTCGTCGCTCAGAAGGTGTGAGAAGGATCGACTAGCAAGCCAAATCGCTTAGTAAAAACTTTTGGTTCGCGGAGCGGCAAGGAAACCGTTCCGTCAAACTTACTCAAACCTATCTAAGGACGGGGGATCTTCGCTACACCCGCTACTGGCTTAATTTGGAGACGGATTTGTAGCCGAAGATGAGGAGGGGGAGCGAGGCGCCGATATAGATATACCAAAGGCGGGCGTCCCACTTGAGGATCAGAGCGCCTTTGTGGGAGAAAAGAAGGAGTAGGAGGCCTAGGAGTAGGAGTTGGGAGCCGAGGGCCAGGAGGATGATGGGGCCCCAAATATTCTTTTTCTCCTCTTCGGGTTCAACGACAAGGGCGGCTTGTTGGGGAAGGAACTCTTCCTCTTCGGGGGCGGGGGGCGCTTTCGGAGTGTGTTGGGGGTAGAGGGATTGCTGGGTATTGAGATTTTTAACGGAGACGGTGGGGTTGTAGGTAGGGCGCTGCTGCTCAGGCTTCTCCTCTCGAAGATCGGCTGCGCAATAGGGACAGACGATGACGTCTAGATCGATTTCCCCTTCACAATTATAACACATTTTTTGACGCTTTTTCGGCTTCATATAACACCCACTAAAAACAGAGTATATGGAAAGAGGGCTTTTTCTTATAATTGGTATTTTTAGGGAGTGCATATATGGCTGAAAGAAAGAAGCATGACGTCGCTGTGATTGGATCGGGCCCAGGCGGCTATGTGGCGGCAATTCGAGCTGCGCAATTGGGCAAATCGGTCGCATTGATCGAGAAGGAGTTGCTGGGCGGCTGTTGCTTGAATGTCGGCTGCATTCCCACAAAAACGCTTCTGTCTAGTGCGGGTGTTCTTCATCAAGTAAAGCGGGCCAAGGATTTTGGAATTCAGGTTGGGCATGTCTCCTTTCACTATGATCAAATGAAGAAGAGAAAGGATCAGGTGGTGGGGAAAATCCGGACCAGTCTTGAGGGATTAATTCGATCAAACAAGATTACGATTTATAGGGGCATGGCCTCTTTTGAGTCGCCCAAGCTGTTAAAAGTGATGGGACAGGATAGTTTGTACATTGAGGCTGAAAAGATCATCATCGCAACGGGGTCTGTCCCTTTGGATGTAAAAGCGTTCCCTTGCGATCATGACCGGATTTTGAATTCGACGTCGATCTTGGAATTGACCGAGATACCTAAGAGTTTGGCGATTGTAGGGGGCGGGTATATCGGCTGCGAGTTCGCCTCGCTATTTGCAGAATTGGGAGTGAAGGTGACGATTTTAGAGGCCATGCCGACGATATTGACGGCTCAAGGAACCCAGATCGCCCAATTCATGACCAAGGCCTTTACGGCAAAAGGGGTCGATATTCATGCCAATGTGATGGTGAAGGGCATTGAAAATCAGAAGTCGCATGTTCAGATCACTTTTACGGATGGGAAGAGGATGGAGGCCGACTTCGCTTTGGTGTCCATTGGCCGAAGGGTTTATACCGAAGGGCTGAATTTGGAAAAAGCGGGGATCAAGTTGGCTGAAAAGGGCTATATTGAAACCAATGAGAGAATGGAAACCGAGGTGCGGGGCATCTATGCCATCGGCGATGTGACGGGAAAGTGGATGTTGGCGCATGTGGCCTCGCATCAGGGGATGGTGGCCGCCAGCAATGCGTGCGACATCGATGAGGCGATCCACTATGAGGCGGTGCCTGCTGTCGTCTTTACTTCGCCAGAGATTGCGACGGTAGGGTTGACATTGGAACAGGCTCAAAAGGCGGGCTTTGACGCTGTGTCGGGATCTTATCCGTTCATGGCTTTGGGCAAGGCGCAAGCTTCGATGGATACGGAAGGGTTTGCACAAGTGATTTCGGAGAAGAAGACAGGGCAGATTTTGGGGGCGTGCGTCATTGGCCATGAGGCTTCCAACCTGATTGCTGAAATGGCGCTTGCTATCCAAAATGAACTCACGCTAGAGTCGGTAATGGAGACGATCCACGCCCACCCAACTTTGGCCGAGGCGTGGCATGAAGCGGCGCTCATTGCCAATGAAACTCCCATTAACTTTCCTCCGAAAGCAAAACGATGACAAAGTTGAATGTACTTCCTGAAAATCCTGAAGAGGGCGTAGGCCGCTTTCCCTCTTGGCTCCACCGGAAACTGCCGGCAGGAGGACAGATCTTTCAAACCAACGCTATCATCGATAAGTATCGGCTGAACACCGTCTGTGAAGAGGCAAAATGTCCCAATCGACTCGAATGTTATACGAAAAAGACGGCCACCTTTTTGGCCTTGGGCAAAGAGTGCACCCGCAGCTGCGGCTTTTGCGATATCGACTTTAGCAAAACTCCCAAAGCCCCTGAAGCAGACGAGCCGTTGAGAATCGCCCTTTCCGTCAAAGAATTGGGCCTCAAGCACACCGTGATCACTATGGTGGCGCGGGACGATTTGGAAGATCAGGGGGCAGGCCACATTGCCGCAATTATTCGGGAGGTCCGCAACCACAATCCAGCCGTTACAATCGAGGTATTGACTTCCGACTTTTCGGGTAATGTAAAGCTGCTTTACATTACGTTAGCCGAACAACCTGAGATCTTTAACCACAATATTGAAACGGTCAGGGCCCTCTCTTCCCGCGTGCGCCACAAGGCTGAATATGACCGGACGCTGAGCATTTTGAAGGCGGCGAAAGCGTCGGGCAAGGTGCATTATGTCAAATCGGGGATTATGGTGGGGCTCGGAGAGACCGATGCACAGGTACGGGAGACGATTGGGGATTTGGCAAAAGCGGGTTGTGACATTATTACGATTGGCCAATATCTTCAGGCGAGCCGTTCCAAGTTGCGTGTTAAGTCGTTTGTCCATCCCGATCAATTTAAAGCATGGGAAGGCTTTGGGCTCCAGCTGGGAGTGAAGCATATGTATTGCGGCCCCTTTGTCCGTTCCAGCTACAATGCGAACCTTTTCGTTCCTGGGAAGGCCCACGCCATCGAATCCACCTAATCCACACGCGATATAAGCAAGAGCAAAGAACAGGATGAACATGATGAAAAGGATGGGAAGGAAGGGGCCAGTTGAGTTTTTTTGGAATCGAACACAAAAAAACGAAGTAACGATTTAACGATAAGAACGATAGGGGAAAAATTGCGCCAAAAGCGCAAAAAATCTCCCATCGTTACATCGTTGTATCGTTTCCTCGTTTCAGCTGTGCATAGTGGAGTTGGCGTTAGAATATCAATTAGGTCCTACTATCCTGTTCCTTCCTTTCGCCTTGGGCTTGCCAGAGAATTCCCTTCGCATTATAGGGGGGAATTATGCGGAAACAGTCTATCGATGTGGCTACCATCATCCTTGCTGGTGGGCAAGGAACGCGGCTGCATCCCCTCACGATCCACCACTCAAAGCCTGCCGTTGCCTACGGCGGCCGCTACCGGTTGATCGATATCCCCATCTCCAATTCGATCAATTCCGACTTCCGGCAAATCTTCGTCATCGCTCAGTACTTGTCTGGTGAACTGCAGCACCATATCAGCCAAACCTACCACTTCGATCACTACAATCCTGGCTCCGTCGATGTTCTAACGCCCCAGGAAAATGAAAAAGGTGAAAGAGAGTGGTTCAAAGGTACGGCCGATGCCGTCAGGAAAAATCTGCCCACCCTTTTAAAGTCTTCCGCCGACTATTTTCTGATTCTTTCGGGCGATCAACTCTATAACATCAACTTCCAACACATGCTAAGCTTCGCCCAGGCAAAAAAATCAGACCTCACCATCGCCTCCATCCCCGTTCTGGAAAAAGAGGCAAAGAGGATGGGGCTTCTTAAAATCAATAAAAACAGCACGGTGGTCGATTTTGTCGAAAAGCCAAAAGAGGCAAAGGTCTTGGAAAAGTTCAAGCTTACCGATGGCTTTTATAGAGAATGGAATATCAAACCGTGTAAAGAATCGTCTTATCTGGGCTCAATGGGCATCTATGTCTTTAAACGGGAGGCGCTGGTCTCTTTGCTAAATCAAGATCGAAGAGATGATTTTGGCTATCACCTAATTACGACTGCGGTCAAGAAGAAGAAAACCGCCGCCTACGTCTATTGCGGCTACTGGGAAGATATCGGAACCGTCGCTTCCTATTACGAAGCGAACTTGATTCTGACCCACTCTGCAAAAGGGCTTAATACTTATGATGAACAGAATCCGATCTATACCCGCCCCACCTTCCTCCCCGGCCCTAAAATCAAACAAACTAAAATCACCCAGTCGATCATCTGCGAAGGGTGCATCATTGAGGCGGAAGAGATCACCAATAGTGTGATAGGCCTCCGTTCCCACATCAAAAAAGGGACCATCATCCGCGACACGGTAATGATGGGCAACCATTTCTACATGCCCCCCCTTTTTGAGGGCAAGCCCATGGAGCCAGATTATTGGATCGGAGAAAATTGCCTCATTGAAAAAGCGATCATCGATGAACATGTCCAAATCGGCAATAAAGTGAAGCTGATCAACAAAGCAAAGCACACCACCTACGATGGGGAGGGGATCTTTGTTCGAGATGGAATCATCATCGTCACCGCGGGCACAAAAATCCCCGATGGCTATCATTTTTAAGTTTTGCTATTTTTTAATTCATGCGCATTTGGGCCATCGGCGATCTCCATTTGAGTTTTGGTGTGAAAAATAAGAGCATGGACGTTTTTGGCCCGAATTGGGAAGGCCACGCGGAAAAAATTGCAGCGAATTGGAGAGCCTTAATCCAACCTGACGATTTGGTGTTGGTTCCTGGCGATTTGTCCTGGGCAATGAAGATCGATGAGGTAGTGCCCGATTTGCAATGGGTTCATGAATTGCCAGGCACAAAAGTGATGATCAAGGGAAATCATGACTACTGGTGGGGTTCGCTGAGCAAGATTGCGCCTGTGCTTCCCCCTTCCATCCACCTCATTCAAAACAATGTCTTCAATTGGAAAGAGGCCACTATTGGAGGAGCTCGCCTTTGGGATACTCCCGAATATTCTTTTGGCCAGTTCATCGAATTTAGGGAAAATCCGAGGGAAAATAAAGACAACGAAGAGTTGGTTCAAGAGGAATTTTCCCAAAAGCTCTTTGACCGGGAGATCGAACGGTTGAAAATGAGCTTGAAAGGGCTGAATCCCGATGCGAAAGTGCGGATTGCCATGACCCACTATCCGCCCATTGGAGCCGATTTAAAGCCATCAAGAGCAGCTCAAATTCTGGAACAGCATGGAATTCAGATCTGTGTATTTGGCCACCTGCACAATATCAAGACCGGCATCCCGCCTCTCTTTGGCGAAGCGAGAGGCGTTCGGTATGTTCTGGCTGCGTGCGATTACATCCACTTTCAGCCAGTGGCTATTTTATGATTGACCAAACGTGATCTAAACCTAAAATCAGATCTTTCTCGAAAGCTTCATCAACGGCCCTGACAACTCCTTGGAATTTGTCAGGATTATAATCGTGGCCCGAAAGGATACCCCCAGGTCGTACTTTAGGCAGCCAAAGACGAATATCTCGCTTCACATACGAATAACTGTGATTGGCATCAATAAAGACAAGATCGATTCCATCGGGAATTTGTTTGGATGCTCTTTGCGAGGTCATTCTTAGAATGTGAGCTTCCGGATCGTCTTTAAACATCTCTCTTACCCTTTCATAGGCCTTAGTATAAGCTTGGGTGTCCTGAGACATGGGACCTGCCTCTTTCTTAAGGTAATTTTTCGTTGCCTTCCAAGGATCGACTAGGTAGAGAGTTGCTTTGGGAAACAGGAGTCTAAAAAATTCTGAGGAGTGACCTGCATAAACACCAACTTCCACGATGGATCGAACTTCAATTCTCCTCGCCAGAGTGAGCGCTTTCAAATAGATTGCCCGATGATTAAAGGAAAGAAGTCTCTGAGTATATAATTCTTCCCATAACGCATCTGCGAACATCTTCACGCCCAGAACCTTTATTTTGTTATTTAACAACAGGTTCTATTTTTTACGAGAATTTTAGGAGCTGCTGAAGAGTTTTGAGGTCTGAGGGGTTGGGGGGGCCGCTTGTTTGTCTCATGAGCTTTTGAACCGACTTCTCCAGTTCATCCTCATCTAAACGGCGATAGTAGTCAGAGGTGATAGCGATCACTTCATTGAGTTCCTCTTGCGTTGACAGAAGAGGGAGCGCTTTTTTTACAGCGAGGGCAAAAAGCTCATGTTCCCCGTTCGTGGCAAGAAAACGGAGCATCTCATAAACGAGGGGCAGTTCAAGGTCGCTCTCCAAAAGGCGGTGCATGGCAATATTGGCATCCCCAATATCGGTAAATGCTAAAAGGCGCACCCGCAGGAAATCGAACCAAATGGGCTCCGTAACATAGGGGGAAAAACCTTCGATGAGCTCAGATGCATAGAGAGAATTGCCGCCATCTAGCAAGTCGGCGTTATAATCATAGAGAAAGCTCTCTAAATCGTGGGCGCAAAAATCGCAAATCGCTTCGAATATCTCTTCGGGCTGTGCGCCCGAATCGGCATTTTCATCGAGAACTTCTAGAAGATTTGCGAGCGCATCTTGAATGGGTTCGTCGCTTTCAAGGTTTCCTTGATCATACTGGACAATGCGGTGATCGAGTTCGTCGCAAAAAATGGAGAGGGACTGCTTTTCAGGCAATAGACGGCGCCAAAGCTCAAACACAATCAAATAAAAGGGATCCCGCTTTTTCTCCTCGGCCGCATCGGGCAAAAGAAGATCAGACAGCTCTTCAGGCGTATCGCACTTTTCAGCAAACTCAAAAAAAGAACTCTTGTCCAACTGTACAGTATATTTTTGCAGACGGGCAAAAAGGGTCTCCAAATCAAGAGAACGGAGATCCTCAAGCGCCCAAGGATCTGCCCTCAGAGAGGAGTCCTCCGCCGCATTGAGACGCAAAAGGTTGTATAGCGCTTTCGTTTGTAGCATAATTTCTTAGAGTATAGCCGCGAAACAAAAATAGTTCAACTTTTTATTCAGCCGCATTATAATTCAGCCCTTATGCGTAAAAGAGCATTTCTTCTCCTTGAGATTTTAATTGCCTTTGTTGTCGTTGAGATTTGCCTTATTCCCTTAGTAAAGCAACCTTTGAAACTTTATAAGGAAGAGATGAACTATTTAGAAACAATGGAAATGGAGCGTTTGGCCGATTGGACATTTATGGAAGTGAAGGAGATTCTCCTGAAAAATGAGCTCCCGTGGGAGAAGATTCCGACCAGGGACGCCGATTCGCCCCGTTTTTCATTGCCGCCGGCGTCTCTATCCATTACGGGGAATAAGCCGAAAGCTGTGCAACGGTCGTATTTCTTGCGCGGGAGAGCAGAGAAGACCGGGCGGGATGGGACCATCTATCGCCAGCTGGGGGTCTATATTTTTCTCAATGCAACCCAATATGAATTCCGCCTTCCCGTTCAAAGATTGTCTGCCAACCCGCCCGTTTCCAATCCGCCCGATGCGCAGAAGCCTCCCACTTCGTTATAGAATAATAATTTGAGAGTTGGCATAGGGTCGTATAGATAGGAGTTTATCTATGTCTGAATCTCACCAGCCCCATATTGCAGCTACGACGCATGTGAAGGAATTTACCCTAAGAGCGACGATTTTAGGCCTTATTTTTGGGTTCTTTTTTGCGGTAGCCAATGCTTACCTGGCTTTAAAAATTGGCACAACCGTTTCGGCCTCGATTCCAGCGGCGATCATGTCGATGGGAGTCTTAAAGCTTCTTTTTAAAAACTCGACGATCCTGGAAAACAATATCGTTCAGACGATTGCCACAGTGGGCGAAGGGTTGGCAGCGGGGGTTATTTTTACCATCCCGGCTCTGATTCTATTGGGTGACTCTCCCTCCATTGGGCGGATCTTTATGCTTTCTGCGCTCGGAGGAGTGTTGGGGATCTTGTTTATGATCCCGATGCGCCGCTATATCATTGTCGAAGAGCATAAGAAGTTGCCTTTCCCTGAGGGGACGGCTTGCGCCGAGATCTTAAAGGCGGGAGAGCGGAGCCACCATTCGGCTCTCATGGCATTATGGGGGTTGATTGCGGCCGCGGTTTATAAAGTGTTCTCCAATATGATTTTCCTCTGGAAAGAGACGTTTACCTGGGTCTTTGGGTTTTTGAAAAAGGCCGAATTTTCGATCGATGCGACCCCGGCCCTTTTGGGAGTGGGCTATATCATTGGCCCGCGGATTACTGGTTACATGTTTGCCGGTGGTGTTTTGGCCTGGTGGGTGATCATTCCCCTCATCATGGAATTTGGACTCGGCGCTACTGCAATCTATCCCTCAGAGACGGTGATTGGCGAAATGAGCGCAGATGATATTTGGAGCAATTATGTCCGCTATATTGGCGCAGGCTGTCTTGCTGTTGGCGGCTTGTTTAGCTTAGTCAGAATCGCCCCCCTTCTTTACAAAACGCTCCATGTCAGTGTGAAGGAGCTTTTTGGAGGCTATAAAGAGCGGGCCCAATTGCCGAGAACAGAAAAAGATATCTCGATGGCGTGGTTGCTGATTGGGTCTTTGGCTGTGATCATTTTCCTCTGGGTTTTTCCCACACTTCCCATGAACCTTTTGACCATCGTCCTTCTGGTGATCTTGAGCTTCTTCTTCGTTGCAGTCACATCCATTACGGTGGGCCTTGTCGGATCGACATCGAACCCTGTTTCAGGAATGACCATTACGACAATTTTAATTACATGCATCATTTTCGTTTTATTGGGTTGGACGGAGAGGCTTTATCTCATCTCCGCTATGACTATGGGATGCGTGGCATGCTGCGCCATTTGCATGGCTGGAACTACAGCGCAAGATTTGAAAGCGGGCTTTCTTTTAGGGTCAACTCCCCGATCCCAGCAGATAGCTGAAATCATCGGGGTCATTATCCCCTCTTTGGCATTGGGCTACACAATCTATATTTTGAACCAAGCTTATGGAATCGGCTCAAAAGTGATGCCTGCCCCGCAGGCGACCCTCATGTCGATGATCGTAAAAGGGGTGATTAGCGGAGATTTGCCTTACATGCTCGTGGGGATCGGGGTTGTGCTCGGCTTTTTCGTTATGATTCTGCGGATTCCGGTTCTTGCCTTTGCTCTCGGGCTCTATTTGCCCCTCTCTCTGTCCACTGCGACCATGGTGGGCGGGCTTGTGAGGGCCTATGTGAACAAAAAGAGCCAAGATGAGCTCGTTCAAGAAAAGGGGATCCTTCTAGCTTCGGGCATCATCGGGGGCGACGCAATCATGGGGATCATTATAGCCCTGGCGGCGCTTGGCGGGGTGATTCCTGTCGATCGGGCTGGCATCCTGCCCGATTGGGTTAGCTTCCTCGCCTTTATCCTTCTTGGATGGGGTCTTAGCGCCTATGTCCTAAAACGGAAAACGAACTCTCACACCTTCTGAGCTACCCGGAGAGCAAAACAGGGCCGCTCAAGCAGCTGCCAGTTCCAAACCATCTTATTATAAATGACTTAAAACAGAGGTCCGAAGAAGTAAAACACTGCATAGAGGATGAGGGTCGGGATGAGGGCTGCCACCAAGAGCTGCAGGGGTTTGATCCCCCGGTCGAAGTGCTTCTTCAGGATGGCGTAGCCTGCAGGATTGGGGGCATTGGCGATCACTGTCAGGCCTCCACCCGCGATGACCCCTGTGAAGACGGCGTATTGGTAAATATCGCCCCAATTGGGGACCAGGGTAGTTAGATAGGAGATGGCGGCATTATCATTAAAACCCGTTAGGGCAATGGCGATTCCCATGACAGCGAGGGGGCTTTGTTCGTGCAGAACGGAGACGACCCACCAGCCCTGCAGCCCGCCATGAATCACCAGTCCCGCCAAGAAGAGACCGATCAAGAGGGGCCTTGCCAGCCGAAGGGAAGATTGGTGGGAGCGCGTCGCCTGATGAAATCCCACGAAAAAGAGAAAACTGGCGATAAAAATGGCTGGGTAATGAGAAGTAAACACAATCCAAGCCATAAACAGAATATGGATGAGAGTAATCCAGACCGGGATCGGTTTTTCAGCCGGTTTGGAAGAATATTCGGCGAAGATTTTGACCGCTTTTCTCCTAACACTGAGCATATGGAGCTCTTTTCTAAAGTAGAACCAGTAGAGCACATTGGAAATCACGATCCCCACCATGGCTTTCCACCCAAAGTCCACGAACATATCGGCCATGGACCATTTCCAACAGTGGGCCAGCACCAACACGGCGGGCGAAGCAAAGTCGGTCAATACGCCGCCCACAGAAATGTTCACGAAAAGGAGAGCCAAAGTAGCATAGGCTAATTTCCTACTGGGGTGATATTCATAGAACTGCCTCGAGAGCAAAAGCGCGCAGAGAGCCATGGCTGCCGCCTCCGTAATGAACGAACCCAACAGAGGCCCCACCGTCAACAGTACAAACCACCATGCGGACAGCGAGCCCCCCAACCCTTTTGCAAACCAAAAGATCATCGACTCGGCGATGTGGATGATCGGCTTCGTGGAGGCCATAGCCAAAATGATCACGACAAACAAAGGCTCGGTGTAGTCCCGGGTATTGATATATTCCAGGCCGATGGTCCAGCCGTACAGGATGGCGATGCAAATGAACAGCGGGATGGCCCAGAAAGCGAAAACGACCTCCACCTCTGAAAGAAAGTAGAGCATTTGCACGCCCAAGCTTCTCTCCCGTTTTTTCCCCGCTCGCACACGTCTCTGTCTCAATTCAAGGCGGCGGGCCCATTCATGCACTTTGTACACGCATAAAGTATGGATGATGGCCAAAACGAAAAGGATCAATGCGATGAGATGAAAAGGAGAAAAAGTCAAGGATTCCAGTTGTAGAACAACGGGGTGCTTGAGGCAGTCAAATTTGGCGGGCTGTTTGGCGATTTCGGCGAGGAGAATCATATCCTCTCCTTCTACCTGATACCCTATTTTTTAGAAAGCAAAGGGGGAGAAATTATCTATCCCAACCAGAGAAACGAAAAACTTCTTCACCATCATCGCCTGGGATATGATTGGCAGCAGCAGCAGCAGACACAGAAGCGCCACCACTCGCTGCAGCGACTAGGCTGCCGATGGGCCATTTAAGGGCTCCAAAAGTATTGTTAAAGTCTTCCTTTGTCCAATATTTCACTTCTTCTGCAGATGAATTTGAAAGAGGGGCTACCACGACTTGTAACGTACTTTCTTCTTCATGCGGGTTGTAAATAACTGAAAGTAACGTTCGACCTTCTAACCCACGTATTTTGCCAATAATGTCACCCGGCTTAAAAGTGATTCTATTCCCAAGGTGGTGGATAGTGGCATGAATGTCTTTCTTTACATTAATATTAAGATTAACAAACCACATTGCTTTCAAAGAAGTGGATTGTTCTTGAGAAAGATGAATCGTACATTCCGATTTTTCCAATCTATGTTGATCATATGTAGAACTTACAACTAATTGTTCCACATTGGGTGGGAGTAACTGAACTACTGTCTGGCCGATTTCAATCTCTCCAGCGACAGCAAAGATATTGAGGAGCATTGTTTTGAGTATGCTGCTGGCTTCGTCGGGGCTATTGCAAGTCATCATCTGATTCTCAGAACGTATTCGTTCAAACCTATTCCGCAAAGGGTTCCTTGGCGCTGGGCTGTCAGCAGGCGGTGGCGGTTGTGCAGGGGCCGCGGGCGCTGGCTGTTCCAATTGAGCGGGAGCAGATCCCCATGGATTCAATTTTTCTGCAAGACGAATTACGCCTAACAACACTAAGCGGGCAGACGCTGTGACTTGAATCGTTGCCCACTTACCCCATTCGGAAGGAGTTGCTTTTGGGGGGGGGGCGGTGATGTGAGCGGCTAAAGCTTCAACAACTTCCTTTTCCTCTTTAGGCTCTTCCAAATGATCAGCAACTACGGCAATAGGCTCATTTGAAGCTTCCTGTGCGGGAGGTGGGACAGGCGCGGCGGCGGCTCTTTCATTGTATAATTTTTCGATGGCTTGTCTTTTCGCATTCACCCACCAGGAATTTTTAGGAAAGCAGTTGTCGAAAATTTCGGAAATAACACGTTCTTTCTGGGATGGATTTTGGATTCGTTCTACTAGAATCTGATCCACTGCTCTTTTCAATGCATCAGACTTCATGGTTCTGTTTACGTAGAAGTCGAATATCCCACATGAGGAGAGAACGCACTCCTTTATTTGGACAAATGGGTACTTAAAGATATACCACAAAAGCTCTCCAAGAGAAGTCGATGAAATTCCTGATGCCATATTATTAACTATATTTTTAGTATAATTATAGCATAATATTTAGTTGAATGTAAACAGGATAATAAGTCATTGCGTTATAATGGGTTGCGATATGACTAATATCTTGATACATAAAGTAAAAAGTTGTATAATTGGTATAAAATATATTGAGTAATATGAGCTATTTGTTTAATTGTTGCCGAAGCGCCCCCTATCAAGTGGTTTATCGGGATAGAGCTTTGAAAGACGCGAGAGAAGATCTGGCGCTTTTTAGGAACTATTCTGATGATGAGCTCGATGTAGATATAAATGCTCAGGGGAAAATCTCTCTTGTGCGTTTGACACGGTTCCAGCGGTTTGTCAATTGGGTCTTTTTCAGAAATTCATACCGTTTAGCTCGTTTGGCCGCCTATACCCAGAGAGCATGTGGTGTTGATCCGGGCCTAGATCCTGTCAAAACGGTTCAGTACTATAAAAATATCAGAAGATTTGTTCCACAAGCAGGCACCATTGATCGAAAGGTTCAAGAAGCCTTTACTCGCAGTGGGCAGATTTATGAAAGAGTACAGGAAGAATTGCAGGATGCTCAAGACATGCAGGAAGAAGATTTGGTTCGCTCTAAAAAAAGTGAATTGGCTTATAGACATTGGGAAAGGATTTATACAGAGACGCATTTAGCTGAGATGAGAGGAAATGCTTTTATACCAGCAGGAGCAGGCGTCAATGGAGCTCTATTTGGCCATGGTTTAGATGGAAGGAGAACCATGGTTAGAAAAGACCATGGGAAGGATCCAAGATTTGTAAATGAAGGGACGACTCTGATTTTACGGTCCCAAGAAGAAGTTTGTAAAAATGATCCGCGGCAAGCTGAAACCGTTGCCTATGAAGCCAGCGACTTCTTTGGCTTCGATGTAGTGCCTCCAACCGATACGGATGAGAAGGGCCATTCCTATCAGATATTTGAAGCAGGCGGTCAAAGCGCCGATAATGCAGGAATTAAAAATAGAGAGCATTTTAGTCCTGATGAATTAGAACAATTGCAAATCATGGCCATTTTCGATTACTTGATCGGTGACCTTGATGGACATGATAACAATTGGAATGTTCATTTCAAAGGAGATAGCACCACAATTGACAGAGTGGTTAAGTTTGATAATGGAAACTCATTCCCTGAAAAATCATTAGGCATTAGAGACGCTTTAACTTTGCCTAAAACATTTGCCTGGAAAAACCATCGATGGGCGCAAAAAAAATTAATCCCAGCTCCCGGTTCAAGATTAGAGAAAATCTTAAAAGAATTATTTGATCCGCAAGAACAAAGTAGGTTTTGGACGAAAATTGCCGATAAATATCCAGTTTTTATTTCAACGGAGAGAATTTCATTAATGACTGAGAGAATCGCTATAATTCATGCTGTTCGGGAGCGTAAAATGTCGATTGCTCAATTGGGTGAGATCTATAGTATCGAAGCTCTTGGTAGAATGAGAACCCTGAATGGAGCCCTACTTGGGGCGAGTTTTGATAATTATTTCAGTGGGGCCGCTTTACATGATGTTCTTTCTCCTGCGGACGAGGGTGTCGCGCGAATGGGGCCGATATTGGAAGAAGGTGAAGAGGAGGTCGCAGCCGCTCTTAGAAACCCAAGACCCGAGTCGAGCCTCGGCAAAGCGAAAGCCGTTCTTGGGGAATGGACGTCTTGGGCCGCTACGACTTCGGCTGATTGGCTTTGGGGCGGTGTAAGAAAATTGGCATCCCAATTTGTTCCCATCGTCAGCCCTTCTTGAAAACCTGAATGTTGGGTTTCAATTTACTGATTCTCAATTCCGTTTAAGAACCACTTCAGAATCATGCTGAATTCTTTTCGTTGCTCTTGGTTTCTGTGAATCTCAGTGATAATATGCCGGATCGACTGGTATAGCTGCTGAGTACACGGAGCCAGCTCTATTTCTTCACCCAAAATCTTTCGATGTAGTTTCTGTTTCTCTTCCGTGCTGAGATCTTTCCAAGTTGCGCTTTTTTTAATGAGAAGCTCTTTGTAGGGGAGAAAAAATTCGGGGAGAACGCTCGGGCCGGCGAGAAGTTTTTCAACGGCAAGACAAGGAAGAGTCAGCGTGAGGAGGTTTTCATCCAGGGAGTCAATTTGGGGCTTTAAGTATTCAAAATGGGGAAGAACCACGTCGTGTAGGAGAGCGAGCGTTTCGGGGTATTTATAATGAATAACAGTTCGAGTTTCTGGCGCAGCCTTAGTCATTTCAAGAATGAAGGCTCTTGCGAATTCGAGGTGGGCATTTCCAAGGCGTTCAAATTTTTCTTTAAGCGTTTGGGGGGCGCTGAGCGGATTTCGAAGTGAGGAAATAATTTCATTGAAGGTAAGACAATAATTGCTAGCCAATGGTCTTAAACGCTGGAGACTTCCTGACCAAGCTTGAAAGGTTTCTCCTCCATTTACAAGTTTTGCTTGATGGTAATATACATCCCTATCAAGTGCCGTAGGTGTTTCAAGTCCTAGTCTTGGAAAAAGGGCCGCGATCGATGCAAATAAATCTTTTTGTGATGGGCGAAAGCGGGGATTGTTTTCCGCTAAAGCAGAAAATTGATTACACGCAGTAATTAAATTTGTGTATATAGCCATAATTAACCCTAATCGAGCGAGTAATTATAGTGTTTCGGATCGATAATTTCAAGGCTTCTTAATTACTTTACCACCAGTCACTGCACCAAAAACTTTTGAATTCGATGAAATAATTACTTCTCCATTCCCAGATTCAAAATGAATTGGACCATCTACAATAGTTCCTTGTCTCAATTCAATTGTTTGTTTGCCTTTGTAACTTTCATCTTTACGAATAGTAATTCCTTGCAAATGGCAGGAGGTAAAAAGTGTTTTTTGACTGAGGAGGGTGATCGATTGTAAAAAGTTTGATTTGGTGGCTTGCAGCGAGCCCATGACATAGCTGCTGCTGTTGATGGTGGTGTCGGTGAGATTCGCTTCTCCCATGATGTCAAGTGAGCCAATATCAGCATCTTTTGTAATCAGACTGCCAGTGAGGTGCAGAGCGTTAGAAATGGTGGTTCCGCTGAGTTTCACAAGGCCGGCGGCGTTGAGCGATTCTAGAGTCACTTGGCCATATTGATTGGTGCTGGCTGGAGGCATAGGCGCCGCAAAGAGCGATACGGCAAAGCTGAGGGCGATGAGGCCTAAAATGAGGGTTCGCAGTTTCATTTACGCTCCTTGGATCAGCGTGGGGAGGCGCTGCGTTCGGGTTGTGGGGGCAGGCGGCTGCGGCATCATCTCGAAGCGGAAGAGGTCGCGCGCGATCTCCTGGCGCAGGTGGATGGAGAATGTCTCGAAAAGGGAGAACGATTCGTGTTTGAATTCGAGGAGGGGATCCTTCTGTCCCACCGTGCGCATGTGGACGTCGGAGCGGAGGTGGTCGATTTGAAGGAGGTGCTCTTGCCAGAGTTGGTCGATTTTGCGAATCATCAGATTGCGGATCACTTCATGGAGGACGTTTTGCGCTTTTTCCGCATCGTTGAGCTCAGGGCGGAAAGAGGAGAGGAGCTGCCGCTGGAAGAAGATCTTTTGCTGGAAGCCGCTAACGACCTTCTCCAGGATCTCTTTTTCTTGGGTGCCCGGCTCAAAGGAGATGGGGAAATGGGTGGAGAGGGCTTTCCGGTCATCTGTCATGATTTGACGGGCCACCGATTCGAGGATCTCATCGGCGATTTGGATGGGCGACGGGGCAAAGAGGAGATCGTTGCGGAAGGAGTAAACCTCTTTGCGCTGCTTATTCATCACATCGTCGTATTCGAGAGTGTGTTTGCGGATGGTGTAGTTGCGCTGCTCAACTCGCTTTTGCGCCGTCTCAATCGATTTATTGAGCACCTTGGCAGAGATGGGTTCCCCTTCGGGCGGACGGAAACGCTGCAAGAGGGCGGTCATGCGCGGCGAGGCGAAGAGGCGCATGAGAGAGTCTTCAAAGGAGACGAAGAATTTGGAGGAGCCGGGATCGCCCAAACGGCCGGAACGGCCCCGAAGCTGCCGGTCGATTCGGCGCGACTGGTGGCGCGTGGTGCCGATGACGTGAAGGCCGCCCACTTCGCGCACGCCCTCTTTCAACTTAATGTCGGTGCCTCGGCCCGCCATGTTGGTGGCCAAAGTGATCGAGCCCTTTTTGCCCGCTTGAGCGATGATCTCCGCTTCATGGGCGTGGTTTTTTGCGTTGAGGATCGTGTGTTCGAGTTTATTTTGCTTGAGGATGCGGGAGAGTTTTTCAGAGACCTCGACCGATTCGGTACCGATGAGGATGGGGCGTCCCTTGCCGTGGACCTCTTTGATCTCTTTGAGGATGGCGTTGTATTTTTCCCGCTCCGTCATGTAGATCTCGTCATCGGCGTCGGCGCGCGCGCAGGGGCGGTAAGTGGGGATCTCCAGAACTTGGAGCTTGTAGATCTCTTTGAATTCGTTGGCTTCGGTCATCGCTGTTCCCGTCATGCCTGCCAGGCGCTCGTACATGCGGAAGTAATTTTGGAGCGTGATCGTCGCATAGGTTTGCGTTTCGCCTTGGATCGCGACGTCCTCTTTCGCCTCAATCGCCTGGTGGAGGCCGTCGGAGAAGCGGCGCCCCGGTTGCGGGCGGCCTGTGTTTTCATCGATGATGATGATTTTCTGTTCCTGGACGATGTAGTCGATGTCTTTTTCCATCAACAAATGGGCGCGCAACATCTGGCGTAAGTTGTGGGCCCTCTCTTTGCGCTTCGCATCTTCTTCGCGAATGGCAATTTTGGCCTTCATCTTCTCCTGCTCCGTTCGATCGCTCTGGTCGATCTGATGATATTCATGACCGAGATCGAACATCACAAAATCGTCGGCGCTCTCTTTACCTTCGCCCCAGTCTTTGATCCCCTTATCGGTCAACTCATATTCGTTATTGCGCTCATCGACCACCATGTATAAATCGGCCAGCGTCTCATACTTTTCCTCTTTATTGCCTTCACCGAAGAAATAGGTTTCCCACTTGTCGATTTCGGCGCGCATATCGGGATTTTCTTTCAGCCTCTTGAGGATTTTATTGCGGGGTGTGCCCTTACTTACGAGCCAAAGTTTTTTGAAGGTCTCTTCTTTGGTTTCCTCTTCAGATTTAGTCAATTTGCGCGGCGCTTGAGTCTCTTCGAGAAGGCCGAGCGTTTCGAGGGCGCGGCGAGCCTCTGTGGCGAGGCGGTTGCAGTGGTCGCGCTGGATGCGCACTAAGTGGGCGACGCCTTCTTTCAGCGCATCGTACATTTGGCGGCTCTCATGGACAGGGCCGGAGATGATGAGCGGGGTTCTCGCCTCATCGATGAGGATCGAGTCGATTTCGTCGACCATCGCAAAGTAGTGGCCGCGCTGCACCTGCTCATTTTTGTGCATCG
>CAYWKW010000028.1:0-19475 GCA_964458995.1 uncultured bacterium | reverse complement strand
CCGCCAGATTTTCATTCGCCCTCGGTTTATAGCCGAGGGCTTTTTTTTGCCTGAAATAGAGTGAGTTTAAGTGGGAGAACGGGTCGGAATTAGAGTTGCCGATATAAATAGAAATTGATTGCGCCCAAAACCGCTAAAACGACAAGTAACGGAGTACAATTTCTTTTTTGCACGGAACGCGAGCCAAGACTGCCATACGAGGGGGGTTGCGTGCACTCGCCGCTCTGGCATTCTCCATGGGAATGGACGTGTGAAGGTAGTGTGCGAGCTGGGCTGAGGGTTGATTCCATAATTTCTCCTTTTGGTTATGGGAGGCGAAAGTTTAAGTGATTGCCCTCTTTTGCTGCTAGGTGAAAATATTTAGAAGCGCAATTCGCCGTTGATGTTGAGCGCGTTTTGATTGAAGGCGCGCCACTCGAAGGAGAGGGAGATCTTTTCACAACCAACAAGAGTCGCCCCCAAAGCCATCCCCCATCTCTTCTGTCCAAGAATCGATTTCGATTCCACATCGACAATCTCGCTGATGTCTGGAAGCCGGACAAGAAGAACAGGCGGCTCAGGTTCTATTTTTGTATGAAGATAGGTTCCATTGATGTAAGGAGTGAAGGGGCCGAAGCGGTAGGCTATTCCTAAGGCGCCTTGCGTTTCGCGGTATTTAAGACGGAATTTGCTCACAATATTGAAAGGGAGCCCCTCAACGACAAAATAGCGCGGTTTTTGATTCGTTTGAAAGTAGGAGCCGTCGACGCCGCAATAGAAATTCCCCTTTTTAAAGAGGACCAACCTCCCTCCAATTCCCCACCCCAAAGCTCGCTTGGTAAAAATCTCCTCATCAATTTGCATGCGAGAACTGCCCACAATGCCGTAAAGATCGAAGCGCTTTTTTATATTCACTGTCAATAATCCCGCATAGGTCGACAACTTCATAAACGTCCGCGTATGCGTCACCCCTTCCAGTTTAAACTCATCTTTGAAACGTTGTTTGTAGACCCAATCATCCAAATAGCCAAACCGAAAAGAAACCGAATAGGGATTTGTGACAAGACCATACTTAAATAAAGCAGGTTGAGCTGGATTTCCTACCAGCATGGCAGAAAGCGATGAAAATGAAAGGAGAAAAAATCCCCACACAATCAACTGGCGCATACTGATTCTATACCCTTTAAAAAATTCTTGCGCAATAAATTCCCAACTTATGTATGGAACGAATTATAAAGGGAGTTTAGAAATGCCGTTACCCGAGACGATGAGTAAACTCGAAGATCTTCTCGTAACTCTGAGCAGAGATTTAGGAAAAGTGGGCCGAGGCAATAGAGCGGCGGCACAAAGGGTCAGAGTGGGAACAATCCGTCTTGAAAAAATAGGAAAACAATTTCGAAAAGAATCGGTGGCTGCCGAAAAAACGGGCAGGCTCCGCAAGAAAAAAGTGAAGAAAAGAAAACGGTAATTCCCATATAATGCCTTCCCTATGGAAGGGTCGGTTCAAACTTTTTCTTCAAAAGGCTACGGCGTTGCCGATGAAGTGGAGATCGCCCACGTCATCCCCGGCGACCAAATTCTCTACGAACTCACCCGCAAAAAAAGACTTCCCAAAAAGGGGCGCCTCCTAGAAATCCTCACCCCCTCTCCCAACCGCATCGAACCCCGCTGCGCCCACGCGCGTACCTGTGGAGGATGTTGCTGGCAGCAAATGAGCTACGATGCCCAGCTCAAACAAAAAGAGCTCCGCGTCCGCCAAGCCTTCAACCAGGATCCCGACCCCATCATTCCGTGCGATACTCCCTTCGGCTACCGCAACAAGATGGAATATACCTTTTCTGAAAACCGGGCCGGCCAAAAGTTTCTCGGCCTGATGATCGCCCAAGCCGAACCCTACGTTTTCAATCTCACCGAGTGCCACATCGCCAGCCCCTGGTTTGCCGAAGTCCTCTCCGCCGTCC
The DNA here is from genome assembly GCA_964458995.1 of uncultured bacterium. Classification (GTDB taxonomy): domain Bacteria; phylum Chlamydiota; class Chlamydiia; order Chlamydiales; family SM23-39; genus REEB52. The sequence continues at coordinate 17,535 of CAYWKW010000028.1, read as the reverse complement.
GCTCCTGGTGGGAAACTGCTGGCCTGAAGGCCTATTTCCCTCCCGCCGACGCAGGCAGCCTCCGCTACTTAACTCTGCGCGAAGCCAAACGGACCGGTCAAAAAATGGCCATTCTCAACGTCTCTGGCAATCCCGAATTTGCCCTCAACCGCACCCAGCTCGACACCTTCGTCTCGGCAGTTCGCACCGCCGCAGGCGACATTTCGATTTTCTTGCGCATCCATCAAACCAAAAAAGGGAAACCAACAAACTTCTTTGAAATGCATCTCGCGGGGGCGGATCACATTGTGGAAGAGCTCCATTTAAAACACCGGACGCTCTCATTTAAAATTAGTCCTATTTCGTTTTTCCAGCCCAATACCCTGGCGGCTGAAAAGCTCTACGATACGGCGCTCTCCTTTCTGCCCTCTTGCGGCATCGTCTATGATCTCTATTGCGGCACAGGAACGTTGGGAATGGCGGCGAGCAGCCGAGCTCAGCAAGTAATTGGGATCGAACTAAGCCCCGAAGCCGTCATCGACGCGCAAGAAAACCTGGTTCGCAATGGCATCGGCAACATGACCCTCCATCAAGGCGATGTAGGCAAAATGATCACCCATCTGCTGTCCAAGCCGTTTATCCGTCCCGAAGCCGTCATTGTCGATCCACCGAGGGCGGGGCTCGATTCGCTGGCGCTGCATCATCTAAAAAATTTACTGCCAAAAACGATCCTTTATATCTCTTGCAATCCGCTGACTCAAGCAGACAACGTGCGAGAATTGCAAAAAGCGGGCTACAAAATCAAAAAATTGCAACCTATTGATCAATTTCCGCACACCTATCATATCGAAAATATCGCAGTACTGGAAAGGTGAATTGAAACAAAAATCCTTTTCAGGCAAAGTAGATGGGATTAAACCGATAGAGGATATTTTATGCTCAGCAAATCTTTACTTTTTTTCGCTCCAGCAGGAGCTCTCTTAGCTCAAGAAGCATCCCCAGCGCCAGGCGGCGGTCTGACTCAAACTTTGATCATGATCGGTATCGCCCTCGTTTTCTTCTACTTCATCCTGTGGCGCCCTGAACAAAAACGGCGCAAAGCAGCAGAACAAATGCGCAGCTCCCTCAAAAAAGGGGACCGCGTAACGGCTATGGGCATTATCGGCAAAGTCGATAAAGTGCAAGAGCAAACCCTCATTTTAAAGATGGTAGACGGCGCTAAAATCGAAATCCTTAAAGCCGCTATTACCGATGTTCAAGCATCGAGTGAAGAGGAATCTCGCAAAGAAGCACCAAGCGAAAGCTAAAGTTTTCTAAGAAGCGGAAAGGCTGCCCTCGCTGCCGAAGCCAAAGAAGGCCGGCGTAACGGTTCGCTTCTCAAATGCGCCCCGAGAGTTGGCGGGTGATCGCCATTTGGACCCGGGGGTTTGGGTCTAGGTGGCCGTGGAGTGGGCGCTTGGCTCGAAGGGCCTCGATTGCCCCTAAATGGAAGCGGAACGAAGGGCATGTGGCGCTCATCATCCCGCTCCTGTTCTTCCACTTCGCGGACTCTTGGCAGTGGCACTACCGGAGAAAGTGATCTCAACAGTGCGAGTGGAGGCTGGACCAGGTTGATTTGCGGCTGCGCTGCAGAGGCCTGTTGCTGGTTTTGACGCGCCTTACGCCGCCAATAGCGGGCTTGAATTCGAAGAGCAGCAATTTCTTCCTGCAGTCTCCTATTTTCTTCAGTCAATCTTCCCTTCTCAGCTTCAAGATGAGCGATTCTTCCTTCAGATGCGCGAAGACGCCCTTGCAATTCGTCAATTTGAGCTTCCAAAGCTTCTCTTACTTCACGAACCGCTGTTCGAACTTGAAGTCTGTGAGCAGAGGCCTGATCTGCAATTTCCGCTTGTAAAACTCTGACTCTGTTTGCTGCTTGCAGTTTTGCTTGTGTTTCTTCAAGGAGGAGCTTTTCAAGTTCAGCGATCCTAGCCAAAGAACGTTGATGAGTGGCTTCGAGAATACGGAATCTATCTGTAATGGCGTCTACCTGAATTTGTCTGTCAGTAGCTGTTCTTCTCAATTGGTGAATTGTTGCTTGGTCTCTATGGGCAGCGACTTTCACTTCCGCGAGTTCCCGTTCGAGAAGTTGCATTCGATGTTCGCCCGTTTGTACTGATAATTCAGCTTCTTGTCGAGCTCTCTTCTGCTCTTCTCGCTGCCGTGTGGTTTTGTGCACCAATTCATCTAGTTGACCGTTTTTTTCTCGCAATAGAGATAGTTCTTGACGGAGTTGTTCTGCTTCATTGCGGGACAAGTTCAATTGCTGTGTTATCCACCTGATTCGTTCGGTGAGAATGGCCAGGTCATTTCCGAGAGGTTCGGCTTGACGTTGACTTTGTTCGTGGATGCGAGCTCGAGGATCTTGCGCTAGCTCTTTTTTTTTTCTGAAGCAGCTTGTTTTGCATGAGCTATTTTATGCCAATTATGAATAGCTCGGCGCCGTTTTACTTCAAATCGATCCATTTTTTCCCACTTAGCGATGGCTCCTTCTCTTTTAGCACGAAAGTCTTCTTCTGTGGAAAGTTCGCTTGGTGGAGGAGCAGAGGGTGAATGAGCTCGTTTTCGGGGTGGTGCGTCACGGTGTCCTGATGTCGTCTCGCTAGCCTCATCTTCCATTGGAACGACTGGGCTATGAGGAGAAAGGCTTCCCCTTACGATTTCAGGAGCATGGGGAGCATGGCGATTGCAATGCATGTTTTGTGCAAGGGCTTCAATAGCCTTGCGGTGTTCTTCTGCTTGCTTCGTTGTGGCTTCTTTGAATTCTCGAAAAAGTTCAACCATCGTTCTTAATAGGGGGTCTTGTCCCTGTGCAGCAGCAGGGGCGATCCTTCCTTCTAGACTTGGGGGGGGCGCAGCTGCTCGTTCTTGACCGTTAGCCTCGGGGGCAGGTCTTTCGGCTTCTGGAGGTGCGGCGGGAGGTGGAGGCGGGGGAGCTTCACCGGGTTGTTCGCCTTCTTGGGCTTCGGAGGGGATAGCAGGCTTGGGGCCTCGACCGACCATAAAAAGGGCGGCTTCCCATAGGAACCCATCGGAGGGTTGCACCGTGATGAATTGCCAGTGCTCATTGGCGTCATGATAAAAATAGAGGCGCAGTTGGGGGACGGTTTGAGGCTGGCCATTGATCGTTAATTGAACAGGAACAATTTCAGCACTCATGCCTGTAACTGGGCGTCTCTGAAGCGCCTGAGCAGCGATTGCTGCAAAGGGGGCGTACTTAGTTAGAGCTTCGCATACTTCTTGGATGTCCTTAGCTTTTTGGTCGTCAGGAATAATGACGTCCGGACCCATGTGAAAAGCGGATGTAGAAGGTGCTGCTGTTGCCATATAATATTATAATTAGTTGCTAATAATTATAATTTAATTAGTAATAAAAATACATATTAAAATTGTTTGTTGACGGGGGAGAGGGAAGTCTCATCAAGTAAATTATTTAATAAGTCGACGGTTTTGATGGTAGCTTGGTTTTGGGTGAGCTCGACGAGGGTGACGCTGTTTTTGCGGGCCCTTTTATCGAGATACCAGAGATCATGGGTTCTGCGCGGAGGGGCGCCCCAAGAGCCGTCTCCAATGTAGACGATTCCCCCTTTGAGGTCGATTTGGTTGGCTTTGAGCGGGTAGGTTCTCTTGAAGGCGTGGTTGTGGTTCTCAAAGGCTGCGAGGATGTGGTGCTTTTCAAAGAGAGGGACCCAGTTGTTGCGGATCTTTTTGGGGATTAGCCCTTGGTAGGGGTAAAACGAGGGGTAGGCGGCTTCATGGTAGACGGCAAAGCGGTAGGGGAACTGTGTGCGGGCTGAGAGGGCTTTGTCGAGCCAAAGGGTTTGCCTCCCTTCGATGGGTTGAAAATGGCCCGTGTCGAGAAGAATCAGGCTGAGATAGTTGCCAAAATCGACAGCGCGGTAGAGCTGTTTATTGGGGAAAGCGAAGAGGGAAAAAAAGATGTCGTAGTTGTCGGAGGAAATGTCGTGGTTGCCGGGAACAATGAGAAAAGGGATGACTTTCCCATCGGCTAGAATCATGGTTTCTTTCCAATCTTTTAGGAAAGCCAGCCAGCGGCGCAAGGCGGAGGAGCGGAAAGGGTGGACGCTGATGGCATAAGCGATGTCGCCGCCAAACACAATGAATTGGGGATCATTTTCCAGGACGGTTTTGCTCATGCGGCGAAAGAGTTTGGTGTTGGCGTAGATATCGCCGCCAATCAGAAAGCGGAGCGGCCGCTCGAGATTGTCGGGAGCGGTGCGAAAGTGGTAGGTGTTCGGATCGTCGCCAATGCGAAAAAAATATTCGGTATCAGGGGTTAAAGAGCTGAGAGCTACTTTGTGGATACGCGTCCCTTCGAGCAGGGTGTGTTCGCCCGAAATGGGCTGCCAATCCTCATCCGTTTGAAGAAACAGGGTGTCTCCAAATTCCTCTTCAGGAGTGTGCCATTGGATGGTCATGGTCGATGTGGGATCGCCATACCAAGAGAGATAGAGCGCTGTGATTTCTGCTGAGAGAAGAGCAGGAACTAGGAAGAGGAGGAAACGTACCATTTCCTCAAACTAACAGAGATGCCATTTTTTCCAAAATCTCTGTTTGACGATGGACGATCGATTCTACGTCTCCAGCCTCCACTTCTCTTTGAGAAAGAAGCGAAAGATCATAAATGCTTTTGGCGATGGAAGAGGCCACTTCGGGTTGTTTTTGCTGCAAACGGAAAATCGTCTGGACCAATTTGTTGTTGGTGTTGACAACGAACGTCTTTTTGGCCGCGAATCCTTTTTTTCCTTGCGTCAAGGTGATGTAGTCGCGCAAACGGCGCTGATTTTCATCGAGGATGACAAGGCCAGAGACTTGGTCGGAGGCTAAACTTTTCGCTTCGACTTCGACATCTCCTAATGCATTTTTGATGAAGGCAGCCAGTCTGGCCGATTCGGTTTTCCCTTCCGCATCGAGGAGATTTTTTTCTCGGGACGGATCGAGCAAACTCTCATCCAGCGCCCCATCGATTCTTTGGAAAGGGATAGACATTTTATCTTCCAGAAACTGGATCACAGCCGTATCGATGGGCGTCGTTGCAAAAAGGATTTCCTCTTTGTAGAGCTTCAGAAGGGGTGAATTTTCCGTCGTGGAGTAAAAGACCTTTTTTCGATCTCCAATGGTCGCCCATTTTCCTTCGCTTGTTTTCCAAATCAAAATGTCTTTGACCCGCTCATAGAATTTCTCATCCTGCAAAAGGCCCAATTTCACAATCATTTCAATATCGGGCCAAGAGGCGATCAATTTTTCTCGATCAATTTTATTCAAGCGATCGGAAACTTTTTTCGAAATATGGGCGCTCAACTGCCTGACATTTTTATCGACTTGCAAATAGGAGCGGGACACGTTTAGCGGAATGTCGGGACTATCGATCGCCCCCTTCAAAATCATCAAGTAGTCGGGCAGAATGTCTTTGCAATTATCAGAGACAAAGACACGATTGCAAAAGAGCTTGATCGTGCTCTCATTGGCGTCGAATCTTCTATGGATTTTGGGGAAATACAAAATGCCCTGCAAATGGAACGGATAATCGACATTTAGATGGATCCAAAAAATGGGCTCCGGATCCGCAGGAAAAAGGCCCCGATAGAAATCCAGATACTCTTTTTCACTACACTCGTTCGGATTTTTTAGCCAAAGCGGGTCTTGGTTGCCGATCCCTTTGCCGTTCAATTCAATGGGGAACGGCATAAATCGACAATGCCGATTCAACAACTCCCTGATCTTGCTCTCTTCCAGATACTCCGCATCATCGACGAACAAAGTAATTTTCGTTCCCCTCGCTTCCCGAGTTCCGGCGCCGATTGAGTAAGAGGAGCTCCCGTCGCAGCTCCAAAAAACGGGCTTCGCCCCGGGCAAATAGGACAACGTATCGATTTCGACCTTATTGGCCACCATGTAGCTCGAATAGAAACCCAATCCAAAGTGGCCGATGATGGGATCTTTTTCTGTTTGCGACTTATATTTTTCGACAAATTCTTCCGCTCCCGAAAAGGCGATCTGGGCGATATACTTTTCAACCTCTTCCTCACTCATCCCGATTCCCGTATCGGTAATTGTCAGGGTCTGCCTCACCTTATCGATGGAGATGGAGATCTGGCATTCGCCGGCCTCTTTCCCCAAAATGATCCGGATTTTATTCAACGCGTCGCAAGCGTTGGAGACGAGTTCTCGTAAAAAAATGTCTTTATCGGAGTAGAGCCATTTTTTGATGATGGGGAGGATATTTTCCGAATGGATGGATAGATTATTCTGTCTCATACGCCGAGGAGTATAAGCGAAAATCCGTTTTTGTCAACGGCAAACTTTATGGCAGCGGGAGCGCAAAAGAAGCCACGCGAGGATCATGAGGGCTGCGATGAAAATGAAGACCAGGGGCAGGCTTAAGAGAGAGCGCGGCACGAGGAGGCCCACGAGGAATGTGCCTAAGACTGCAAGGGACGAATTGATAAAGAGCATGATGGCTGAGGCGTTCGATTTGTCTTTCGCATTCGTGATCCCTTGCGATGAGGCGAAGGTGTAGAGCATCGCGTCCCCAAATTGGACGACGAGTTGCGGGAGAAAGAGGGCCCAGCCGCTTTTCCAGCCTCCCAGAAAGAGAGCGCCCATCAGGCTTCCGCTGAATAAGATGATGATAATTCCGTACAACATGGCTCTCGCAGGAGAAATCTTGCCGGCCATCCAGTTGGTTGCAAACGACCCCGCGGCAATCCCGATCGCAGGAATGAGGTAATACGTTCCATAAGCTGTAGAGGTCATTCCAAGAAGATCGATCGCAATGAAGGGAGCTTCTTGGGAAAAAATGAAAATAATCGCTGTAGAAAGTCCCATGAGACAGCTCCAAAGAACGAGATAGAAATCTTTGAACTGGGCCGCATAGCCTTGAGCGATCACTTTCACATGGAGAGATTGCCGTTCCTTGAGAGTTTCAGGAAGAGAAAGGCAAGCAAAGAAAAACACAATCGTGAAGAGGGCGAAGACCCAAAAACCACCCTGCCAACCGAAAGAAGGCGTTAGATATCCGCTTACAGCAGTTCCGATACCGGGGAGGATAGCATACGCAAGCATCGATTTGGAGAGAGCTTTGGTTGCCGCGGGACCTTGATGGATGTCGCCGATCATTGTGTAGCCGATTTTGAGAGTCGACGAACAGCCGAGGGCTTGAATGAATCTTCCGACGCAAATGAGGAAATAGGATGGGGCAAAGATTGTGAATAGCGTGCCCAGTAGCGAAATCAGAAGGCCGGTGCAGAGAGTTTTTTTTCGTCCATACCGGTTAGCCAATGGGCCGTAAGGGAGCCTTCCAGTCGCTGTTCCCAACAAGAAGATCGTCATGATCCATTGGCTTTGGAAATCGGTGAGATGGAATTGCTTTGCAAGCTCTGGATAGGCGGGAGTGAAGATGACCGCGGCCAGCGAAAGGAAAGAGAAGAGGACCATGAAGATGAGGATCCGCGGGAATTGAAATATTTTTTCCATCTTTCATCCCTATATCACACGGGGCATTAAAACTACTGGACGATTATCGCTCGGCTCGAGAGAATAATACCGTATGCGCATTTTGGCTGCTCAGATCAATCCGACCGTTGGCGACATAGAGGGAAATGGCCGTAAAGTTCTCCAGGCATTGCACAGGGCCAGAGAAAAAAAAGTCGATGTCGTCCTCTTCCCCGAACTCACATTGGCCGGTTACTTCCCCGACGATCTGCTTCTCGATCGCTCCTTCATAGATGCGATTGCCCGGAAGCTAGAGCAAATTCGCCCTGAAACCAAGGGACTTTTTGTCGTTGTGGGCCTTCCGAGGAAAAATCCTTCCGGCAAGGAAAAACCCCTTTACAATAGCGCGGCTGTTTTTGCGGATGGCAAGCTCATTGGCTATAAAAATAAGACGCTTCTGCCCACCTACGACGTCTTTGATGAGAGGCGCTACTTTGAGCCAGGCGGCGAGGAGTCCATTTGGGAATGGAAGGGGAAGCGGATTGCGATCACCATTTGCGAGGATGTGTGGCAACATTCAGGCCAGCTGGATGGCTACACCCGCTACGCATGCGACCCCGTTCAAGAACTCAAAGCCAAAAAGCCCGATCTCCTCCTCAACCTTTCTGGTTCTCCCTACTATTTTAAGCGGACCGATGTGCGCCTTTCTGTTTTCCAAGCCGTAGCTAAAACGCTCCATTGCCCTGTCATCTTGTGCAATCAGGTGGGCGTTAACGATCAGCTCGTCTTCGATGGCCACAGCCTTTATGTCGATGAAAAGGGGAATCTCATCCAAATCGCCAAAGGGTTTGCGGAAGACGATCTGCTCATCGATCTGGCCGCCCCCAAAAAGCCCCACACTCTCCACATCAATCCGATAGCCGATCTCTATTCGGCCCTGGTTCTTGGCGTGCGAGATTATATGCATAAGCAGGGATTTAAAAAGGGACTTGTGGGGCTCTCGGGAGGCGTTGATTCAGCTCTTGTCGCCTGCATTGCCAAAGAGGCCCTGGGCGCCGAAAATGTCCTGGCCATCACGCTGCCCTCTCGATTCTCTTCGAAAGGCTCGGTAGATGACTCCGTGCAATTGGCTCATGTTTTGGGCATTGAATTGCGCCAGATTTCCATTGAGCCGATTTTGAAAGAATACCTCCACCTGCTGGAACCCCTGTTTCAAGGGCGGCCCCAGGATGAGACGGAAGAAAATCTTCAGACGCGCATTCGTGGGATGATCCTCATGGCTTTCTCCAACAAGTTTGGCTACATTCTCCTCAACACGGGCAACAAGAGTGAAATGGCCATGGGCTACTGCACGCTCTACGGCGATATGGCGGGCGGCCTAGGCGTTCTTCACGACGTGACCAAGCTGCAAATTTACAAAATGGCCGAATACATCAAAATCATCCCCGAAGCCATTATTAAAAAGGTCCCCAGCGCCGAACTCAAGGAAAATCAAAAAGACACAGACACTCTGCCCCCCTTCGAAATCCTCGATCCGATCATTGAAGACTACATAGAAGAGCGGCTCACGCCGGAAGAGATTGCCGCCAAGCGCAAACAGCCACTCGATTTCATTCGTAAATTAATTGCGAAAATGCACTGTGCGGAATACAAGCGGCGCCAGGCCCCCATCAGCATTCGTGTGACCCCAAAAGCCTTCAGCAAAGGGCGCGTCGTCCCCATCGTCCAGAAGTGGCGTTAGGCCTGCCGCCGTTTTTTGCTGCGGGGATAAGAGTCTAATTCTTCGATGAAATCACTGCGGTCTCTACTTGCGGCCAAGCTTCTAGCCTCATCGAAGTCTTTTTCCGAAACTTTGTCCATAATCATGTTCTCATTGACCAGGCTCTGAATGATTTGGATATCTGGTGCCTCACGAACAGCCTCAATCAGTATATGTCCGCACTCCTCCTTAGAAAAAAGATGGAACACATTGGAAATAAAGAGTGAGTTGAACAGCATTTCAAAGAGCTCTCTGCTGCTTACAGCAGCTTTAAGCGCCTCTACAACATCCGAAGCGTCGACTGCACTTTGAAATCGGGGAGATGCAAGGAGGACTCTGACGACCTGCATTCGTTCCCCCGCCGTAGTTATAGCTATAGGGAGAACCTTTCCAATTTCCCCATCAAGGCTCTTCGGAATGAGTTCAAGTAGGGTTTGAACAACATCCACCTCTTCGTAACTGACAGCCTGAAAGAGGGTTGGTATCAGAAAAGGAAATAGATGTTGCTTTAGCTCACGTCGCTCGAACAGGGCGCGCACCACGCTACTGTGGCCCCTTCTCGCAACGAGTTGTAGCGTTTTACCAAGATGCTTTAGGTGATGAAACTCTTTAATGACTTTGTTACGGAAATACTCGCTGGAGGTGATTTTGTTTACACATTCAACGTGCCCTTTGGCAGCTGCCTCGTTTAAGGCACAGGCCAGTTCGTATCCATCACACCGTTCCATAAAAACATCCGATCGGAGCAGGGCGCCAACTCCGAGGGCCACCCCTTTTTCTGCTGCAATGTGTAGGGCAGATACAAAGGCGTTTTGTGGCAAAGTGTCTTCATTGGCGTTGAGGAGGGCTGCAATTTCTTTCATTTTGACGTTTAAGACGGCCTTGATTAAAGCATTCCGAGTCAAATCGGATTCTTCATGGGCAGGATGGAGCCCTTCAGATGGAACCGAAACGGCCGCTGCCGCTGGGATAGGTGATGCCATTGTTACTTCGTTGTTTTGTTTTAAAGATATTATAAGGCTAATTATGTTAAAAATAAATAAAAATTTATTATTTTTTTATAGGTATAGTAAAGGATTATCCCTATTTAAAAACAGGAATCTTTTATCCAGTAAGCAAAAAGGGGCTGCCCTCTACAGGATTGCCGAATTGGAAAGGATTGACGATGCTCATGCCCCAGTAATGGGCTTTTTTGCAGTGCTGTCGACTGTGACGGATGCTTCGTACTGGATCAGACGCTGAGGGGCCGAGTGAGGGATAAATTCCGAGCGATTGGGCCACCTAAATTCGTGGCTTGACAGTCTTGAGCCAAATGACAAGATCAACGATGGGGACGATGGAACGAGAAAACGATGGAGAAAGACAAGAAGTTACCTCACTTTGAGCTGACCGGAGATATTCTCACCTGTTGTTTTGAAGTCATGAAGGAACTTGGCCCCGGATTTCTTGAGCGGATTTATAAAAACGCTCTTCTAATTGCGATGAAACAGAAGGGGTTACATGTAGAAGCAGAACAGCCATTCGAAGTGGATTTCAGGGGGGGTGTGATTGGCCGATACAGTGCCGATTTAGTCGTAGAGAAAACGGTGATTATAGAGCTGAAATGCTGTGAGGGCCTAATCCGGGAGCACCAGGCGCAATTATTCAATTACTTGAAAGTCTCGCAACTTCCGGTAGGTTTATTGGTGAACTTCAAGCGTTGGAAATTGGAGTGGAAAAGATTACAATTGGATGCGTGGTTGATCGATGCCAAGGAAGACGTTGAGGAGCCAGTCCCATTGTAAATCCCGAAAAAGTTATCGTTTTCTCGTTCCATCGTCCCCATCGTTGATCTTGTCACTTGGCTCAAAAGGCTTATTTCTATACGCTTCTTGTCAAACTTTTGAACTTTTTTGTGTATAAAGCTGGAGGCGGTTTACTTTAACTAGAGTAAAGACGCTATAGTCGCCTATGTATCTAAGTTGAAGATATCTCTGTAAATGGGAAAGAAGCTCTTCATTTGTGTCAAAATGTCTTATTCGAGGGCTCGTCAGATTATAATTCGTCCCAGGCGAAGGGGATGACTTGCTTGATCGATTTGAGTTTGTGGCGCAGCATTAGAGCCCGGTCGAAACCGAGGGCGACGCCGCAACATTCAGGAAGATGTTTGAGGGCGGTGAGGAATTTCTCATCGAGGGCGTAGGGCTCAGCGCGAGAGAGATTGATCCTGTCGAAGCGGCGGCGAAGCTCTTCGGCATCGGAGAGCTCGTGATAGCCGTTGGTCAGCTCCACACCTTGGTGGTAGATCTCGTACCGTTCAGCAACCAGTTCCCCGTTCTTCTCCGTGACACAGGCAAGGGCCGCTTCGTGAGGCGGATAATCGATGATGACGGTAAGATTGTTTTGGCCAAGATGGGGCTCGATTTGGTGGGAGAGGAGATAGTGGATGCAGGTGTCGCGAGGCCAATCGCTATGGGTCAGCTGGTGGAGCTCAGAGAGGGAAATGGTTGAGTAATTGATGCCGACGTATTGCTCAAAGGCCTCTCGGTAGCTGAGAAGGCGAATCGGTTGGGGGCCAAAGAAAAGGAAGAGAAATTCGCACGTCTCTTGAATCATGTCGGAGAAGGTGACGCCCAGGCGATACCACTCGACCATGGTGAATTCGGGATTGTGCAGGTGTCCAAGCTCGCCTTTGCGAAAGACATGGCCCAGGTAGTAGCAATCGCCAATGCCTTCAGCGAGGAGCCGCTTCATCGCATATTCGGGAGAGCTGTGAAGGTAGCCGTTATCTTGATCGACGGCGATGACGTCGATGTTCTTGTCGTTGGGCGGGCACTTCACAAGTGCGCCCGTGTCGACTTCCAAGACGTTGCGGGTGGCAAAGAAGGCCCGCGCCTTAGCGAGCATCTGCGCTCGATCTTTAAGTACTTTATTCCCCAAAAACGATGCGTTTCTGGGGGCCCCTTCAAGATACTCTCGAGACATATTCACACGTACGGGTGTCGACTTTTACTTTTTCACCCTCTTCAACGAAGATGGGGACTTGGATTTTGGCCCCTGTTTCGGTGGTGGCCGGCTTGAGGACGCGGCCCGAGGCTGTGTCGCCGCGAACGCCGGGCGCTGTTTCAGTGATGAGCATCTCCATGAAGGTGGGAGGGATGATCTCAATGGGCTCGCCTTTGTAAAAGACAACGTGGAAGACGGTCTCCTCCATGAGCCACTGCGCATTGGAACCGATGAGCTCGTTGGAAATGGTGGTCTGATCAAAGGTCTTTTCATCCATGAAGACCGCGCCATCGCTCTCTTTGTAGAGGAAGCGCATCTCAGCCTCTTCAACATCGGCGAGATCGATTTTGTCACCCGACTTATAGGTCCTTTCAACGACCCGGCCGCTCTTCATATTTTTCATTTTAATCCGGTTAAAGGCCTGCCCCTTTCCTGGCTTAACAAATTCATTATTAATAATTAAATAGGGCTCCTTGTCGACCTCAACTTTCATGCCGACACGGATTTCATTCGTGCTTACCGATGACATACTTCCTTAACCGCTTTAAATTAAAGGGTGAATTATACCATTGCCAATTTTAAAAGCAATAGAGTAAAATTGGCTCTAATATGGAAAGGAATCCCCAAGAGGCAGAAATTGCGCGGCAAACCCTCGAGCGCTATTCGGGTTGCGATGCAGGCGAATTTCAATCCAATTTAATCCTTACCAACTTCCCTCGCTATGTAGAATATTTTTCAAAATCACGCGGTGTTCCCATCGTCGAAGGATCGATGTTTAAGGTGGCGCACGATCCCAAAGAGGACGTCAGCATCCTCGATTTTAAGATTGGATCGCCCGCTGCTGCGCTCGTCGTCGATGTCTGTTCTTTCCTCCCTTTCCGCGCCAGCATCCTACTCGGGATGTGCGGAGGGTTGAGACGCCGTTATAAAGTGGGCGATTATCTGGTTCCCGTCGCTTCCATTCGGGGAGAGGGGACCTCCGACTTCTATTTTCCTATTGAAGTGCCTGCCCTCGCCAACTTTCTCATGCAAAGAGCTGTGACGGAAGTTCTCGATAAGGAAAAGGCCAATTACCACATCGGCATTACCTATACGACGAATATGCGGTTTTGGGAATTCAATGAAGAGTTTAAGAATCGGCTAAAAGCCACGAAAGCGCAAGGCATTGAGATGGAGTGTGCGACTCTTTTTTCTGCCAGCTACAAGCGGAAATTCACCTTGGGAGCGCTCCTCCTCGTGTCTGATCTTCCTTTGGACAAAGATGGGATCAAAACGAAGTCGAGTTCTCAATGGGTTTTCGAGAATTGCACACCGGATCATGTCGAAAAAGGGATTAAAATACTCAAGCATGCCCGCGGGATGCAAGCGAAGCAAATCAAAGGGGCCTACCACCGCAACATCAGTGACGAAGAAATTCCTGTTCAAAATCCATAAAATTTCTCTCCCAAGCAACCGACGTTCACGGGTTTTAAGAGGCCATTTTTCTAGTCATGATTTCCCAGCCATCGTATTTAAGAGTTAGCTCTTGTATAGCTGTTTCCAAACGATCGCCAAAAGGACGATGAGGACAGCCGATGTAATGGGAAGGAGCATGATTTGATTCGTCGGAAAGAGGCTGACTAGAAGAAGTCCAGCAGTCGAAATGCCCAAGTTGATGAATTGCATGACAGCAGATGTATTGGATTTATCATGAGAGACTGACAGGCCGTTGGAGGAGGCATTTGACCAAATTGGGTTGACCCCGCCTCGAATGACAGTCGCTAGGAAGAAAAGAGTCCAAACATTGACGAATGAGAAGGCAAAAGAAACCAGCATGGCTGCCGCTCCGAAAGCCATGATCGAGATTCCTATGAACATGGCTAGACGAGGCTTGTCTTTCCCGGCAAACCAACGAGTAAAAAAAATGCTCCCGAAGAGCCCTAAGCAGAGCAGGAGATTCCAAAGACCGAATTGTTTAGGGCTCAAGCCGATCGTATTGATCCCGATGTAGGGAGCCAGTGTGGCGAAGATATAAAAATTCGAGCTGACCAATCCCATCATCAGTGCATTGAGAACCGTTGGGGCGCTTTTAAATTGCTGCAGATACGCGTGGGCGATTTTCTTGATCCGAAGCGCTTCCAATTCAAATTTCTTGCTCGTTTCTGGGAGGGCTAAAACCAGAAATGCAAGAAGGATCGCATAGATAGAAGAAAAAACAAAACAGGATCTCCATCCCCAAAATTCAATGAGGTAGCCCCCTATTGTCACTCCTAGAAGAGGCATCAGTGCGAAAGAAAACGATAAAAGCGAAATGGCTCGAATCGCCTCCTGACCTTCATGCTGATCAGAGATCATGGTGAAAGTGATCTTAAGTCCAACGGCAGCACCGAGAGCCTGAATGAAGCGGCTGGCGAGAAGAGCCCAAAAAGCATGGGTTAAAACAGCGAGAAGCGAGCCGAAGATCATCAGCCCAATCCCCGCATAGATGGCTTTCTTTCTTCCGAAACGGTTGGCGATGGGTCCATAGGGAAGCTGTCCAATCGTGTATCCGATGAGGAAAATGGACATGACCATTTGCGCTTTTGTTTCTGAGATACCAAACTCCTGAGAGAGCTGAGGAAGCGCAGGCGTCAGAATGACAGCTGAAATCGTACCGAATGTAACTAGAAGGAGAAGGATCCCTATCCGATAGGGTTTAATCAGACTGGCCATATCGTCGAATTACCAGAAAAAAAATTATGCGTAAATCGAAGAGTAGATGTCTCCTTGCCATATTCCCGATGTTTCATTAAATACTCACTATATTGAGTAGTTTCACTCAATTGACTGATAAATGAGGCTGACGGCTGCGATGCTGACGCCAATGATGATGAGCCCGGCCGCCCGGTTCACCCACACCATCACCCGTTGATCATTTTATGTGGAGATTATTCATCGCCCCGCAGTACAATCCGCTCTCACAAAACAAGGAATGTTATGCCTATAGGGAGAGTAAACCCCCAACCTCTGGTGGCGCCGCGCGAATTTGCCCCTCAGCCGATTCCCAGTTGTTCGTATTATTGTGCAAGGGACGTATTTTTAACGCTCTGTTCCGGAGCTTTGTCAATCGGATTTGGAATCATAGTTGCAGATTCTTCCGATCCGGTGAACAAGGCTATATGCGCGGTTAGCGCAGCAATGTTTGGAGGATTGGCAATCACCCTGACGGCTTACGGGGTAACTATTCGATGCTGCCCTCAGACCCAACAATTTTGGAATCGGGTTTGTGGTCATCTGACTCCGCTCCCCACGTACGCTGAGGGATAAGGTTTTTAACAGTTTAATTACTAGATTGTTAGGAAATTATTTGTCTCGAAGTTTAGTCTGTGGTAGAATTAGACTAGTCAGACTAGGTTGTCTATGAAAGAAAGATCTCATAAAAAACACAAAACTTGGCAGCTGCAAGAAGCCAAATCCAAATTCTCCCGCTTGATTGACGAAGTCATTCAAGATGGTTACCATACCATTACACGGAATGGTCAACCGGTAGTTATTGTAATTTCAAAAAAGGATTTTGAAGAATATTTGAAATCAAAAGATTCTCTCATTGATTTTTTTAAAAAGGCCCCTTTCCCAGAGGTCGATCTCGACATATCCCGCGATAAAGATGTGGGTAGAGACATGGATTTATGACCTACTTATTAGATACATGCATTATCTCTAAATTGAGAAAAATAAAACATGAACCAGATCAACTTCTTCAATCGTGGATTTTATCTCACCCAGAAAATCACTATTTTTTGAGCATTCTTACTATTGGAGAAATCCAAATGGGGATCTCTAAATTGGAAATAAATTCAGGAAAAAAGAAAAAAGCAGTTCTTGAGGATTGGTTACTTGGAGATTTAATCCCCAGGTTTAAGGATCGGATCCTTCATTTAGATATTCACACTGCAATGATTTGGGGTGCAATGAAGGGTGAAGCCCTAAAACAGGGATATAATCTGCCAGTTATAGATTCCTTAATTGCATCAACAGCAATTCAACATAATTTAATTGTTGTTACAGAAAACACAAAGGATTTTAGTCAAACGGGGGCGCGGATAATTAATCCACTAGATATACCGAAGAAAATTAAAGAATCGGCTAAAAATCTAGTTGTTGCCAACACTCATTAGATTTTTTACCACAGAGTTCACAGAGCACACAGAGAAAAAATTAAATTCTAAATCTACGAATCCCTTCTTTCAAAGTTGTACGTTAAAATTGATAAGTAATCCAACAATGACTTGCGATGCATGAAACTATTTTTTGTCCAGTACAAAGAGGGCCACTGCTCAGGTTTTTGTTGCGTGATATTCTGACATGCAGGTATTGGTGTTCTCAGCGGGTATGGATGTTCTTATCTGCTTAGAGAGGGGGGGGTGAATGAATCGATTTGTAGCGATGATTGGAGGGCTTCTGTATGCCCAAAGTGTGTTAGGAGTAATTACTATACCGCCCGGAGGCCAGGCGACGCTACAGGCCGGCCCCGATATGTCTTACACCGTGCAAGGGGGGGGAAAGCGACACTAAATGGGGGTTTAACAAGTGGATCCGAATAATAGAAATCTTGAGAACTCTTGAACTTTCAGATAAGATTTTCGCAAGTGGCCAAAAATGCGAAACGATTTTAGCGATTACATCATCTTTGCTGACGAGAGTGGTGATCACGGAATAACTTCAATCAATCCAGAAAACCCTGTCTTTGTACTCGCATTTTGTATTTTCAGAAAGGTCGATTATATTTCTGTTGTCAAACAGGCCGTTGCAAAACTTAAAATCGATTTCTGGGGGCATGATCTCGTCATCCTCCACAATCATGAAATCAGAAAATCAACGGGCGAATTCGCTTTTCTCTTCAATGAGGAAACGCGAAGAATTTTCCTGCACGCCCTTAATGAGATGATAAGAAGCATTCCATTTTCTATCGCAGCTACTGCTATTGACAAACGCTACCTTAGCGATATCCCAAACTCAAGCAACCCTTATGTATTGGCTTTAGGATCCTGTCTGAATCAAACTCTTGATTTTTTGCGTCAGAAGCAACAGCACCAGTTTCGAACAAATATTATTGTCGAAAGCAGAGGCAAACCGGAAGATCGCGATCTTGGATTGGCGTTCGATCAAATTGCAGCTCAAATGCTACCAGAGCGCTATCCACTAGATATCAAGTTTGCCAATAAACAAACCAATAGCAGCGGCCTTCAGATTGCCGATCTGGTAGCTCACCCTATCGCAAGACACATAGTAAAAAGAAAGCAACCAAATAAGGCTTTTGACATTGTGAAGGAAAAGCTATTGGGTTATCCGGAATACCA
>CAYWKW010000027.1:0-20218 GCA_964458995.1 uncultured bacterium | reverse complement strand
TTCTTTCCGATACGTATTTGGCTATTAAAGACTTGATTCAATCTGCATTTGGGCATGGCGGGCAGAAATGTTCGGCCACTTCCCTCGCGATTTTGGAAGCCGAAGTATACGATGATCCCCACTTCCGTCGATCGTTGCGGGAAGCCGCGGCGAGTCTCAAAGTAGGCCCTGCCTGGGATCTCTCTTGCAAAATAGCGCCCTTGATTCACGAACCTCGGGGAGTGTTGAGACGAGGACTTACGACTTTGGAAGAGGGAGAAGAGTGGCTGCTTGAGCCAAAACAGGATCCCCATTGCCCTTCTCTTTGGAGTCCCGGCATTAAGATGGGCGTTAGAGAGGGGGGCTTTACCCACATGACCGAACTCTTTGGCCCCGTTCTCGGACTGATGAGGGCCGATAATCTGCACCATGCTCTTCAAATTGCCAATGCCGTCCCCTACGGTTTGACTTCGGGGCTCCAAAGTTTGGATGAGAGGGAACAGAACCTTTGGATCGATGAAATGGAAGCGGGAAATCTCTACATCAACCGGGGAACTACAGGCGCGGTTGTCCGGAGGCAGCCTTTTGGCGGATGTAAAGCTTCGAGTGTCGGCGGAGGATCCAAAGCGGGCGGCCCCAACTATCTGCGGGAATTCATGCGGGCCAAACAAGTGGGTCTGCCCCAAGAAAAACTCCCCGTCAACGAATCGGTCAATAATTTGACCACTTTCCTGGACAAAATCAATCTGACCGCTGAAGAGTTGGGACTTTGGACCGCCAGCTGCGCCAATTACGCCTACTGGTGGAAGCGGCTTCGTCAGGATCGCGATCCGACAAAAATTGTGGGTCAAGACAACCGCTTCCGTTACCTTCCCCGAAAAAAAATCACCTTCCGCATTGGAGAGCATTCGAAACCCCTTGAAGTTCTCCGTGTTTGTGCGGCTGCGCTCACTTGCGGCGCCAAAATGGAGATCAGCTGGACGCCGCACAATCTGGCTGAGTTCAATTGGCTGGAACTCATGCCCTCGCTTCACGTCATTGAGGAGACAGAAGAGGAGTTCATTCAACGCGTCAAAAATGGCCAATTAGAACGGATCCGGATGATCGAGGAACCTTCTTCTGCTCTTATGGAAGCAGCGGCAGAATCCATCACCCACGTCATTGATGATCCCGTTTTAGCCAACGGCCGCCTCGAATTGCTCCACTATGTCAGGGAAGTTTCGATCAGCCACGATTATCACCGCTACGGCAATCTAGGCCTTCGCGAAGGCGAACTCCGCAAACCAGTTTTGTAGATTTATTCGGAAAACGGGAAACGGAAACGCAAACATTCACGGGTTGGGAAATGTCTACGGGTGGATATTCCAAGATTTGATTTCGTAGTGAGCGGGATAGAGATGCAATTCGCAAAAATGACCCGTTTTGACCTTCTCATTTTTGAACAGACGCATGAGGCCGTTACTTGAAACCGCAATGATCGTATTGCCATCCAAATGATTTTTCTGCAGGTTTTTAAGCCACTGGTCGAGTCCATTTTTGTGATGCTGCTGCATGCTTTGGAAAATTTCCTCTGGCCACTTGCCCGATTCATTCCACGCGGCATATTCTTTGGGCCATTTTGCAGCGAGCTGCTCCGATGTGAGCCCTTCCCAAAGCCCATAATCGATCTCCGTGAGGGCAGGCTCTAAGATCAGGTGATTGTGAAAATGCTTCCCAATGATTTGAGCAAACTCTGTTTGCCGTTTCAAATTGCCCATGTAGAAAGCAACCGGAAAGATTTCTTGCTTGAGCAGATAGTCGGCCATCTTCTTCGCTTGTTTGCGCCCCTCATCGGTCAAGGAAAGATCGGTGCGAGCCCCTACCTGAATCGGGGTTTCATGCGATTCAAAAGTATTCCCATGCCTCACTAAAAATAGGCGGATCATAGCAGTTCCCCTTCTCGAGCGATGACCGATTCGATAAAAGAGACATCTTCAGGCCGGTCGACAGAACCGTGAGTGCGCCCTTTGTAATCAACTGGGACGACTCGTATCGGAATCCCATTTTCCAAAGCTCTTAGCTGCTCGAGCTTTTCCGATTTTTCAAGCGGGCCTTCGGGAAGCCTGCTGAGTTGCTGCAGCGTCTGCATGCGATAGGCGTAGAGCCCGATGTGGCGATAGACGGGGCGCTCGGGATTATTTTCATTGCGATCGAAAGGGATGATGGCTTTTGAAAAATAGAGGGCGTCCCCTTTTTTACTAAAAGCGACGGTTGTCCCACTGGAGCTGCCCCCTTTTTTGCTGGCGACAAAGTCGGTGAGAGCCTGCCCTCTTAGGCGGACTGCAGGTGTGGCCATTTGCACTGCGGGATCTTGGATCATCGCCTGCAAAACATGGTCAACGACCCAGGGCGGGGTCAAAACGGCATCCCCTTGCAAGCTAAAAAAAATGGAATGGTTTTGGAAGCTGAGCGCCGCTTCTGCAACGCGGTCTGTTCCCGTAAGACAATTGGGGCTGGTCATCACCACTTGGGCGCCAAAAGAGGTGGCAAAGCGCTTCAAGCGCTCATCATCGGTGGCAATGATCGTATCGTGCCCAGCGGCTTTGCCGATCAACCAAATGCGTTCGATCATGGTTTTGCCCGCAATGAGGGCCATCGGCTTGTCAGGAAAGCGCGTCGAGGCCATGCGAGCAGGAATGACGATGAGAGCTTTTTCAGGCATGCTTTAAGTCTATCATCGAAAGTGGTTTTTCGAGTACCATTTCCTCGTATGAATGTGGCTGCTATGACCGAACTCAACCCAGAACAAGAATTCGCTGTCCAACATGTCGAGGGGCCGTTGTTGGTTCTGGCTGGAGCCGGCTCGGGGAAGACCCGTGTCGTCACGCACCGGATTGCGAGATTGCTCGATTTGGGGGTCTTGCCTGGAGATGTTTTGGCGGTCACTTTTACGAATAAAGCGGCCGATGAGATGAAGAGCCGGATCCGGATGTTGAGGAATGCCCAGGTCTTGGCTTGCACGTTCCATAGCCTGGGAGCGAGGATTTTGCGGGAATCGATCGGGGTCTTGGGCTATAAAAATGATTTCACAATCTATGACGAAGAGGATAGCGAAAAGCTACTGAAGAGCTGCATCGATACGCCCGAAGATAAGGGATTTTTGAGGAAAGTGCGGCACCTCATCTCCTCCGCAAAGAATGATTTGATCGACCCTGCTGAAGCAGATAAAGAGTTCGCCGAGGTGTATCAATGCTATCAGCGGAAGTTAAAAGAGTGCAATGCCCTCGATTTTGATGACCTGCTCTACTTGACGGTGAAGCTTTTGAAAGAGCATGAAGAGGTGCGTCATATTTATCAAAAGCGGTGGCAGTTTGTCCTGATCGACGAATACCAAGACACCAATTTGGCGCAGTACACTTTGGCAAAGATCTTGGTCGATGCGCATAAGAATATCTTTGCTGTAGGCGATCCCGATCAATCGATCTATTCTTGGCGAGGGGCTCGCTATCAAAACATCTTGAATTTTGAAACTGATTTTCCGGGCGCCAAAGTGGTCACGCTCGATCAAAATTACCGGAGCACAAATATCATCTTGCAAGGAGCGAATGCGCTCATTCAGCACAACGAAGACCGGTATGACAAAAAATTATGGAGCGGATTAGGTGATGGGGCCAAAATCGGCATTTTTGTAGCGCAAAACGAACGGCAGGAGGCCGAATTTGTGGCTCACAAAATCTTGAAGCACGCGATTGACTACCGTCTGAATGAAATGGCGATCTTTTACCGAACCAACGCCCAGTCGAGGACTTTTGAGGATGCCCTATTGTCGCGCAAAATCGCCTATCAAATCATCGGGGGCCTCTCTTTCTATCAAAGGAGAGAAATTAAAGACATCCTGGCCTATTTGAAGATGGTCGTTTCCAATACCGACCTCATCTCTTTTTTGCGCACCATCAATTTGCCGAAGCGCGGTTTGGGCATTGCTACTTTGGAAAAAATTGTTGAAGCGGCGAGCCAAAGAAATATGCCCATCTTCACTTTCTGCGAAGAGGCGCTAATCCGTTCTGACTTTTTCAAATTGAGTCCGAAACAAAGAGAAGGGCTGCGCGACTACGTCAGCACAATTCACTCTCTGCGAAACAAACGGCCCAGTCTCACGATTCATGAATTGATCAGCGAAGCGGTTTCTGCGACACGCTATTTATCCTATCTGGAAGAGGATCCGGAGACTTGCCAGGATCGAAAGGAGAACGTCGACGAACTAATTGGCAAAGCAGCCGAATGGCAAGAAGAGCACGCGGAGCCGAGTTTGCCCCAGTTTCTCGAAGAGCTCTCTTTGCGCACCAGTACAGAGGAACAGCCCCACGTCCCCTCCGTCAAATTGATGACGCTTCACAACAGCAAAGGGCTTGAATTCGACCTCGTCTTTCTCGTCGGTCTTGAGGAGGATCTCTTTCCCCACATCAACGCAAAAGATGACCCGAAAGCCATCGAAGAGGAGCGGCGGCTCTGCTATGTGGGGATGACTCGAGCGAAAAGGCGTCTTTATCTTTGCTCGACGATCTATCGCTACATGTGGGGAACGGCCCGCTTCATGCGCCCCTCCCGCTTCCTCAAGGAAATTCCAGTCCAATATTTGGAAAACCTCTCTTCGCCCTCATTGCATAGGGAAGACACCGTTGAGCCTGTGGGGTTTGCACCTGGCGATCACGTTCTCCATAAGGAATTCGGCCTAGGCACTGTTCAAAAAGCCTATGAGGGCTCATTCGGGCTCACCTATGAAGTCCACTTCCCCGAAGCCGACACCACCCGAACGCTCGTTGCCAAATATGCAAAACTGCAACCATATCACGCTTAATATTAGATACTTATAGTTTTCTGCTTTTTTACTTCATAAAAAACTACATTTGTAATATTCTAGCGGCAAAAAGAGGAAACCAGCATGGCCAAACGGGCATTTGGGGACTTGGAGCTCCAGGTTCTAAATATCTTGAAAACGGGGGGGAGGATGACGGTTAAGGACGTCCATCGCGCTCTTGGTGGAAACGATAATTACAACACCATCATGACGGTGATGAACCGTTTGACGGAAAAGAAACAGCTCGCCCGCGAAAAGGCAGGACTTCAATATGAATATTGGATTCTAGCTCAGAATAACACCACCTCTCTTTTTGAAAAGTTCAAACAAAAACTTTTCGGCGTCAAGACATCCGCTATGGTCAGTTATCTCATCGAATCGGCCGAAGATCTCACCGATGAAGATGTCGTCGAAATGGAAAAAGCACTCGAGAGAGCGAAGACGAGGAAAAAGAAGTGAACGACAATCCGCTTTGGCTAGTTTCATTTTTGATTAGCACCTTCCTCTCTTTTTTCTCCGTTGCGTTTGTCGTTGAGATCGCCATCGCCTTATTTCGAATCAAAAAACATCGTCCCCGTTCGATGATGCGCCTTTTGCCGATGTTCAGTCTCGCCATAGATTTTTTCTTCAGCAAGCTAAGTACGGGCAATTTGCTCAACCCACTCCACTGCGAAAGCTGTATCCAAAAACTCTTTCTCCATTTTGCGCCCGAACTCAAACACTATTTGGCAGAACACCAGATCGCCTGGTCGAGACATTTAGCATCTCAAGCGCCCGACGTGATTTTTACGGCGTTTCTATTGATTTTCGGCTCCATTTCCATCCTCATTTTCATCAGGAAATTCATTCAAATTTTATCGTCTAATCGCAACCTTTGTACTTTGATCCAACAGGGAAATCCGTGCCAAAGAAAGATCGAAAATTGGAGCTTGTCTTATGCACTGAAAAACCTGAGGGTGAAGATTTTGGTGTCCGATGCAGTTCAATCTCCCATGGCGGCCTATCTGAGAACGATTCTCATTCCAAAGAATTTAGCGGAACAGCTCCCTCAAGATGAATTTGAAGCAGTCGTTTCCCATGAATTAGAACACTTGCGCTGGAAAGACCCCATCCTGAAGCTCTTTTGCCAGATCGGATCTACTCTATTTTGGTGGGTGCCGACGCGATGGTGGCTAAAAAGAGTCGACCAAGATCAAGAAATGTCAGCCGATGCCAGCATACGACGCCATTCGCTAGATGACACCGCTCTCGCTTCGGCGTTAGTGAAAATTGCAGGGAAGCAATGCCGCAGCGAACCCGCGGCTTCTTGCGCCTTTGCAACAAGAGCGGCCAGTTCTTTATTGGCCCGCCTGAGGATGACTTTAGACCCATCAGCAACCCCTCTTCAGAAACATCTGCTCTTACGCGCCCTCATTGGCCTGGCGGCAGGTTCTCTGATTCTATTGAGTTGCCTGATGTAAACGCGAGTTTTTTTAAAACAAACTACTACAAGCGTAATAGTTAAAAGGCTCTTTTTGCGCCCACAAATATTACAGCCGTAGTAATTAAAAAAGGGAGAGAAAAGATGAGTTCAGTACAGATAGCCTGGGGAGGAGATAACGTACAAGGGCATTCATGGGAAGGTGGACAGATCGATTGGACCGAGGGGTTTGGCGCTTATGATCATGTTCTTGAAAGAGTTGCAATAGGCAGCAGAATCGTAGATGTGGGAGGAGGGGCGTATGATACGAATAGCGCCTATGTAGCTCAGAAATATCTTATAGAATGCAGCGTATACGACCCTTACAAAAGGGAGCCTCATCACAATCTTCAAGTCCTTGCGAACTCGCAAGTTCGATTATTTGACGGGGCTGTTTCATTTAGTGTTTTAAACGTGATTAGTGACCTCGAAGCAAGGCGCGGTCATATTAAACTATGTCGAAATATGTTGAAGACTGGCGGTAAGGCAGTTTTCAAAGTGTGGCCGGGCGATGGGACAGGGATTGGGGGGCAAAGTGCGAGCGGTTATCAGAGCAATCGGGGCATCGATACTTATGTAGATGAGATCCGCGCTATTTTTGGCTTGCAAAATGTCACTTTTGACTCCATCAATAAGATCGTCATTGGCATCAATCCTCTTGTGGCTTATCCAAGTGGGACCCTCGCTAACTGAGTACAGCTTAACAGGAAACAGCGGCCTCTTGGCGTCGGATAAAGTCGCCTAAAAGAGGAATTGCAAAGGAGTATTTCCCATACCGGTTTTTATAGATTAGGCCAATCTCAGAAAGAGCGGAGAGCATCTGACTAACATGACTATTGCCAAATGGTTTGGCCATGCTCTTATTCGCTGGATGCTCGATGATCTCTTGAACAGTAAATTCGGTATCGCATTTTGGCAATTGGGCGATGATTTCCATGAGACGCCTTTGCCGGTCAGTCGCTTTTGCATACCGCCCTGCAAAAAAGTCTGAGTCGAGTTTTCTCATGATTTCCTGAATAGGAATATTCGGGAGTTTTTGATCGCTATGGTAAGCTTGAAGCCACCCATCGACTGTTTCCCTGCAAAAATATTGGACGAAGTAGGGGTATCCTCGAGTCGATTTCCAAATCAGGTGGATGTCTTCATCTGTAAAGGAGGGAAATTGGCTTTTCTTCATTGGCTCCTTAACAGCTTCTGCGGTCTCTTTTTCATTCAACGAATTCAGAGCAATCACTCGAAACATCCTCTCAGCGAACGTGCGCCCATCAACCAATTTGGGAAATAGGATTGGAAGGCCGGTTAAAGCAAGCATAAATCGGATCCCTTTACGCTGAATGGACTGGAACACATCCAACAATAAAGAGAGAGGAAACTGACTTTTATCTCCGTGATCGGCGAGGTTTTGCGCTTCGTCATAAGCAAATACAATTCCTCTTCTGCTCCAAGCCTGAATGGCGGGCCAAATCGCCTCTAGCACTCCCTTCAGCTTATCAGATACTAATCCAGGAATTTGCAAATAGAGCCTCTCAAGATAATCGTAATTTAAGGTCACAGATTGAAATTCGCAATCTTGAGAGAAGCCTACTTTAGGACGGGACTGCTGTGGAATACAAATCGAACTCGTCACCACAGAAAGATCGATCAATAGCCGCAAAGCCAAACTTTCTTCCGATAAACTCGAAGATTCGGAGAGATCACTGCCAGCCCAGAACCAATTCGCTTGCAGAGCAAGAGGTTTATATGTTTCAAGTAAAACCGTTTTTCCTACGCCTCGCAAGCCTGTGAGCGCCATGTTCTCTAAAATGACATCTTGCTGCAAAAGCCGGGAAAATTCCCTTTTTTCACTTTCCCTTCCCGCCAAATAGGGGGGCATATGTCCAGCCCCAGGCCGAAACGGGTTTCTGATTTTATTTTTTGCGATATCGAAAAACATAAGATCCCCAAAAACTAGCCTCAGTATTAGCCAAAAAGCTAATTTTAATCAAACGACTAAATCTTCCTCATTTTTCCCTTCCCAGTTTTGCAAGAGCTTCTTCATAGGTCTTACCAAATGTAAAGCGGCTTTACATTTGACCAGGGGTCCCCGGAAATCGCTTCGATTTTTGGGGTTTTGTATGCGGCTTTACATTTGACCGGAAAATGGGTTTACATTTTCTTTGACTCGCCGCTAGAATCAGGGCGAGGTGTGTCATGATTTATCCAGATGAAGTGCAAGATGGAGCCGCCATTGCCCAACACTATAATTCTCTCGACCCCTGGTATCGGAAATTATGGGGAGATCATGTCCATCACGGCCTTTGGAAGACGGGGAAGGAAACGCCTGAAGTGGCCGTCGAACAGCTGATCGATCTGGTCGCCGAATGGGCTGAAGTGAAGGCAGGAGATCGGGTTTGTGACATAGGCTGCGGCTACGGAGGCACGGCTAAGATCCTAAGTGAGAAATGGGGGGCCAAGGTCACCGGGTTTTCTCTTTCCGAACGGCAATTGGAATATGCCCGGTCCAAAGATGGGAAGACGAGGTATGTTCATTGCGATTGGTTGAAAAATGGACTGCCAGCTGAGAGTTTTGATTCGGCCATTTCGATAGAAAGCTCCGAGCACATGGAGGATAAAGCCAAGTTCTTCTCCGAAATTTATCGGGTGCTCAAGCCGGGTGGAAAGCTTGTGATTTGCGCTTGGCTCTCTAAAGAAAACCCCAGAGATTGGGAGGTGCGCCACCTGCTCGAGCCAATTTGCCGGGAAGGGAGATTGCCCAGTCTGGGAAGCGTCGGCGATTACACAAAGATGATGATCGAACAGGGCTTTAAAAAGATCCACTACGAAGACTTGACCGCAAATGTAAAGAAAACTTGGGCGATTTGTGGCTGGAGGATGGTGAGGGAATTGGGAAATAGGGAATTTCGCCATTTTCTCTTTAAGCAAAGGCCTGTAGACCGGGTTTTTGCCAAAACAATCTTTCGCATTTTGTTTGCCTATCAAACCCGAAGTATGATTTATGGGATTTTTAGGACGACAAAATAGGGAGTCTTCTTATGTTGATGTGGGCGCTTATCTTTTTCATTATCGCCATTATTGCAGGGCTTTTTGGATTTAGAGGAGTTGAGGGGGCTGCTGCTTCTATTGCTAAGATCCTCTTCTTTATCTTCATTATTCTGTTTATTCTTTCGTTGATCTTCGGCGCTTCATTTGTCAGAACTTGATGTTCCGGCAATAAATCCCGTGGTCCAGGCGTTTTGAAAGTTAAAACCGCCGGTAACACCGTCGATGTCGAGGATTTCTCCGGCAAAATAGAGTCCGGGGCAAATCTTGCTCTCCATCGTTTTAAAATTGATTTCCTTGAGAGTAACGCCGCCGCAGGTCACAAACTCCTCTTTATGAGTGGTTTTCCCATCTACTGAATAGCGATCTTCCTGAAGCTTTTGGGAAAGTAGCTGCAACTCCCTGATCGAAAAATCGTTGAGCCTTTTTTCAGCGCCCAAAAGAGTTTTCCAAAGATTTTTTGGCAACTCAAATGGGTTTTCAGAGAGGAGAGTCTTTTGAGGAGATGCCTGTTTTAATTGCTGGAGCTTTGCAAAAACCTGTTTCTCTTCGGGCAGCCAATTTACGACCAGATCCGCTTTGTAATTTTTTTCATGCAGAGCGCGGGCGGCCCACGCGGAGAGTTTTAAAGCTGCAGGACCGCTAAATCCAAAATGGGTGATCAGCAATGGCCCTTTTTGCCAAATATTCTGAATAGTCAGGACCACCGGTTCCACTGAGACACCGCTTAGGTCTTTTAGCGGGGAAGTGGGGATATTGAAGGTGAACAGGGAGGGAACCGGTTTTTGAATCGTATGTCCCAGCTGCTCTGCCCATGCGTGACCCTCAGACGTGCTCCCA
Source organism: uncultured bacterium (assembly GCA_964458995.1). Taxonomy (GTDB): domain Bacteria; phylum Chlamydiota; class Chlamydiia; order Chlamydiales; family SM23-39; genus REEB52. The sequence continues at coordinate 10,064 of CAYWKW010000027.1, read as the reverse complement.
GTGGCCAAAATGAGTTTTTGCGCCACAAAGGGACCTGCTTCAAACCCGCGATCCGTTTTTATAATCTGCTGGATGCGCTGCCTGAGGAAGATTTCGACTCCCAGCTTTTGAGCTTCCAAGAGAAGGCACTGAATGATCGTTTCCGAATCGTCTGAAATAGGGAAGATCCGCCCATCTGGCTCCACTTTCAGGGCTACACCCCGAGATTCAAACCATTGAATCGTGTTCTTGGGTTGAAAGCGGTGGAAAGGGCCCCGCAGCTCATTGAATCCACGGGGGTAATTTTGGATTAAGAGAGACGGGTCGTAGCAGGCATGAGTCACATTACAGCGCCCGCCTCCAGAGATGCGCACCTTGGCCAAAAGAACGGCGCTCTTTTCTAAAAGCGCCACCCTGGCTTGCGGATTCGCTTGCTTTGCAGAGAGGGCCGCAAAAAACCCAGCAGCTCCTCCGCCTACTACAATTAAGTCATACATACCCAAGATTATAGCAGAAACCCCTACAAGATCTTCTATTCAAAAAATTCCTAATATTCTAATAGAGAAAAAAGAACATCCTTAAGAGGGAACCATGGAATTTTTGAAAGATTTATTTATGTTGATAGGGCGAGTGTTGATTAGCTCGATGTTTCTCTGGGCATCATTCGAGAAAATAAAAAATTGGAGCGGCTCAATGGGTCGCATGCATCAGAAGGGAGTCCCCCACGCAAATCTCATTTTGCCTGTAGCGATCGCTCTCAAAATCATCGGGGGATTGTCGGTCTTTTTCGGCTGGCATGCCCACATCGGGGCCCTGCTCCTCCTAATCGTAACCCTTCCTTCCATCTTTTACTTTCATGCATTCTGGAACGCTGCAGCAGCCGACCGAAAGTTAGAAAGGGTCTTTTTTATGAAAGAAATTGCGGTCATAGGCGGTCTTTTCCTGATTCTGGCCATGGGCTCCGGCCACTGGTCTCTGGGCATGGGCTAATCCCCTGCATTCTTTTCATCGGGCAGGAGATCTTGGTTCCTTCCTGCCCCCTGCATAACCACCCAGCACAAATCTCTTTTGCAATTTTGGCCAAACTGCTAACCTTCTCCTTTTGTCATAAGGATTAACTATGGATTTTAGCATCTACTATTTTGTGATCTTTTGTGCGGTCATAGCACTGATTTACGGAGGGATTTTGAGTTCATTTGTCCTCTCCCAAAAGACTGGCTCCGAGGCCATGCAGCGAATCGCCCGGGCTATCCAAGAGGGGGCCTCTGCCTATCTCAACCGCCAATATCGAGTGATCTCTCTTGTAGGAATCGTCGTTTTTGCTCTCCTTTCATGGCAATTGGGCATCCTTGTGGGATTTGGATTTGCCATTGGCAGCATTCTTTCTGGGGTAGCTGGCTACATCGGCATGAATATCTCCGTAAGAGGCAACGTCCGCACGACCGAAGCCGCTAAAAGAGGGCTTGTTCCGGCTCTTAACGTAGCGTTCAAATCGGGAGCGATCACGGGCTTCTTAGTCGTGGGTCTCGCTCTTCTCGGAATTACTTTGTACTACATGGCCCTCAAAATGGGCGGCGTCCCCCAGAGAGAGATTTTTGAAGCTCTCGTGGCCCTCAGCTTTGGCGCCTCTTTGATCTCGATCTTTGCCCGCTTAGGTGGCGGTATCTTCACGAAAGGGGCCGATGTTGGCGCCGATCTGGTTGGAAAAGTGGAAGCGGGAATCCCCGAGGATGATCCGCGCAACCCAGCCGTAATCAGCGACAACGTGGGCGACAATGTGGGCGACTGCGCCGGAATGGCTGCAGACCTCTTCGAAACCTACGTGGTCACCATTGTGGGCACCATGCTCCTCGGTAAAATTTTCTTTGCCGGAGCCGACCAAGACTCACTGATAGTATTCCCCTTGGCCATTTGCGCTGTCTCCATCTTGGCATGCATCGCAGGCACTTTCTTTGTCCGCCTGGGCAAAAAACAAAACATCATGGGCGCCCTCTACAAAGGGTTTATTGCCAGCGCCGTATTATCTACGGCGGCGATCGGCTATCTGATCCACTACTGGTTCGGATTTGATCGAGTCTTCCATGCCAGCAACACCTACTTTACGGGGCAGAACCTCTTCCTCTGCGTCTTTATTGGCATGGTCGTCACCGGCCTTCTCATGTGGATTACGGAATACTACACCTCAACTAAATTCCGCCCCGTGCAGCACATTGCCAGAGCCTCCACAACAGGCCACGGCACGAACGTCATTCAGGGACTGGCCGTCTCACTCGAATCGACTGTTTTGCCCGTTGTATTCATCTCCGGAGGGATTTTAGCTTCTTATCTCCATGCCGGTTTGTATGGCGTAGCGACAGCGGCTTCCAGCATGCTTGCGCTTGCGGGAATGATCATCGCCCTCGACGCCTATGGCCCTGTCACTGACAATGCGGGCGGTATTGCTGAAATGTCCAACCTCCCTGAAGATGTGAGAACGGTGACCGATTCGCTCGACGCGATTGGGAACACCACGAAGGCTGTAACGAAAGGTTACGCGATCGCCTCGGCTGCCTTTGCCGCCTTGGTTCTCTTCGCCGCCTATATTGAGGACCTCGCCTTCTACTTCCCCACCCTGAAGGTGCAGTTCTTACTTCAAGATCCCTATGTGGTAATCGGGCTTCTCATTGGAGGCTTTTTGCCCTATCTCTTCGGAGCTCTCAGCATGACCTCCGTGGGGCGGGCCGCCGCTTCCGTCGTGATTGAAGTTCGCAGACAATTCAAGGAGATCCCTGGAATCATGGCTGGTACGGCCCTTCCCGACTATAAGAGAGCCGTGGATATGTTGACCAAAGCGGCCATTGTTGAGATGATTATTCCCTCCCTTCTTCCCGTCGTTTCTCCTATTGCCCTTTATTTCGTGATCTCAACGATTGCGGGAAGGCAGGAGGCCCTCGTGGCCCTTGGAGCGATGCTTCTTGGCGTTTTGATTACCGGACTTTTCCAGGCCCTCTCTATGACTGGCGGAGGTGGTGCGTGGGACAATGCGAAGAAGTACATTGAGCAAGGCAACTATGGCGGCAAAGGCTCAGACGCCCACAAAGCCGCGATTACGGGTGATACCGTCGGCGATCCTTACAAGGACACCGCAGGCCCCGCTATCAACCCAATGATCAAGATCGTCAACATCGTAGCTCTGCTCTTGTTGGCCATCATGTCTAAATTCTAGCAAAGAATAGGGGTCCCCAGAAAGGGGCCCCTCTTATTTAAGCCAACCCAAAGCCGCCGATGAGGGAGCTCGCTATACTGATCTCTAGTTTGTCTTTAAAGATTGCATAGGTTGGGTAACGGGGCAAGTCCATGTATTGGCCGCATGTATGAAATACAGGGGCATTTTCAGGATTATTGAGAGATTCGCATAGGTCGGCTCTGAGTCTTTGATCATGAGCTAACGAAGAAGATCCCGTTAAGCTGAAGACGAAGTTTTCAAGCGCTTGAGGGCTTGCTTCGCGGATCCACCGTTTTATCATTCCACGGCGAGTATCTTCAGGTTCATCTTCCAGACCAAAGGCGCTGATCACCAGCGCTGGGGTCAGCGAACCTTCAATTTTTTTCCTTAAGACTTCGGGCGAGTTCCCCACAATGGCCGCCCATTGATCCGGAAGAGCCAAGGCCTCATGCATCGATTTTGCGATGACTAGAGTTGCTCGAACGACCGACTTCACATGATACTCTTCAAAAAAGTCTGCATCTAGACCAGCTTCCTGCAGTCTTGGACTGACTACACCGTTCATAAGCTGAGCGATTTCTTCATCGATCTCGGGCTCAGCTACCCCCTCTGGTTTAAAGAATTGGGGAAATTGCTGTTTGAGATAGATTCTTGCCAATTTTAGTTGTATTTCTGGAAGAGCGGGAATCAGAGTCATCTCATCTGGAGTCAGAGCATGGATCATGGAAAATAGAACGGGATGAAAGTGAGTTCCAGTTGTTACGGAGCCGTTAGGAAGGCTGGGGTCGCCATTGATCGCCCTAGCAAAAAGCATCCCGATCGCCGCGTAGCTTGTAAGCTGATCTTCAAGTGAGAGCGTTTCAGGCCCCACCTTCACTTTTGGCAGATAACGGCCTTCCACAGCCAATAGCGGCAACTTATTTTGATCTGGATGGCAGAGGGTTTGGAACACTTTTGTCACGAAGTCTCGAGTGAGCCCTCCAATATCTGTCCCATCAGAACCCTCATATCGAATTCTGGGAAACTGATGCGTCTGGTCGATCTCAGCAAATAATTGTAAAAGAGGTCTTGTCGGATTTCTCTCTTCCACTGAAAAATCAGCTGGATTGACGATTAATCTTGTATGGGGGGCATCCATGAGTTCCCTTCGCGCAGAGTTCATCTCATGAGCCATATTCATAGCTGTTACCCAAGCTGCTCTTGCATCAGCTGGGACCCCAAATAACCTTTCGAGATTTCCTTCTCTATTCGGAATCCTTAGATTGCTAAGGTGATGAACCAATTCTGCTCTTTCATTAACTGGCACTCTTTGGAAAAGGAATAAGAGAACTTTCAATTTGGCGTTATTTTCTAGCTCGTCGAGCCGGTTTACTTCTCCAACGAGACTGGGAATTTGACCGATAAAAGCTTCTCTTTGATCTGCGGGGATTCTCTCTTTTAGAATTCGCAAAGCCTCTAGAGGATTTCTTGTCAGAGGACCAAATCCAGCATAACAACGTTGTGCTTGAATCAGAAGAGTTACTTGTTCCTGAATAGGAAGCTCCTCCACAGTGTGATAAAAGTTTCGAGATTCATCGATTCTGTTCTCTCGGTCTGGAAAAAGAAATAAATATAATAAACCAGATAGAGAACGATAATAATTTTCCTGACGAGTTGGGATTCTATTGATAAAAGCATTTCTCATCTCTGAAGGAACGGCTTTAATGAACTTCAGGGCCTCACAAGTGGCGGGAGAAAACCTAGCGGGAGATATATTAGAAAGGAACTGTTTTACCTGATCTACTAGAAGCTTTCTCTCATCTGCAGGACAATCTTTTAAAAATTGAATGGTTTCATTGAGGGTTTCGTTTATAAGTGCATGGCGCGATAGGAACAAATCGTTTAAAAGAAAGATAAAATCCAATCTTTCCTGTTCCGGAATTTCTTGAAAACTAGATAAGTATCGATTCAGTGTGGGCAGACTGATATGACCCCTTCTTAGTGGGGAATATAAGGTGTAGATTTGGTTGACTAAGGTTTCTTTTTGCTCTTGAGAAGCCATCTTCTTAAAAATGTCTAGCAGAGTCGGGGCTGCATCAGGGCCGCCAGGGACTTTTAGTATTTCTAATAAGTCCTTTGCTTTCGCAGGTACCATTTTAAATAATGCGATGATCGGTCTTACAAGATCAGGTGTATCTTTTGCTATCGCCTTTAAGTAGCGGATCCTAGAATCACTGCTAAAATCTCTGCAGTTTATCAATTCTACTAACCCCAAAATTTCATTTTGTGGGAATTCTTTTAAGTCCTCAACTTGCATCCAAAAAATCATGCTATTTATAACGAAAAGGGGATGAAGCCGATCGATCAAAGTTTCCTTCTGTTCTTTAGTAGGAACCTTCTTAATGATCTCTAGAAGTGTCGAACCTCTTTGATAAGAAATCTCTAGCATTTCTATTAAGGCATTTGCTCTTGCAGAATCCAAACTAAGCAATTCAGGTATCAATCCCTCATTAGGAACTAGTTTTACTAATTCTTGTATGCGCTTAATATCTTTTCCTACGTTTTCGGCAGAAGTATTCATCTGGTTTAGTAAAGCAATGCAACCCAGAAGTTTATCATTTGAAATTTTTTCAAGTAAATAAAGGACATGAAAGGTATTTTCACAACCTTTTAGTTTTATTGTGAAAAGGGTGTGGAGTCGATGGATTAATTTGTTTTTTTCTGCTTCGTCAGGAGCTTTTGTAAGAAATCCCCCGAGTTGAAATATATTCACAATCCCTTCAAGCTCACCTCGCTTTTGATACAGGATTTTCTCTTCACACTGTTTATTAACTGCTGGAAGAACCCGATCTAATTGTTGTTGAATTTTCTTTCGGGTTGTTTCACTTACCTTTGGAAGAACTTCGGTGTTTAGAACGTCTAACAGCAGATCTTTTTCGGCCGGTTCTATTCCCCAAGAACAGTTAAATTTCTCGAAGATGGCGTTGGCGACCATTTCACATCGCCCCGCTTTGGTCCAACCATGGAAAAACCGAGAGGTTTTGGCTCTCTGACCGCCTAGTAATTCCTGATATTTGCCATACGTATTAACTAAACTAGCCATTATTACCATTAAATTAAAATTATGTTATTACTAGTATAACATTTTTTAATTAAGATAACATTAAACTATTCGATATTGGAGAGAGCTGCCAAAAATAACGCCACAAATAGCTAACAATCAAGCACTTGGTTTATTACCTGTCTTTTTAAACATGGCATGTCTAAAATGACAGGTAGAATGGACTATAAGCCAAGACATCTCGAAGCTAAGATCAAAGAGGCGGCCCGCCACTTCAAAATTGTATTGGTGCTGGGGGCGCGCCAGGTGGGCAAAAGCACCCTTTTGCACCATGCCCTTCCCCATGCGCAGGTGATTATATTTGAGCCTTTGCAAGACCTCTACAATGCCCGTAGGGACCCCGACCTCTTCCTAAACAATTTTCCATCCCCTCTGATTTTGGATGAGGTGCAGTATGTGGCGGAATTATTGCCTGCTTTGAAAAGGCGTGTGGATGGCAGTGACGCCAATGGGCAATACTTTTTGACGGGCTCTCAAAACTTCAGCGTGTTGAAAAATATTTCTGAAAGTATGGCGGGTCGAGTGGGAATTCTTCACTTGGATGGTTTTACCCCTGAAGAGATGTTGGGCCAGGGAAACAAAAAGGGATGGCTGGCCGCTTATCTTCAGAATCCGAACTCATTGATTCAAACAGTCCGTGGGACTTATCAAGAATTTGCCAATTTGGCCCGCTTTCTATGGAGAGGTACTTATCCAGGTACTTTAACAATTCCGGATAGCAGCCTTGTCATGTATTTTCGTTCCTATGTGCAAACGTACGTGGATCGCGATGTACGAACCATTGAAAATATCAAAGAGCTTGCCGATTTTGACCGCTTCCTCAACCTCGCTGCCGCTTTATCTGGACAAGAAATCAATGCTTCCGAACTCGGGAGGGAAATTGGAATCGCTCCAGTGACTGCAAGACGATGGCTCGATCTTCTAGTCTATTCTTACCAATGGCTAGAACTATTTCCTTATCATGGCAACACTTTGAAACGGATCAGTGGAAAACGAAAAGGGTATTTTCGAGATTCTGGTTTGGCCTGTTATTTGCAAAGGATTTCCTCTCCTGAAGCTGTGGCAGTTCACCCCAAATTGGGTTTTCTTTTCGAAAGCTGGGTCGTCAATTACATCCATCGACAATTTGTCCACCTTCCCATCGATCCTTATGCATATCATTGGCGAACCTACGGAGGCGCGGAAGTCGACCTGATTCTCGAGATGGATGGGAAACTGTACCCAATTGAAATCAAATGCAAAACTCATGTAACAAAACAAGACGCAAGCGGAATCCAAGCCTTTAAAAATACCTACCCTCATCAAAATGTGATGCCCGGCTTAGTTGTTTATTGCGGTAATGAGTGTTTCGCTCTCGCCCCAGATGTGATTGCAATCCCCTGGAATGCAGTCATCTAAGAATGAACGCCATCGCTTTGAACGAGTTTTTCAAAGGCGCGGCGGGCCATCCCCACCGTGATGAACTTCTTCCAGTGGCGGTCTCGAAGGCGAAAGCCCCGAATGTTCGGTATCAAGGGACTTGGCGTCACGACCACCCCGTTGTGAAAACTGGGTCTCCACATGTTGGCCCAGGTCTTCCGCCTGCAGAAGGTGAGAGTCGGTACGCCCATGGCTGAGGCCAAATGGCCCAGGCCCGAATCGTTGCCGATCAAGTAGCCCGACTCGTAAATGAAACGGGAGAGGAGATCCAAAGAGGTGAAGAGGGGCACGTCGAAACCAATCTCTTCCCAGCCTTGTTTTGTTCCCGGAATAAAGATGGGCTCATAGCCTTCGCTTTTTAGGTGGCCGGCCAATTTAAGAAACTTCTCCTTGGGCCAATTCCTCGTGATGCGGGCGCTGGTCGGATGGATGGCAATTCTTTTGGGATATTTGTGGTGGGTGAGGCCGGTGGGAGGGATAAATCCATTGCTGCGGGTGATCTTGGGCAGGTGGAGGATCCGCTCGCAGAAAAGGCGCATGTTCTCCGCTATGGTTGCGCTGGGATCGGTCAGGCAATCGGCATAGTAGGGCTCGTTGACGATCCCTTTGGAAGGGTAAAGGTAGATCACTTTGAGCCGGTCGGGAAAGCGTCTTTTGCCCTCTTGAATGAGCTTTAGGACAAATTCATCCGTATCATTCTGAACGACAAAGAACCAATCGTAGCTATTTAGAACACGGGGTAATTCGTCGACTTTTGGATAGGGTTGGACGGACAAATGGGGAAACCAATTCTGCATCGAGCCAATGGAGTTTTGATAGGTATCGACTTTCCAGCCGTTCAAATGAAGATTGTTCGAGAGGACAAGGCAATTTACTCCATCGCCCAATCCATTATGACAAAAAACTCCTGCTCGCGGCCCCATATATACCCTCTCCAAAAACAGTCATTTTAGCTGATCGACTTGTTTCCGAATAGGACCTATGATATGGGGATGAAAAGGAGCCTGTCATGGACCCACGCCTTTTCCTCAAGCTTGCCCCCGAAAGACGCCTGATCATGACCTATGCTCTTCGCCAATCGCTGGAAATTCTCCAGATGACGCAATTAGAACTCAGCCAATGGCTTAACAACGAAATCGAAAAAAATCCCCTCCTCGAATTCAGCCCCGTTGCCAAATATAGATTTAACTTAGAAATCCCCTCTTCTCTCACTCTCCATGAACATCTGCAGGCCCAGATCCGAGACCACTTTCCCCACCCTCACGATCGGCTCATTGCTCAGGCCTTTCTCGAACACTTAGACGACCGGGGCTTTCTGACGGCCCCTCTGGAAACCCTCGCGGCCTATTTTAAAAAACCGCTCGAACCGATTCTCGCCACCCTGCAAACCTTTGATCCACCCGGCATCTTTGCCCGCAACCTGCAGGAATCGCTCCTTTTACAACTCAAAGCCATAGGCAAAACCGCCTCCCTGGCCTATCAACTCGTCGACACTTGCTTCGATGATCTCCTTCACGGCCGCTACTGCGCCATCAAGAAAAAGCTCGGCGCCGCCCAACTGGCTCCCGCGATGCACGATCTAGCCCGCCTCTCCTTACGTCCCTCTACTTCCTTTTCTCAAGAACCCATTACACCGATCCATCCTGACCTTCTCATCACCAAAATCGACAAAGGCTGGACGCTCCAAATCAATGAAGAAGATCTTCCCCAATTTCACATTCAATCGGACTACCTCGATATCATGCCCGACACGCCCGAAGAGCAGCAAGCGCTGCGCAATTTCAAAACGCAAGCCAAGTGGCTGATCCGCTCACTCACCCGCCGCCGCAAACTCCTCTTGGAAATCGGCCGCATTTTCATCAAAAAACAGGCACCCTACCTCCATCAAAAAGGTCCCCTGCAATCTCTCACCATCAGAGAACTGGCCGAAACTCTAGAAGTCCACGAATCGACCCTTTCCCGCGCCCTCTCCGGCAAATATGCGTCGACTCCACGCGGACTCATCCCGCTGCGCGCTCTCATCACGTCGGCTCCAGCAGCCGAAACAGCCCGAGGCATCTTAGAAAAACTCATTGCTGGCGAAGACAAACAAAATCCACTCACAGATGAACAGTTAGCCCAGCAACTTAAGGTCAAGGGTTTTCCCATTGCCCGCCGGACCATTGCAAAATACCGCACCCAGCTGAAACTCGGCTCTGCGAGTCAGCGGAAAAATAAATAATTCAAATTTTGGATAAGGATGCGGCTTGCAAGCTAAAGAAGGAAACAGGGGATGATCCTCTCGCTTTGCGAACGATTGCGTTGCATACGCGAAGCGGAAGTGCCGGGCGCGAACGAAGTGAGCGGCAACGCCGCAGGCGT
>CAYWKW010000026.1:0-20256 GCA_964458995.1 uncultured bacterium | reverse complement strand
GGGGCAGCGGGGGAGTGGAGCAGCTTGTCTGCGTAACTCGCCCGACTGTCTATATCTATTATTTTTCTAATCTAATTTCTCACATAAATTAGCTAGCCGGTCAACAACCTCTTGCTGTTCAGGGGTGAGCTCTTCGCTGTTGAGGATGGTGTCCAGTTGGGTGAGGTCGGCGTTGATGTGAAGAGCCGTTTGCAGGGTCGGAAGCATGTCGTTCATAAGAGAGATCTTGTCGGTGACCTCCTGGGAAAGGGCGATGATTTGCTGGTTGAGTGTGTCCGCTGAAGTCACGTAAGGCGTGAGCTTCTCCGTGAGAAATTCGGTGCGCCCTTCCGGCGTGTCGAGTTGATGCTCCCGAATAACGTCGAGTGAAGAGGAAAGAAGAAGGGTTGAGAGGAGGGTAGTGAACATATAGTTGGTCCTTTATTGGGATTAGTAAAGTCTGGAAATATAATAGGTTATGCTGATTGGAATCAAGTGGTTTTTTATGGTGTTTTTAAGTATAATATTGGGGGTATGATTAATAGAGTTAAATTCCTTGGGGCTGCTGTTGTTGGAGCGTTGATGTTCATGGGCGGTGCCTTCGCAGCTCAAGACTTGTGCCAGAGAAATAATACACGGGGCTTTTGCTCGGGCAATTTGGGAATACCTAGACGGGAAATGCCCCAAATTGAAGGGCCTGCCAGAGATGCCTATCTAGGTATGAAGGTGAGAGACGGTTTTGTAGTTCAACATGAGGCTATTCCTGGTCATTGGATCAACCCAACTCAAAATCAGATCAATCACGATATGGTCCTTGGAATCATTAGAGCAGGAATGGGAGATCCTACGAAAGATCCTTGTAATCAAGAGGTTTTCGTAGCAAAACACGATAATAGATCCTATTACGCAATCGATGGACACCACAGATTGACCGCTTGCAAATGGTGGAAAGCCGGCATACAAAAAATAGTCAGTATTCAAGCTTCAATATGGTGCGTTCTTGCAGACTTGCAGTCGTTTCCCGGAGTCGTGCGTTTCAATTTTACTGGTTAAGAATTAATTGTTAGTCCAAATCTGGCCAATATAAATCTAATTACAAGAATTGGGTGTAGAATAAAATTTTTGATAAGATTAGTATAATTTACACTTGTCAGTTTGCGCTGAATGGGGGGGAGATTTTGTCGGGCTTCGTCGATCCATTCGGGGTAGGGCGGTGGAAGGGGGGGGAGATGGCCGAGGGGAAAGAAGCGGATGCCGCGGGTTTCTGGGGTGAGGAGGGGATGGCCGGAGAGAATCGAACACTCGTAAAGATGCGTTTGTTTTGAAAGGCGGTTGATGGGGGTATAATCGCCGACGAGCCGATCGGCTTTGACAGTAAAACCGGTTTCTTCCAAAATTTCCCGTACAACAGCTTCATGCGGCTGTTCATGCGGGTCGATTCCGCCGCCGGGAAGAACCCAGACGGGAACATCGCGCCTTTTAATGAGGAGAACGGCTTTGCGATCGGGAGAGAATAGAATGCCAGCAACACTTTTAGGTCGATTCATGATGAAGAGGGTAGCGGCTTGGATCTTTTTTCTCACGGTTTTTACAAGCTGCTACAAGGACCATTTGTATGTCCAGCAAGAGTGGGTCGATCGAGATTTCTTAGCGAGCAGCAAGGTGGGGACTCCCGATCCACGGCAAGAGTGTCCGCCCGTGGGACAAAGATTGCTTGTGAGCTGGCGCTTTCCGAGCAATTTGTTTTATCAAGAGTTGCGTTTGATTGCTACGGTGCGCTTTTGGGACAATTCTGAAGAGGTGATCTGTTATCCGGTGGAAAAGATGTGGGGTTCCACTGCTTTTAATTTCTTTGAGAAGAGGAAAATACTAACCTACCGGATACAAGTCCTCGACCGCAATGACGAGGTGATGGAAGTGTGGGAGCATCACTTTTGGACCGAACTCATCGACATGGACCGGAGAAGGGTTTCAGTTTCCTCCCAACCTAAACAGGGATCTGTAATGGAGATGCCATAGTTGAGGAGAGAGGGATCTTCTCCGAGCGGTTGTTTGCCGGAGAAAAGATGGCTTTCCAGCATGAGCCCCGCGATGGCTTTGGTTTCGGCGGCTTGGTGGATGATCGATTCAAAAGCGATCCGTTGGCGTCGATGGTCTTTTCCCGAATTTCCATGAGAACAATCGATGACAAGGCGAGGCTCAAGGCGATGCTCATGCAGGGCGCGCAGCGCTTTTTCAACAGAATGGGGATCGTAATTGGGGTGAGCGTCTGATCCTCTGAGAACGAGGTGCGTGAAGGGGTTGCCCGAGGTGCGGAGCGCAGCAACATGGCCGGCTGCATCAATACCGATGTGGGAGTGGGGTATGCGGGAGGTGAGAACTCCCGAAATGGCGGCATCGAACTCGCCATGACAATCATTTTTAAATCCAATGGGAAAAACGAGAGCGGAAGCCATTTGGCGATGGGGCTGAGAGGCTGAAGTGCGCGCGCCAATAAGGCCCCAAACGATGAGGTCGTCAAAATAGGGAATTACATTCGGCTCTAAAAGCTCTGTTGCACAGGGAATTCCCAATTCGGCAATTTTGATAATCAATTCACGCGATTTGCGAAGGCCCGCGGCAATGTCATTGCTCCCATCCAGGTGCGGATCGTAAATCATCCCTTTCCAGCCCAAACGGGTGCGCGGCTTTTCTAGAAACACGCGCATGATGGGAAAAAAGGTCTTTTCAATCTCAGGTTTTAATTGGTTCAGGCGACGAGCGTATTCAAGCGCAGATTCAGGATCGTGAATCGAACAAGGCCCCACAATGAGGGCTAGCCGCGGATCGGTCCGTTTTAGAATTTGTTGAGCGGTCCAACGCGAGGCAGAGATGAAATCAGAAACGGGGAGCGGGTATTCTTGTTTAATTTGAGCAGGGGAAGGGAGGGGGGTTGTAGTGAAATTTTTTTTTTCCATATTCACATAATTAAGGACAAAAAATGTCTCGAGAGCCTACAATTTTCGTTTTTGAAATTATGAAAACGCTAGAAAATTGCCTTTTAACGGTTGAAAATTGGATTTGGGGAGCTCCCCTTTTGTTTCTACTCACCGCTGTGGGGCTGTATCTCACCATCGTTCTGCGCGCAGTCCAATTTCGCTATCTCTTCTATTCGCTAAAAATCGCTTTTATGAAACACGATGATAAGGCGGAAGGCGATATCAGTCAATTTCAAGCCTTAATGACCGCTTTGGCTGGGATGATTGGCATTGGAAGCATCACCGGTGTGGCCACGGCAATTGGCATTGGCGGACTCGGCTCGCTTTTTTGGATGTGGGTCGCCTCTCTTTTGGGGATGGCCACGAAATACGCAGAGGCGATTCTCGCTGTTAAATACCGCACACTCGATGCCAAAGGGGAAATGTGCGGCGGTCCCATGTACTATCTGGAGCGGGGGCTTAAGTCAAAGAGGCTGGCCATTTTTTTTGCTGTAGTGGGAGGGATTACAGCCCTTGGAACAGGAAATATGGTGCAGGCCAATTCCATTGCTGGAGCCGTCAATGAGATTTTTCACATCGACCCGATGTGGGTGGGAATTGGATTGGCGGTCATTACGGGCATTACCCTTCTCGGCGGCATTCAGAGCATTGGCAAAGTTTCTAGCTGGCTTGTTCCCGCTATGGCGATTTTTTACATTGTGGGCGGGTTGATTGTCATCGCTCTGCGGATCGATGCCTTGCCCCAAGCTTTCATCGAGATCTTTCGACAAGCCTTTCAGGGAAAAGCGGCCTTTGGCGGCTTTGCCGGCTCCACGATCATGATGGCGCTTCAATATGGGGTTTCCCGGTGCGTTTTCTCTACCGAGGCGGGCCTTGGAAGCGCTCCGATTGCCTCTGCTGCTGCAAAAACCGATGTTCCTGGACGGCAGGCGCTGATTTCCATGAGCGGCGTCTTCATCACCTCGATGATTGTCTGTACGATTACTGGGCTGGCCATTGCAGTTTCAGGTCTTTTCGGCCAGCCGCTGAGTGGTTCCGCTTTGGCCCTTTTGGCCTTTGAAAACGCCTTTCCCTACGGCGGCTTCGTGGTGACGATTTCTCTCATCCTTTTTGGCTATTCGACGATTCTTGGATGGGCCTATTATGGCGAAAAGTGCATGGAGTACATTTTCGGACTGAGCGTCGTCCGTTGGTATCGGTTCCTCTTTATTCTCGTTCTGATTCCGGGGGCGATGTTAAGCCTGCAGACTGTTTGGAGTTTTGCGAACATTATGAATGGCCTGATGGCTTTCCCCAATCTGGTGGCGCTTTTTGGCCTCTCGGCGATCGTCGTGGCTGAAACCCGCAGCTTCGAGCACCTCCTCAAATTCGAACTAGAGAAGGGAACAGGATGAACATGATAGGAAGGATGGGAAGGAAGGAACAATAAAAAATTCATCCCTTTGGGGTACGGGGCTTCCCCGTCCTTCCCATCCTTTTTATCCTGTATATCTTGTTATTTCGCTATCAATGGAAGCTTTTGAGTTTGGTTTCGATGTCGGCGAGCTGCTTCTGCGTCTGCTTAAGGCCATGCTCCAGTTTTTCCACCACTTCTCGGGGCGCACGAGAACGAAAATCTTCGTTCGAAAGTTTCAGTTGAGTCGACTCAAGCAGCTTTTCTAGCTTCTCTTTCTCTTTCTCTAGACGCGTTTTTTCCTTGGCCCGAAGGGATTCGGGGATCGGGATCATGAGTTTGAGAGAACCGACCAGAGCGCTCGCGCCAAATGAGGCAGGCTCATGCTCGGTAAAGGTCACCTTGGCGGTGGGAGTCAGGGCCGTGATGATGTTTTGATGCTCGTGAGCCTTTTTCCATTTTTGAGCGGGGGCGAATATGATCAATTCTGTTTTCTCTGATGGAGGCATCTGCATCTCAGCGCGAATGTTGCGAATGGAGCGAACGATTTCGTTCATGAACTCAAAGGTTTGCTCGACTTCGGGGGCGATCTCTTTCTCGCGAATGGGCTCTGGATAGGGTGCGATGATGCATGCGGAAGAGAGAAGCGCTTGAATGGTTTCGCGAGTGTAGGGATCGCATTGGGTGGCTTTGAGATGAGGGAATTGGTTCTTCAGGAGGGAGAAAATTTCTTCCGTAATGAAGGGGGAAATGGGATGCATGAGGCGCATGGCGTTGCAGAGGAGGATGACGAGGAGTCGCTGTTTGTTGGCCCTGAGGGCGGCATCACCCACTTTGCCAAAGAGAACGGGCTTTGCAAGCTCCACGTAAATCGCGCAAAAATCGTTCCAAAAGAACTCGTAGGCGCGGGTGGCAGCGCGATCAAAAGTATATTCTGTGAGGTTGCGGTTGATCTCAGCGATGGTCCGATTGAGGATGGAGAGGATCCATTTGTCTTCGAGGGTCAGAAGATCGAAATCGAGTCCCTGGCAAAGCGATTCTGTGGTGAATCCTTCGAGGTTCATAAAGACGAAGCGGGAACCATTCCAAACTTTGTTGGCAAAGTTCTTATACTCTTCAAAGCGGCGCAGGTCGAGATCGATCTGGCGGGCATGGGTTACGCTGGAACAGAGAGCCAGGCGCATCGCGTCGGTCCCATAGTCGTTGATGAGCTCCAGCGGGTCGGTGATGTTTCCTTTCGATTTGGACATTTTTTCCCATTTCGACTCGACCTCTTTGGGAGTCGGCTCGCCTAGATCGTATTTTTTCTTTTCGTCCGGTTTAACGTAGGCGGGGCCATGAGAGGTGTTGCGCCAATACGATTTGCCGTAGATGAGGCCGTGAAGGAACGTTTCCTTGAATGGGACTTGGTGCATGAAGTGCTCGCCCATCAGGATCATGCGGGCAACCCAGAAGAAGAGGATATCGTGCCCCGTGACCAGAGTGGCTGTGGGATAAAACTTTTTGAGTTCGTCGGTTTTTTCGGGCCAGCCGAGCGTGCTTAAAGGCCACAGGGCCGACGAGAACCAGGTATCGAGAACATCGGGGTCTTGTGTCCACGTCTCATCGATATCGGGTGGGTCGCCCTCGCCATCGTAGCAGAGCATTTCATCCCCTTTTTTCCAGATGGGGATGCGGTGCCCCCACCAAAGTTGGCGTGAAATGCACCAATCGCGCAAGTTTTCAATCCAATGGTAATAGGTCGATTCCCAATGGGAGGGAATGAGGGTGATCCGTTTGTCGCGGACCGCCGAGATGAGCTTCTCTTTAAAGTGGCTCATCTTGATAAACCACTGTTTGGAGAGATAGGGCTGAATGACCGCTTTGGAACGGTAAGAGACGCCGACGCGCAATTTATGGGGCTCTTTTTTTACAACGAGGTCTTTTAAGTCTTTGAGAACGGAGGCTCTTGCCTCCTCCATCGTTTGACCTGCATAGGGGCCCTCTTTGATGAGGCCGTCGGGGGTCATGATGTTGATGAAGGGGAGTTTGTGGCGATGGCCTACTTCGAAGTCGTTGAAATCGTGGGCAGGGGTGATTTTGACAACGCCCGAGCCAAAAGCGGGGTCGACAAACGGATCGGCAATGATCGGAATGAGTCGATGCGCCAAAGGGAGGCGCACCTGTTTGCCGATGAGGTTTTTATACCGCTCGTCATTGGGGTTTACGGCAACGGCGGTATCGCCCAGCATAGTCTCTGGCCGAGTCGTTGCGATGATGACATGGCCGCCCCCTTCAACGGGATACTGGATGTGCCATAGGAAGGAATCGCGTTCCTCGTGTTCTACTTCATCATCGGAAAGGGCGGTTTGACTCACTGGATCCCAATTGACCAAGTAATCGCCCTGATAGATGAGCTTCTGGTCATAGAGTTTTTTAAAGGCAGTCCGGACGGCCCGATTGCACCCATCGTCCATGGTGAATCGCAATCGCGTCCAATCGCAGGAGCAGCCCAGTTTTTTCACCTGGCCTATAATTTGACCTTCGCTCATCTCTTTCCAGTTCCAAACATGGGCTAGAAATTCTTCGCGACCGAAGTCTTTGCGCCTTTTGCCTGTTTTTTGATAGAGATTGCGCTCGACGACTGTTTGCGTGGCGATGCCGGCGTGATCGGTGCCAGGAACCCAGAGGGCTTCGAATCCCTGCATCCGTTTCCACCGGATGAGAATATCTTGGAGCGTATCGACCAGAGCGTGGCCCATGTGCAAAACGCCCGTCACATTGGGAGGTGGGATCACGATGCAATAGGGCTCTTTTTTGGATTGCGCGTTGGCAGTAAAGTAGTTCCCCTTTTCCCAGAAAGAGTACCACTTTTCTTCAACCAGTTTCGGATCGTAGGCTTTGGGCAATTCACTCATAAAACACAATAACAAGATTAGAGTTTAGCAGAACGGACCTTTATACCAAAACAGGAAGAGGGAACAGGATGAACAAGATGAAAAGGATGGGAAGGACGGGGAGGCCCCGTACCCCAGGGGAATGAATTTTTTCTTTTCCTTCCCATCTTTCCCATCCTGTATATCTTGTTCCTTCTTTCTGTTCCTGTTACTTTTTTCCGACGCAGCGGTAGAAGAGCTCGATTTGGCGGTGCAGCTCCTTCTTCTCCCACCAAAAGGCCCTCTCCATCCAGTCTTTAAGCCGGTTTGTGAGAAAGAGGCTGGGTAGAGCCGTCGTTGGGGGATAGGGGGTCTCCAAGACATGGGAAAAATGGCGGAATGCAGCCTCTTTTCCTTGGGTCATAAAAAGGTAAGTTCCATAGGGAAAATGGAGATGGGAGGTCTCTCGGTTTAGGTCATCGGGAAATTGATCAAAAATCGCTTTGGCTTCAGCCAGTTTCTTTTGCAAAAGGGTATTCCAAACAATGAGCGTTTTCTTCTTGCGCGGCTTGCTGGGGAGGAATTTTTGGAGCGATTCGGCTGCCTCCAATTCTTGCAGGCAAACAAGAATATTGTTGAAGAGTACTCCGTTCTCTTTAACGGTGTGGGCAATCTCAACCAGAATGGGCACTTTGGCCAGCCAAAAGGCGAGCTGGATGGCAATCAGTTTAAGGCGATCCTCGCACTTTTCAATGAAAGGGAGTGGCTCCCAATTCTTCTCCAAGCTATCAATGAGATGGCGCGTGTCAGAATTTTCCAAAAGATCGGGAATGTGGCGGATCGCTAGCAGGATAATCCGGTAGGCCGATTCGCGGTTATTCAAAGAACTCTCATGCATGCGATAGACGATGTGCTCTTTCAGCATTGGGAGGAGCGGGTGATTGGGAAATTTGCGCAGGGCAAGTTCCAAGCACTTCGATTCCTCTTCGGCATCGCCCAAGGCGTCGTAGACAATCGATTTGCCCAGGTATTCAAGAGGAGCGCCTGGAGTGCGGTAGAGTTTTTCAAATTCTTTCAATGCCAAGTGGTAGAGCTTCTCGTTTTTCTCCGCGCGGGCCTTTTCTATGAGTGTTAAGCCTGCGCGAAAGAGAGCTTCGCGTCCCTCCATTCGTCCTGGGAAACATTGACCGATGCGCCGGTATTCTTGGAGCGCCAAATCGTAAAGTTTTTGGCTCAAAAAAGCATTGGGAACGGCTAAACAGCCCACCATCACATTGTGGCTGCCGTCATAGACTTTGAGATTTTTTAAATCAAAATCGCCATCTTTATGGAGGAGTCCCACATGATTGCCAGCCAAAGGAAGATGGCTCACAAAGTTGAGCTTCAAACGCCCATCTACAAAAAACTTCAGATGATCATCCACTTTTTCGATGGCAATTTGATGCCAAGTTTTCGGCTGCAAAATTTTGGCTTCGAGCACCTGCACATTATTGCGGAATAGCCTACACGCCGCGTGGCTAACCCATAAACAAGTTCCCTCTTCTAAACTATGCCGAGCTCCAGGAACACTGAGCAAAAATCCGAGCCCTTGCCCCTTTTCTCCCAAGCGAACCTCTGCCTCAATGCGCATGTTATTGGCAAAAGAGGCCTTTGAAATCATCAGCTCAACCCAATCGGTCACATCAAGGCTTTGCGTAATAGCGATGTTTTTGGCGAGCAGAATATTTTCCTGAAATTGCCAATCCTCTTTCCTTTCGGGGTTGAGCTCTTTCGTCAAAATCCACTCGGGGCGCCCCTCAATAAAGCTCTTGATCTCAGCGATCAATTCTTCGACATTTTTATACCGCCCTGTTTCTGATTTAGCAAGACAGCGGTGGCAAACTCCCGAAAGCTGATGAGGAATATCGCGATAGGGGGCCATCTCAATGGGATCGTTGAGCTCTTCGGTATGGACCTGTTTGCGGAAGGCGGCGATCGTCTTTCTCTGGAAGGGCAATTGGAGCGTCAACATTTGGTATAGAATGACGCCCAGAGCGTAAAGATCGGTTTGAACGGAGGAAGATTTCCCCGTCAACCTTTCAGGAGCCATATAAGCCAGCGTGCCCGTGATCTTTCCAGGCCTTGTTAAATCTTCTCCAGAAATCTTCTCGCTTTTGGGCAGCGGTTCATCCTCAATGTGATTGATGAAATCGGCAATCCCCCAATCCAAAATCATCACTTCGCCATATTTACCCACGATGATGTTTTCGGGCTTGAGGTCGCGATGTAAAATTCCCTTTGAATGGGTATAAGCAACCGCCTCGCAAACCTGCAGAAAAATGCGGGCCAGAGAGGGGATGGAGCGGCCGATCGGATGGGGTGCTTCCCCGCTCTTTTCTTGTTCCCGCGTCGATCTTAAAATCTGTCTTAGAGTAACCCCCTCGACATAGGGCATCGTATAATAAATATCGGGCGGACTTGTCTGGATGGCTAAGATGGGGACGATTGAAGGGTGGCTGAGGACGCTGGCCACCTGAGCTTCTCGTAAAAACCGGCTTTGGATCGTTTTATTCGCATTCAATTCGGGGCGGATTCTCTTGATGGCCACCTGCCGGCCGCAAACCGGGTCTTTGGCTAGATAGACCTCTCCCATGCCCCCTTTTCCTAAACTTTGGAGGATTGCGTAAGGTCCTATGGCCTTAGGGTTTGATTCAATTGGTTCAGATTTTCCCATCTTGACCATCGTTAATGCCATATTTGGTTAAATGTTGCCACCCCTTTTTGGACAAATATCTCTTTACCCGTTAGAATGGTTCACATTATGTCTGAAAAAAAAATTATACTCACAGGAGATCGCCCTACTGGGAAGCTCCATCTGGGCCACTATACGGGTTCTCTGGCCTCTCGAGTGGAATTGCAAGATACGCACCGTCAATTTGTCATGATTGCCGACGTGCAAGCGCTCACGGACCACGCACATGAGCCGCAAAAAATCCGCGAAAACATACTAGAAGTTGCCCTCGACTATCTCGCTGTAGGAATCGACCCTCGCAAGACAACTATTTTTATCCAATCCCTCGTTCCGGCCCTCTCTGAACTCACCCTCTACTATCTCAACCTTGTGACCTGGAACCGGCTGAAGCACAATCCCACCATCAAACTAGAAATTCAGCAAAAGGGGTATGGGGAAGAGGTCCCCGCTGGATTCATGATCTACCCCATTTCTCAGGCTGCCGACATCACTGCTTTCAAAGCTGAAATCGTGCCTGCCGGCGATGATCAAATTCCCATTATTGAGCAGACCGTTGAAATCGTCCGCAAATTCAATCGCCTCTACAATACGGACATCCTCATTGAACCCAAAATCGTCCCCTCGATCATGTCCCGTCTTCCTGGCATTGACGGCAAGGCCAAAATGAGCAAGAGCCTTGGAAACGCCATATTTCTCTCCGATTCGCCCGAAGAGATCACCAAAAAAGTGAAGGGGATGTACACCGATCCGGGCCACCTCCGCGTCGAAGACCCCGGCAAAGTCGAAGGAAACCCGGTTTTTACCTACCTCGATGCCTTTGGCAGGGACAAAGCCAAAATTGACGAGCTAAAAGCCCATTACACCCGAGGCGGCCTTGGCGATTCCGTTGTGAAAAAGTATCTGCTTGAAGTACTTCTCGCCTTTCTCGAGCCTATTCGCAAGCGGCGCGAAGAGTTCGCCAAAGATCCAAAAAAGGTGTTCCATTACCTTGCCGAAGGGACCAAAGTAGCCAATGCCGCCGCCAACAACACTCTGGGCCAAGTCCGAAAGGCCATGGGCATTGATTATCAACTCATTTCTTCAAATTGACAAAAGTCCCCTCTATGATATACAATGTGGATACATAGGTTATCACATTAGAAGAAGGGTTTTTGTGACGATTACAAAGAAGCTTACTAAACATGGCAATAGTTATGCCGTTATCATTGAAAGGCCTATTTTGGATTTGCTTGGGATTGATTCTGATACTCCGCTTCAAATTTCCACACCTGATGGTTGCTCCATTGTGATCACTCCTTTAAAAGATGGGAAAAAGAAGTTTAAGCAGGGTCTCAAGAAGATCAATAAGAAATACAATCGGGCCTTAAAAAATCTAGCGGAATGAATCCAATTTTATATTTTTTGACCCTTGATGATGTTCTAGAAATTCATCAAGATCAGATCAATCGATATGGTGGAAAGAAGGGGATTAGAGACCAATCTCTTTTAGTTTCTGCTATCGCGCAACCACACGCAACCTTTGAGGGGCAATATTTACACCCTTCCATCTATGACAAAGCCTCGGCTTACCTTTTTCACATCTGTCAAAACCACCCATTTATTGACGGGAATAAGAGAGTTGCCTGCGTGGCGGCTCTAATGTTTTTGTATATGAATGATTATCCTATTGACTTTAACGAACAGCAACTTGAAATCATCACTCGATCTGTGGCTTCAGGTAAGGCTAAAAAGCAAGAAATTTCCCAATTTCTTTCTCGAGGATTAGGATAACCACTATTTCTTTTCTTCTTCGATTTCGTGATTGTGCTCTTCTTCTTCCTCGTCTTCCGTGGTTTCGTCAGGTCCGAAGAATTCTCTAAAGAGAATGTAGAGTGCGCCTAGAGTGAACAATATGGGCAAAAATACTTGCCAAGAGATGTCGAATTGCACGGTCACAAAAGTGCCGACAAAGACGAGCAGGGTGACCATCGTGTCGTAGTTGCGCCCCATCAAGAATTGCCGCAAAGCCAGGGGCAGTCCCACAATCAGCATGATGCCGGGCCACCAAGCTTCGGTAAAAACCAGCGTGGCCAGTCCCACTAAAAACAGCGCGGTTGAGAGCACCCCCGCCCTTTTTCGCGAGGTCAATGGATGGTGTTCTGACATACGATCTCCTCTTTGCCGCACTATATCACGTTCCCATTTGAAAAGGAACAAGATGAACAGGGTAGGAAGGATGGGAAGGAAGGGAGCCAGTTAAGTCTTTTGGAACCGGACACAAAAAAACGAAGTAACGATTTAACGATAAGAACGATAAGAGAAAAATTGCGTCGAAGGCGCAAAAAAATATCCCATCGTTTCCTCGTTTCAACTGTGCTCCATGGAATAGACGTTGATAGGCTTTTTGATGAAAGTCACCGAATAAAACCCCCTCCTTCCTACCCTGTTCATCCTGTTCTTTTTTTGTCTGGCAACAGCTCTTTGAGGTATTTGGCGGTGCGGGAGGTTTTGGAGAGGGCGACCTCTTCGGGGGTGCCGGTTGCCATGACGCGCCCGCCCTCATCACCCGCATCGGGGCCGAGGTCGATCAGGTAGTCGGCATTGACGATGACGTCGAGATTGTGCTCAATGATGACGAGCGTGTTCTTCTTGTCGGCAAGTGTGTGGAAAATGGCGAGGAGTTTCAAAATGTCCTCACTGTGAAGGCCCACTGTAGGCTCGTCAATCAGATAAAGTGTCTTCCCTGTTTCTCTCTTGGAGAGCTCGCGAGAGAGGCGCAGGCGCTGGGCCTCGCCGCCAGAGAGAGAGGTGAGCTCCTGGCCCAGCTGAAGATAGGGGAGACCCACTTCAATGAGCTTCTCTAGCCGCTTGGCTATCTTGGGAATGGCCGAGAAAAAGTTGAGGGCCTCGTCAACGGGCATTTGGAGCACTTCGCCGAGATGTTTTCCTTTGTAGCGCACTTCAAGGGAGACCGGATTGAGGCGGTGGCCATGGCACGCATCGCAAACGACGCGGACGGCGGGGAGGAATTGGAGGTCAACCGTTTTGTAGCCGAGACCCCAACAGGTGCGGCACATGCCTCTGATGTGGTTGGGACTGAAATGGCGCGGCTGAAGGCCCTTGGTGAGGGCAAGGGGGAGCGTGGCATAGTGGGCGCGGATCAGGGGCTGGATTTCAGAATAGGTGCTCACATCGGCGCGCGAGGTTTGGCCAATCGGGCTCTGATCCATAGTGACCACTTTTTCAAACTCCTCCGATTTGGTGAGATAACTCATGAGCGTCGACTTGCCAGAACCCGAAACGCCCGTAAGGCAGGTAATGGCCGATTTGGGGATTTCAACAGTGATGTTTTTTAGATTGTGTAGGTTTGCATTTTCTATTTTGATGCTTGAAGTGCCTGAAGTAAAGGGACGCCGCTTTTTCGGAATGGGGATTTTCTTGCGGCCGCTGAGATAGGCTCCGGTGAGGGAGTGGGGATCTTTGAGAATTTCGGGAATGGTTCCGCGGGCGGTGATATGCCCCCCTTCTCGACCCGCTTTGGGGCCAAAGTCAAAGAGATAGTCGGCCGCGCGAATGGTCATCGGATCGTGCTCGACGAGAACAAGAGTATTGCCCAGATCGCAAAGATCCTTGAGGGCGGTGTTGAGGAGTTCGTTGTTGAACGGGTGGAGGCCGATGGTGGGCTCATCGAGAATGTAGAGGCAGGAGGTGAGGCCCGATCCGAGTTGGCGCGCCAGGCGGATGCGCTGCAGTTCGCCGCCGCTGAGTGTCGGCGCCGAGCGGTCCATGGAGAGATAGCGCAGCCCAATCGAGAGAAGAAATTCGAGAAACTTGCAAATTTGCGAATGGGTTTCATTGAGAAAACCGGGCGGGGAGAGGGTTTGGATGAAATCGTACGCTTTTTCGATGCTGAGCGCGCATAGATCGGGAAGAGAATGTTTCTGGATGCGCACATTGCGGGCAAGAGGATTGAGCCGGGTCCCTTTGCAGGCGCAGCAGGTAGTGGCGCTCATCATGGGAAGCAGGGCTTCGCGGATCTCCCCGTTTGCCATGCGGGCTGCATTGGCAAAGACGGGATGAAGACCGAGCCAACGAACGGTGAGCCCGCTTTTCAGTTTCACTTCGGGACCCCCATTGAGGATCACATCGAGAGTCTCTTTTGGGATGGCTTTCTCTAGGATCTTGTAGGCGCCGCTTGTCCCTTTTTCCTTAAAGAGGCGATCGGCAATGTCAAAAATCGAACATTTGAGAAATTTTTTATTTTCTTCCAGGTGGGCGCCATAAGTAATGCCCAATCCTTGGCAGTCGGTGCACATTCCCGCTTCATGGTTGAAGGAAAACGTTTGAGGCGTAATTCGCTTTGTCGCTGAGAGATTGAAGGTGATGTTTTCATTTTCTCTGGCAATGATGACCTCATCTTCGATTTTTCCAATGGCTTCGTAGAGACGTTTATCCGCTGCTGGGTCAACTGTCAATCGGTCGATGACGAGAAGAATCTCGTTTTTTCTCATTTTCTCATAGGGAATCACCTCATCGAGCTCATAGTATTTTCCATTGAGGCGAATCCGCAAAAATCCTTGCCGGTTGAGCCGTTCGACAAGCTGCTCAAAAGTCTCTTTTTTCTCAAATGCGACTGGAGTTAGGATATGGATCTTCTCTCCAGCAGGCCATTTTAAGATTTCAGAAACAACCGTCTCTTTGCTGATGTTTTTTATCTCTTTGCCCGTCTCTGGATCGAAAGGGGTTCCTAAATGGGCGTATAAAACGCGGAGCAAATCGTAGACCTCGGTGATGGTCCCGACGGTGCTGCGCGGGTTTAAGCCGCCCGTTTTTTGTTCGAGGGCAATGGAGGGGGAGAGCCCTTCGATTTTATCGACTTTGGGCTTTGGCAATTGCTTCACAAGCGCGCGCGAATAGGCGGGAAGTGTCTCTGTATAGCGCCTCTGCCCTTCCGCATAGAGAGTGTCAAAGGCTAGAGAAGTTTTGCCTGAACCAGAAGGGCCCGTGAAGACTGTGATTTTGCCGCGGGGAATGCGTAAAGAGACATGGCGCAGATTGTTTTGGCTCGCCCCCTCTACGACGATGTCGGGCTTGAGTTCCAACTTTCTTTTGGTTTTAGGAGAGGGGACTAGACCCTTCAACGCGAGTCCGGTGGGGGTTTTCAGCTTGGCGATCTGCTCGGGAGTTCCCTCGCCAATCAATTCGCCGCCATAGATTCCTGCGCCAGGTCCCAAATCGATGATCCAGTCGCCGCATTTGACCAAATCCATGTTGTGCTCAATGACCAAGACGGTGTTTCCCTTATCGACCAGCTGCTGCAAAATGGCGATCAGCTTTTGAATGTCGTGGAAGTGGAGACCCGTTGTCGGCTCATCGAAAATATAGATCGTTTTTCCCGTTGCAGGGCGGACCAATTCTTTGGCCAATTTGATCCGTTGGGCTTCGCCGCCTGATAGAGTCGTTGAGGGTTGCCCTAACGTGAGATAGTTGAGCCCCACCCAGCCCAATACCTCCAATTTTTTTCGAATGGAGGGGATGGCATCAAAAAGCTCCAGAGCATGCTCCACATCCGTTTCCAAAACCTCGTGGATCGATTTTCCCTTGAACTTGACCGCCAAAATTTCGGGATCGAAACGCTTCCCTTTGCATTGAGGACATTGAACCCACGCATCCTCCATGAAATCCATATCGATTCTCACTTGGCCAAGGCCGCCGCAATAGGAACAGGAACCCTCTTTGACATTGAAACTAAAATGACCCGCCGTAAACCCACGCAATTTACTCTCCGGCAACTCAGTAAAAAGATCGCGGATTTCATCAAAGAGCTTGATGTAGGTCGCCGCGTTGGATCGGGGAGTGCGTCCAATCGGCGATTGATCGACGCAGATGGTCTTGTCTACATACTCAAGTCCTTTAAGATTAGTAGCTTGCGTCGTTAAGGCCGGATAGAGAGTGTCATCAATCAAAGACGATTTACCCGAACCGGAAACTCCCGTGACGCACACAAAAACGCCCAGAGGAATGTCGACCGTTAGATTTTTCAAATTATTGTGTTTGGCGCCGGTCAGCGTCAATTTTTCTTTGGCTTTGCGCCTTTTTTTCGGCATTGTCATTTTCAAACGGCCTGAAACGTAGCCGCCCGTGATTGATCGCGGGTCGTTGAGATCCAAAATTTCCCCGCCATGCACACCGGCGCCCGGGCCCACATCGACCACCCGATCGGCGGCCAAAATGGTGTCCATGTCGTGTTCGACCACAAGCACTGTATTGCCCTGATCGCGCAGCCGCTTCAATGTAGCGATCAATTTGTGGTGGTCAATCGGATGGAGTCCAATCGACGGTTCATCCAACACATAAATCGCCCCCACAAGACCGGCGCCAATTTGGGAAGCCAAACGGACCCGCTGCGACTCTCCGCCGCTCAAAGTGGGCGACGTCCGGTCGAGGGAGAGATACGACAGGCCCACGTCGATCAAAAATTGCAACCGCTCTTTGATTTCTTTGAGGAGCTCTTCGGCGATTTTCAAATCAAGAGACGAAAGTTTGACCTTTTGGAAAAAATCCAAAACATCGCTCATGGGCATTGCGGTCAATTCGGCAATTTTTTTTCCTCCGAACTCTGTAGCAGCGGGGTAAGGTTTAATCCGGGCTCCTCTGCACTCAGAGCAAATGCCCTCCGTCATCAATTCGGCCCTATTTTTCCGGTAGACATCGCTCTTGGCTGCAGTGAGTCTTTCTCTTGCCTCTTTTAAGACCCCTTTCCACTGCACATACTCGTACCATCTACTCTTTTTTACTGGATGGACGAAGTGCATGCGGGTCCATTTTTGTTCAGTCCCATGCAGAAAGACTTTCTTGGCTTCAGCGCTTAATTTTTTCCACGCCGTTTTCACGCTAAACTTAAAGATTTTCGCCAAGTTGTCGTAGATGTTTCCGTAACGGACCGTCTGGTAGGAGCTCCCAATTTTGCAGCAATCTTCGCTGACGCTCAGTTCAGGATCGATGATCTTGTTCAAATCGAATTCGGCCGTCATTCCCAACCCGTGGCAATTCGGACACATTCCCACAGGATGGTTGAAAGAGAAATCGTGCGGCTCCAGCGGCCCATAAGACAAACCCGATTTAGTCGAGTGGGCGAACTGGGAAAACACCTTATCGTTGACGCTGAAGAAACCTTTGCCCACCTCCAGCGCATTCGACACGCTTTCTGCGATGCGCGACCCATTTTCTTCGCTGACCACCAAGCGATCGATCACAATGTCCACATCGTGCGCCACTTTGGGATCCAACACAACCGCCTCGCTCAAGTCGACCCACTCCCCATCGACCCTTAGGCGCATGAAGCCTTTGCTCAGCAGCTCAGCAAACTCCTCTTTGAATTCTCCTTTCTTGCTCCGGGC
Source organism: uncultured bacterium (assembly GCA_964458995.1). GTDB lineage: Bacteria > Chlamydiota > Chlamydiia > Chlamydiales > SM23-39 > REEB52. The sequence goes on along the minus strand of CAYWKW010000026.1, from coordinate 2,941 downwards.
AAAGGGGGCAGTAATCACGATTTTCTTTTCGGGAAAACTTTGCACTTGGGCGATGATTTTCTCTCTGCTTTGGGCGGCGACGGGCTCTCCGCTAACAGGGCAGTGGGGTATGCCGACACGGGCATAGAGAACACGAAGAAAATCATAGATGGCGGTCATGGTACCGACAGTTGAGCGGGGCGTTCGGCCGGCTAGTTTTTGCTCGATGGCTATGGTGGGGGCGATACCAGAGATGCTTTCGGCCTCGGGCTTTGGCAAATCGCCTAAGAATCTCCTAGCTTGGTGAGAGAGCGACTCGATGTAGCGTCTTTGGCCCTCGACGTAGATCGTGTCAAAAGCCAAAGAGGACTTTCCCGAGCCCGACACGCCGGTAAACACGACCAGCTCTCCGGGCTCGAGCTCAAGATCGACCCCCTTCAAGTTATGCACCCGCACCTTCCTCAACGTGATCATTCAGCACCCACAGGGTCGGAGGATAGAGAAGGAACAGGATGAACAGGGTAGGAAGGATGGGAAGGAAAGGAATTAAATAAAGGGTGAAACAGCCGTTTGAATTGCAGTTTGGGCTTACCAAAATTAACCAGGAGGCCAATGGGGAGATTTGAAGCTTTCAGGTAGTTAATGGTTTGGGCTTGGTGTTCCGGTAGAAGGTTTTCAACACATTTTAGTTCAATGACAACGGTGTTATTAACGATTAGATCGGCAATATAATGACCCACTTTTTTTTCATGAAAGAAGATTACAAATGACTTTTCGATTATAATTTCTAATCCTTTTTCTCGAAGCGATACGAACAGTGAATTTTTATAAACGGATTCTAAAAAACCGATGCCTAAGTCATTCATTACTTCAAAGCAGGACTTAAGAATAGCTTCTGTCAATTCAAAATATTTTAAACCCATTTTTTTTCCTCTTCCTTCCCATCCTTCCTACCCTGTTCATCCTGTTCCTTCTTGTGAATCAAGTATTCTATCAAAAAGGGCGTTCCTGTAACATGAGTTTATGCTGTGCCGCACAAAAATTGTCTGTACAATCGGACCCTCCGTCGCCACTTACGAAAAAATGCTTGAGCTCATCGACGCCGGCATGAATGTCGCCCGCCTCAACTTCAGCCACGGAACCCACGAAGAACACTTGCGCAGTATTAAAAATTTAAAAAGGGCGCGGGAAGAAAGAGATGTGCCAATGGCCATCATGCTCGATACGCATGGCCCCAAAATTCGCGTCGATAAATTGCCCAACGATGCCATCGCTCTGAAAAAGGGGCAAAAGCTAAAAATACCAGGCGATATCACCGTCCATCCCATGGAAATCATCGATGCCCTAGCCGTAGGGATGAAAGTCCTCTTCGACGACGGCTACATCATCTCCCAGGTGATAGAAAAGAGCGAAAACGCAGTGGTTCTCGAAATCCAAAATGAGGGCGTTTTAAAGAGCGGCAAAGGGGTCAATATCCCCGGCGCCCATATTCCGCTGCCAGCTCTTACCGAGGGGGACATTGAAGATTTAAAGTTCGGCTGCAAACATGATGTCGATCTTGTGGCAGCCTCTTTCATCCGCTCTGCACACCACATCCTCACGATCAAAGAATTGCTCGCCAAAGAAGGCAAACCCGATATCCTCGTCATTGCCAAGATTGAGAGCACGCAGGGAATTGATCACTTTGACAGCATTGTTCAAGTTGCCGACGGGATTATGGTAGCTCGAGGCGATTTAGGCGTTGAAGTCGACTTGGCCCTCGTGCCCAAGCTGCAAAAAATGATGATTCGCAAATGCTACCAAGCCTGCAAGCCGGTAATCACGGCCACCCAAATGCTTGAGTCGATGATCACCCATCCCCGTCCTACCCGTGCCGAAGTTTCCGACGTGGCCAATGCCATCTACGACTGCACCTCTTGCGTCATGCTCTCTGGAGAGACCGCCGTCGGCCAATTTCCCATCGAAACAGTGATCAGAATGAAAAGTATCATTTACGAAGCGGAGGCCGATTTCAATTACGTGGCCTTTTTCGAACAAAATTCCTCTCGCGACTACCACGACGTCTCTTCCGCAGTTTCTCTAGCCGCAGTCAAAACAGCCTATAGCGCCAATGCGAAATGCATCTTCGCCTTCACCTCAAGCGGACAAACGGCCCGTCTCGTCTCCCGCCTTCGCCCCCAAATGCCCATCATCGCCGTCACCCCTTCCCCCAAAAGCTACCAGCAACTCGCCTTCAATTGGGGCGTTATCCCCGTCCTTTCCGAAGGATGTAAAAACGCCAAAGAGGCCTTTTGTGCCGCCAGCCAATACGCCCTCTCCCGCGGCCTCATCTCTTTCGGCGACGTTGTCGTAGTCACCTCTGGCGCCCCCTTTGGCAAAAAAGGCTCCACCAACATGATGATGGTGGAGAACATCGGGGAGGTCCTCGTCCGAGGCCACAAAGGGTTTGGCCCCAAAGTGAGCGCCCCCGTTATCTTTGTCCTTGCCCCCGAAGCTTACGATCCCGACGAACTGGAGGGGCGCCTTGTCGTCATTCCCCACTGCGACAATTCTTTCCTACCCGTCCTCAAGCGTGCTGCCGGCATTATCTTGCAAAATTACATTGGCGACACGGCCTCTGAGAAGTATGCCGCCCTCATTGCCAAGACCTTTGAAATCTCCGTTATGAGCCGCGCTGACGGGGCTATGACTATTCTCAAGGAGGGCGATCAAGTCACACTCGACCCGCAAAAGGGGATTGTTTACCGCGGCAGTGAGGAATCTCCCGCTTGCCCTCTTCTCTCCATTTGATTACAATGTTCGCTCATGTCCTCGTAGCTCAGCGGATAGAGTGGAAGCCTCCGGAGCTTCAGATGCAGGTTCGATTCCTGCCGGGGACAAAGTCCGAGAGAAAGCCATCATAGGCTTCTCAACCTAAGAAAGGCAATTCACAGAGCTACACAGAGAAAAAATGGAGTTGCAC
>CAYWKW010000025.1:0-20320 GCA_964458995.1 uncultured bacterium | reverse complement strand
CATCGTATCTTTGCCGAAGTCAGCATCACTGCAAAACCTTTTTTCGAAAAATATGGTTTTGTCGTAGTCACTGAGCAAGTCGATTACAAAAAAGGAATCGGCCTCATTAACTACAAGATGGAACGAATCATCTAACAGTCTTTTTTCTTATGGGTCTTTAGGATGCGAAAATCTCGGTAACTTTTTCTTAAAATGCGTAAATACTGCGTAAATCAACACACAAACATCTGATATACACCTAAAACATAGACAGATAAAACACGAAGGCTAAGAGAATGTTCCTCTTCTGATTCGAGAATAGAGTTCGATTCTCTCCACCTCCAATAAAAAAGAAACGGGCCTCGGCTTTCCGAGGCCTTTTTTATTGGGGGGCTTCTCTCCACCTCCAAAACACAAAGCCAGGTCAAATGACCTAGCTTTCTCCTAAAATTTCCCAAAACGAAACTTCATATGGCTGCACCAAAAAATCGGCTAACTTAGCTCGCCATTTTTGTACTTCTGTCTTTAGAACATGTTTTTCATGGGCTGCTTTACTAACCCAACTTTCATAAAACAGAAATTCTGCACCATTTTCAAGCGATTGATGTAGATCATGCCTAAAACAATCTGGACTGTTAAGGGCAATCGGAATGATAGACTCTAGAAATCGCTTAAAATGTTCCTTTTTGTCTGGAGTTGTTTTGAATTTTATAATGATCGTATAATATCCCTTCATTCCACCTCCCTTTTACAGTCTGCTAAAACATGGAATATAGGAACGGCTATTTTACTCCAATCAAAAGTTCTGAATGCGTCTCTCCACCTCCAATTGGTTGGATGCAACGAGCATCCAACTTCTTTTTTACAACTCATCATTTTTATAATCAGAGGCTTGTCGACCTAGTTCGTCAGTTCTGAACAATAAACTTCAAAAATCGCCACCTTTCACTCACTTCAAAACTTTTCTGCCCAATTCAACCATTCCCCTTCCTCTTTTTCCTTAAAACAAGCTATAATGATTCTTAATCCTCACACAGGAATCAGATCAGTGGGTTAACTATGAAAAAATTTATTATTCTTGGAGTGGTTCTACTCATGCAAAATATCCATGCTTCAGCACCTTCTTGGTGGGATATGACCCCAGAAATGGTAAGAGAAAAAATTAACCAGCGAATCATGAGCATTGAGGCACCAATACCAGCTGTCTGGTCTGTGGAAAATCGAGTGGTAAAAGAAAAAGAGAGAAATACTCCAATCCGCATTTATACGCCTGATCAAAGAAACAATTTCCCAGTTATTCTAATGATTCATGGAGGAGCTTGGGTAGCAGGCAACCTCGATACACACGACAACTTGGCCCGATATCTATGCTCCAAAACTAAAGCAATTGTTGTCTCTGTTGGCTACACAAATTCACCCGAAGGAAAGTTTCCCCTACCTTTAGAGCAGTGTTACGATACCTTAGTCTGGATTACTAACCAGAGGAATGAGTTTTCTGCTAAGGCTACAAAAATCGCAGTTGTAGGCGACAGTGCTGGAGGTAATATGGCGGCTGCACTTTGTCTTATGGCACGAGATCGTTCGGGGCCAAAAATCGATTTACAGGTACTCATCAATCCTGCTCCAGACTTAACTTGTAATGGGACAATCGAACGAAAAGACGATGCATTAGATATACTACGGTGGCAAGCCTTCCAATACGTGTCTAATCCAGCTGATATAAATAACCCTTATGTATCACCATCGGCAGCAACTGAATTAGGTGGATTGCCAGCAGCAGTTGTCCTTCTTGCTGAGAAGGACGATCTTCACGACGCAGGCCAAAAATACGCCGATCGATTACATGCCGCAGGTGTACCTACTTTCGTTTACTGCCAGCAAGGTATTGGCCATTTGGCGGGCGATGGCGCAAAAGCATCACTTCGAGCTCAGGAATCATTGGATGTGGCTATAACTGCTCTTCAAAAAATATTTTCAAATGATGAAGCCGACTCCAATCGAAAGTTCTGAATGCGTCTCTCCCCCCTCCAATAAAAAAGAAACGGGCCTCGGCTTTCCGAGGCCTTTTTTTTGAAGCGGATATCTACCGTCTTTCAGCTCCACCGTCTATTGTTATACAGGAGCCGGTCATCCAACTCGACTCATCTGATGCCAAAAAGATCGCTGCTCCCACCTGATCATCTGGAAAACCGGTGCGTCCCAAGGGGATAATTTTGGATAGCTGCTCCCACCCTGCTGTATCTCCTTCCCAAAGAAATCGATTGAGATCTGTCGCAATTAACCCTGGGGCTAGCGTATTGATCCGAATGCCAGGCGCCAGTTCTATAGCAGTTCCTTTAGTGAGCATACTCAAAGCCGCTTTGGAGCATTGATAGGCAACCAAGTTGGGTACAGTAAGAGTTGCGCTGATAGAAGACACGTTGATCACGCTCCCACCATGCTTCAGACTTTCGATATATCTCGAAAAGTGCTGCAAAAGTAAAAAAGGTCCCTTGAAGTTCACATCCATTACATGATCTAAATCGGATTCGGTTGTTTCAAGGAAGGGCAAATAGGATACTATCCCCGCATTGTTAACCAAAACATCAACATCTCCTAAAAAATTGACACTCTCCAAGAAAAATTGAGCTATACTTTCCGATTGGCTCATATCCACTTGGATCGCCGTTGCTTTAACGCCTGCAGCAGAAATTTGCTCTAAAGTGGCAAAAGCAGCTTCTTTATCTGAGCAATAGCCAATCACAACTTCGGCGCCTTCTTTTGCAAAGCCTAACGCAATCGCTTTTCCGATCCCTTTATTGGCTCCTGTAACAATCGCTTTTTTGCCTAAAAGCCGTTGATCGGCATACGCAACGCTACCAAAAGCCAAAAGCAATAAGCACAGAACATTCCTGATGGTTATCATCCCTTCTCCTAGTTTAATTTTTCCCTGAATAGGGAGAAAAATCTAGCGAATAACCGCGTATATGTCCAGTCGAAAGTTCCGAAATGGAGGACGAGGCGTTGCCTTGCCGGGCGTCTCTCCACCTCGAAACTTTTGGCTAGCTTCTTATTCCCTAATTAAAAAACTAAACGATCCTTTCGGAGCGCCCAACTGCGCCTCCGCAAGAGAGGGAATCGCATTTGCACGACGGAACAATTCCTCTTCTGTCCAAGGATAAAAACCTACATCTGTAATCAACTGAATTCCAGCAAGAAAAACCTCTGCGGTTTCCAATGGATGCTCCGTTTTGAAAATACCTTCTTCACAACCTTGACGGATGACATCTGCATACAGGGGAGCCATCTTGGTCAGCATCACAGCTAATAAACGTGCATGCAATCCAATGTTCCCAGCTCTATGTAGTCGTTCAAGCGTCTCCCCCTGTTCATCAACGACATTGCTTGCTGTAATCAACACGCGAATGCGATCCAAAGCTCCTCCAGTCGCCTTCGCGAGAATGCCCTGGAGCCTTGTTACGTACTCATCAACCATTTTTGCTACAACAGATTCAAGTAACTCTTCCTTGGAATTAAAATAGTGATAAACAGTGCCCTTGGCAATTCCCACCTTAGCCATGACATCTTGCAGAGTTGTTTTTTCATACTCTTTTTCTAGAAAAAGTTCTTGAGCTGCCGAGACAATCTCTTTCCTTCGCTCTTTGTTTATCATTCTGATCATAAAGCCACTCCTTACGTTTTGTGCTCTTCTGAGGATCAGTATACACAACCGACCGACCGTCGGTCAACAACAAAAGCGTTTAGACCTGCGCTAAATTGACATATCCTATTGTTTTACAGTTACTTGCGTATGTAGCCTTCACCAATTTTCAACAAAGCCCCAGATAAGCTTTCAATGTAATCCACTTCCCTTATGATATCCAAATCGTGTTCGATGACCAAAACGGTGTTGCCCGCCTCTTGTATCCTTCTCAATGTTTTCAATAATTTTGCCGTATCATGAGGATGCAACCCGGTGGTTGGCTCATCTAAAACATACAAAACCCCTGTGAGTCCACTGCCGAGCACACAAGCCAGCTTTAGTCTCTGAGATTCTCCTGCAGATAACGAGGGAAGCGAGCGATCTAATGTAAGGTAGCCTAAACCCACTTCGATAACATTGAAGGTTCGCTCTTTCAATGCACTCGAAAGAGCTGCCAGAACCGGTAACTCATCCTGCGAAACTTGATCTTCCAATACATTGACCCATGCAAGCAGCTCGCACAGATAAAGCCCAGCCACATCAATAATCGTTTTTCCATCGACTGTTACTCCTCGGCCAATCTTTCCCAGACGTGCCCTGTGGCACGCACCGCATGGCTCATGTAAGATATATTGCTTAAGTGCACTCGGAAGCTTGTTGGGATTGCTCTTATATCGGTTCATCAAGTTGGGAACAATGCCCTCAAACTTTCCATCACTCACTTTTTTAGGCTCTTTGATGTTTTTATGGGCCTTGACAAACTCTGGAAAAGTCACTCCATAAAGCAAAAAATCCCTCTGCTCCTTCGTGTAATCTCGCAAAGCCAAACTTGCGTCAAAGGGAAAATTATAATGTTTAGCTGCCGCCCGAATAACACCCGTGTAGTACTCTGCTATGGCTTCATCCCAAACACTCACCCCACCATTTTTGAGGTTTTTTTCTTCATTGAGTAAATGTGAGACATCGACTCCGATCATTTCACCCACCCCCTTACAAACCTCACATGCCCCAACCGATGCATTGAATGAAAAATGTGCCATTTTCAATTTCTCTAGCTGCTGACCACAATGAGGACAATCAAAGTAGATCTTCTTTTTTGCGGAAGAACCCTTCTTCTCGTCCTCTATCTCGACCGTAGTCAGTTTATTTTTGTCTTGCAAAGGTTGTTTGACGCTCTTCCCACACCCTACACAAGTCTGACGTCCAATCGAGGCAAACAAATTCCTGAGAATGTTGAGAATCCCCGTTTTTGTACCGACAGTAGAGCGAGGATTGAAGTCTGTCACTCTCTGAGAAACCCCAATTGCAGGAAATAACCCCATGGATTTTGGCTAGATCGCTCGTAACAGGCAGAGCACATTTAGAAGAGCACACGAAGTTTTTAGACATGTTCCTCCTTTAACCACTGAATTTCTAATGCAAGGTGGGCGATCCCATATTTCAATGCTTTGAGACGGATCGCTTTCTGGGGAGAATCCTCCAGAGTTTCTAGCCTCTCTTCGATTTTCTTGTATTCTTCGTACGCTTTTTCAGCTTTTTCCAATCTTTCCTGTAACAGTCGAGCCATCTCATTTCGCTCTGTCACGAAAAAGAGCTTGAGAAGGAACTCGTTGCGTGGAGTTTCCGATCCCGTTGGACTCTCAATCCAAGCCTTAAACTCCGCCCGTCCTGATTCCGTAATAGAAAAGACCTCTTTCCTTTTCTTTCCCACATAAGCGATCTCGGATATCACCTTCCCCTCCTTCGCCAAAACCTTCAACATCGGATAAATTGTCGAGTCAGACTCACGCCAAAAATAAACAGTCGATCGCCCCATGAGCGCCCTGATCTCGTATCCTGTGCTAGGGCCCTCTAGGAGCATCCCCAAAATTGCATATCTTGTTTTATTGGCTAATCTCATGAAAAATACCCAGTTTCTAGGTATATTGCCATAACTGGCGATTTTCCCGATAGACAACTCAATTCTTGAAATTTGCGTAACGAGGGGCCCGGGAAATTCCGGGCCTTTTTTACAAGAAGCGATCGCCTGCCGTCGAATGACTTTAATGGTTGCAGAAAATTGTATCTCGCGGCCCGAAAGCATGAATTTGCATAATCATCTCTTCAGTAGTCCAAGCATAGTGGGGAACTTTACTGGGGATCCCTACAGCTCCGCCAACATCGAGATGTACGGTCTCGTTTTTATCAACGATTTCCCCAATTCCTACATTGAGAGATCCCGAAATGACAGTCATATACTCATCTTGAGTATGAAAATGGGGCTGTACCACATAATTGGCCGGAAGCCTTAAACGAATCGCATAAACTTCCCCCGGTTTACTAGGATCCCCAAAGACATTAGCGATTTCTGTACCAGGGTAGACGGTATCCCTCCAAGCAAGGATCGCAGGATCTATGTAAACAATTTCTTTTTGATGTAAAACGTCCAAATCGTGCCTTTCTCCAATATTCGCTGTCAGAGAAGATACTGTAAATACAGATGTAGTTAATAATTTATTTAACATAGCTTTTCTCCTGTTTAATTAATTTTGTTTAACTACACCAATTATATACGTTTCCATGTTATTTACAATATACAATAAAATCAACTTATGTTAACATTATCGAAACAATCGAGGAACAATGAAAAATCTCAATCAAATGGAAACGTTTATATTAGTGGTAGAAACGGGCAGCTTCACACGTGCGGCGAAGGCGCGCGGCATTAGCAAAGCAGCTGCTAGCAAACAGATTGTTCAATTGGAAAATGAAATGGGAGTCGCTCTGCTGAACCGCTCCACCAGAAATTTCGCTCTGACGGATGAAGGAAAATTTATTTACGATGAGTGTCGAAAAATAGTGGACAACGTGGCTGAAATCGAGGCGATGCTATCGGAACTGAAAGCAGAGCCTTCAGGTGTGTTATCAGTGATCAGCGGCCCCGTATTCGGTCAAAAATATATCCTCCCTTACCTCAAGGAGTTTATCCAGAGATATCCAAAAATTAACCTAAAGTTGAATTTTCGATACCTTATGCCCAATATGCTAGAAGAAAAGGTCGATGTGGTCGTCGGGGTATTTGGTTCTCCATCCATAGACACGATTCAGAAAACAGTAGTTAAAACCCGCCGCATCTTATGTGCTTCTCCGGCCTACCTACAAGGAAAAGAAACGCCACAGCGACCCAAAGATCTTTTTGATCACATATTGATGATCCATCCAGATTATCCCGATGATGTAACAATCCAACTCAAAATGGATAAAAAGATTAAACTTATCCCACGCATTATTTCGAATGATCAGTTAACGCTGAAGCGGTACGTATTAGAAGGAATGGGTATCGCCTATCTGCATCGCCATGTGGTGGAAGACGATTTACTAAGTGGACGTTTGATTGAAATTTTAGAAGATTACATGGAAAAGGAAAACACGATTCTTATTAATTTATACTATTTACAAAAGCGACATTTACCTGCGAAAATTCGCTGTTTTATCGATTTTATATCAGATAATTTACTGTTTCAGTAAGGCAAAAAATGACTCTCAGGAAGAGTTTGGCCGCCGTCAATGACGATCCCTTGCCCAGTGATATAGTCTGACTCCTTAGAAGCCAGAAACAAGGCAAGATAAGCCACTTCTTCAGGATTTCCTAAACGCCCCCAGGGGATGGCGCGAAGGTGGTCTTTGATATGTTCCTCGCCAAGAGCCAGCATCCCTTCCGACATAATGTTACCAGGCTCAATCGCGTTCACGTTAATGTGGTATTTTGCAAGTTCAATTGCAGCTGTGCGCACCAGGCCGCTAAGACCACTCTTAGCAGCGCCATAGTGAGCGAATCCTGGCATAGCCACAACAGGCCCCGTGACGGAAGAAGTAATGACAATTTTCCCCTTATTCTGCCGTTTCATAGCAGGGAGAACGCTGCTTAAAGATAAATAGGCACCCGTGAGGTTTACATCGATTGATTCTTGCCATTGTTCCAAAGTCATTTCTTCGAGTCTTTTTTCTAGACAAACACCCGCATTAGCCAGGAGGATATCGATTCGGCCCCATTGATTGAGGGCCTCTTGCGCTACTCTCTCCATAGCTCCAGGCGATCTAATATCAGCGCTGACATAGATCGCATCACCCAATTCTTTGCTAAGTTCTTTCAGCGGCTTTTCATCTCGAGCCACGAGAACCAATTTAGCTCCTTCACGGGAAAACACTTTGGCCATTTCCCTTCCGATTCCCTTTGAGGCACCCGTTATGATCACCACTTGATTTTCTAGCCGCTTCATTTCGCCTCCAAACCCAAAACTCATCACGAATAACGCCATCAGTAAAAAAGAAAATCTCACTTGCACCCCTTTGAAATCCTTAGGGATGATAGCAAAACCTTTGAATTTTTGCATTAAAGATTACCTCGAAAAAAATGCTTTCTTGAGCTAAGGTGTAAATCCTTTAGAAGGACTCTAATGGTTGATCTTCCTTATTTTGATCTTTTGCTTGAAGGCCGTAGTCGCGATGATAAGGCATCAAAGATCTTTGAACGGTACGTCCATTGGGGCTACTGGGAACACCCGGAGAACGCGACTCGAAATCAAGAGGAGTTCGCCGCCGCTATGGAGCGGCTCAATAGCGAAGTACTATTAGCGGCCGATCTCAAAAACCAGCAAAGAGTACTTGATGTGGGCTGTGGTTTTGGTGGCACCTTAGCGGGCATTCAAACCCGTTGGGAAGGGATGAACCTGACTGGGATCAATATCGATGCGCGCCAGTTAGAGATTGCCCGTCAACAGGTTGCGGGAGTCTGCTTCATTGAAGGCGACGCCTGCGCATTGCCTTTTGAAGCATCCACTTTCGATCGAATCTTGGCAGTTGAATGTATCTTTCACTTCCCCTCTCGATTGCGATTTCTGAAGGAAGCCGCGCGGGTCCTTAAGCCTGGCGGGCGGATCGCCCTCTCAGACTTTGTTCCGAGAACACCCAATGGCACAAATAGTTGGATTGGAAGGGCAATTGGACGGCAGATGAGCAAAGGTTACGGCGAGTTAGGTGGGGATTGGGTTGACGGTGATTACAAGGCGATGGCCCGATCTGCAGGTTTGCGCCTTATAATCGATAAAGACATTACTGCGAATGTTCAACCGACCTATCGTGTACTTCAAGATTTATTTCCCTCTTCGAGTATTATGACCTGGCCAACACGTCTGTTAAAATGGGTTTCTTACTTTCGCCTCGTTCAATATCGCATCATCGCCTTTACAAAACCTTCTTAATATCGAGTTTGGCTTTCACCATCTTCATTCTTTTTTCTAGACTGCCCATGACCTCTAGGATTTCAACATCTTCTAGAATGCCCAACGAGTCATCCAAAAGCAGATCTTGAAGAGTTTCATCCACTTTCTTTCTCAGCTTCAAATCTTCTGATGCGGGAATAGGAATTCGATCTTCAATTGGGAGAAAAACAATAAGGTCCAATAGCTGGATGGCACTCTCCATTTTTTGAGCCCAGCCATCAACATCCACTTCTCCAAGCGCCAATGCATAAGCGAGACAATCTAAAGGGCATCGATCGAAGAATGTATTGTCTCGACTCTCCAAAATAGATCTTATTGAGAACTCGAGCTGCTGTTCAAAATCTACCACGGAAGGTGGATTAGAGAATTCATAGCCCTGTTCTTCAAGAAGAATATAAGGCTCCTCGATCGATGTGAAATTTGGAAATTGTTTGAGTAAAGCGGCAATGAGAGTTGATTTTCCAGAAAAATGAGTGCCAGAAATTGCAATTCGCATCGACAGATCCTCATTATGTTATACCGAAACTACTTGAAGAATCGGCTTCGGTATATTTAAGCTTTTCTTTTAATTCCCGATTCCACAACGGCACTTAATGGAATCGACCCGTTGTACAAATGATAGTACTTATTCACTCCTCCTGGGTTTGATTCCAAGACTAATTTCCCTGGCAACTTTGCTGCCTCGATTTTTAAAACAACATATTCAGAAACATCTCCCCAATACTTCTCAATGATCCTATCTAGCTGTTCCGCGGTGGAAAGATGGATGAAATCAGCGTCCGCGCTTGGCAGGTGAAGGATCTCAGAGCTCTTTGCCCAATCATCCATAGATAATATCTTATACAAAAAATTCGGCCTCTCTTCCATTTTCACTTCCATCTGTGTGAGCCCAATTTTCTCTTGCTGAGAAGATTCCTTGCAACTCTCTTTCCAAAGATCGGGCAGATTCAAGATTCCTGACGTATTGCCAACAGCCGTCTTATAATGGATGGTTTGCATATCAAAATAATCCATGATACTAGACACGAGCAAAGCGCTCGTTCCTGTTTTTCGATGCAAACTGCTGGAGTCAAAAAAATCGTCATCACGGCCTAAAGACATTTCCAGCACTTTTTGGACTTCTAATCGCGTGATTGTATCTCCACTGGACTTCCCCAGGGCGCGGGAGACAAGAGCAAAAATAGACTCCCCATCGCCGAATGTTACAACTACCGTCTTTTTGGCATTCAGTTTCTCTTGGAGCCAGGAAGGAATCTCTGGAAGCAAGTTCTCAATCCCCTGTGCAATTTGGGGAACTTCATCTATTTGAACAGGGTTACCTGAAACATGTCCTTCGAGCACCTTTCCCCCTCGAAGCTCTTTCGATAGGAGAACTCGAACAGTTCCATGCCCTAAGGGCCCCTGATAAATTTTATAAGTGTCACCGATCTTTGCTGTAATCTGAAAACTTCCATTCCCGCTGTCCCAAACTAATAAATTTTCTTCATCTATCTCGGGATAAAGAATTTTAGCACTCAAGAACCCGAGCTTGCCTTCCTCTTCCTGTGAAAGGATTTGAAAGTGAATTCCTAAGTCTTTTTCAATTTTCTGAAGAAAATCCCTTCCATTTTCCGCTTTACGAAATACAGCTGTCGCAATGCCAGCAAATTCAACATGTGGATAGCCCTTAGAAGCAGCGGCAGCCAAAGCTTCCTCTTTAAACTTGGCCAGAATCACCAAAGCTTTTTTCTGCATCTCAATACTTATATATCCCTCATGCAAAGCGACATCTTCGCTTAGATTTAAGGAAACGTATTTGAGCAGAAACGGCTCTCCGACCCTCTTCTGGCCGGCAGGGTCGATCAGAGCGGTCTGTATTTTAATGCTCCCAGAACCAAAATCAATGGCTGCACGGAGGGACGCTTCCCTTTTTACTAAACTTTCCTCAATGAGGGTTTTCGCTTTTTGGAGGATTTTTGTACGATGCTCTTTCGCTGCAGCTCCTCTCTCATTCGTTAAGTCCTCTTTAAACCCACCATTCAAATTGTCTGAAATAATATGCAGATAGGAGAATTGTATGCCCTCAGACTGTGCAGCTTTTGCCATAAATCCTATTTCATTATCGACGAATGCGTAATTCTTGTTTTTCTCAAGCCACTCTTTTGTTTCGTTCAGCACAGAAGGAATCGTGTAATGCTCTCCAAAAACGACTTGCCCGTCACCTTTTGCAAAATCAAACAAATTCTTCCAACGGATCGTCTCCCCATCAACAAAGCTGGTGTCTCCTGTTGCAAGAGTCTGGTTTGGAATGCCTGAGCCATTCATCCCACCCACCTTTCCTACATAAATCACTTGGCTAAAACCCTGTTTGGCCAATAAGCTCACAATCCTTCCTGCAATATCTCCCCAGTAGCTATGCTTGCCTCCAATAAAGACCACCGTCTTATCCCCAATCTGTTTCTTTACCCAAGAAAAATTTCCTTTTCCTTCCCAATGAACCTCCTCGTCTCCAATCAACTGTTCCAGGCCATAGCCAAGGATTGCTACATCGCCTTTGGGAACTTCCTTCAAATTTGAAGAAGTCAGCGCTTTCCAAGCAATTTTCTCATCAGGCAAAACATAATGAACATGCTTCGCGTCTTTCTTCTGGAGAGCAAAATAGGTTCCGATCAAAGTTGCATAATGTTTTACGTATTCTCTGCCCGGGAAAACCTTGATATAGAGATTCTCGCCATGAATTGTAGCTGTGGGACGCTGCCAATTAAATAATTTATCCCTCTTTTCATATTTAGAAACAGCACCTGTTCGATCTGGATCACCAACAATCCAAATTTTTTTAAACTCTTTTTCTTTAAGCAAATGATGCACTTTCGGGTCTATATAGTTGAAAAGAGACTCGCCCATTGTATGATCATCTGGATTCAAAAGTACAGAGGCTTGTAACCCTTTTACAGAAAGTTCTTTTCTATCAAAATCCCGCTGGCTAAAACTACCAAAAGAGGTAAGTAAGGCAACCCCCAGGCCTAAAAAAATGATTTTCCTTATCCTTCTCAATCTCATAAAAATCCTTTACTTATTCAGCCTTCTTGGCTATACTTAGTGTTAATACTACACTTATAACGCTGCGCCGAACTTTAAATCAACGGTTTTTAGTGTAAAATTAACACTAACACAAAGTAATGGGTAAAAAATGGATGAATTAGAGGGAAGAGCACGCTACCCTATCTCGGTAGATAGTGTTATTTTTGGGCTTGCGGAAGGGGAGCTAAAAATTGCTTTGATAGAGAGAAGAAATCCCCCTTTTATGGGAATGTGGGCCGTCCCCGGTGGGTTTATGGAAGGGGACGAGACGGTGGAGGAAACTGCATTGCGCGAGTTGAAAGAAGAGACAGGAATTGAGAGGGTCTATTTAGAACAATTCCATGTTTTTAGTAAGCGGGGCCGAGATCCAAGAGGGCCCACTCTAACAATAGCCCTTTTTGCTCTGATTCGCTCTGACCAATGTAAGCTAGTTGCTACTGGAGACGCAAGCGCTGCGAAGTGGTGGCCGGCCTACGCGCTTCCCCCATTAGCCTTTGACCACGATCAAATCTGCGCCAAAGCCCTTGAGGCCTTAAGAGCCGCCTTAAAAACACGGCCACTCGCTTTTGAACTCTTGCCCAAAGCTTTTACTCTGCATCAGCTCCAAGACTTGTACGAGCAAGTCTTCGGCGCTTCTATTGACAAGAGAAACTTTCGCAAAAAAATTCAAAAGATGGATTTTATTTGGGCTTCCGGGAAAAAAACGGAAGGGGGGCGTCACCGGCCTGCGATGCTCTACAATTATGACGCAAAACGCTACGTGAAATTTGCCAATGAAAACTTGTTCTGAGCATGCAACCTGGTTAACCCGATAATAAATTTCTTCAGTGCAGGATAGCGTGGATCGGAAAATTTTGACCCCTCAAAAGTTCTGAAATGGAGGACGAGGCTTTGCCTCGCCAGGCGCCTCCTCCCCCCCAAAAAAAATCAGGGAATTTTCCGGGCTTTGTCCTTTCCAGCAGGCGGGTTACGTAGACATTTTTGAATGCTTCATTTTTCCTCTATTTTTTTCAGGATGAAATCGGCTCGCTCTGCAGAAGACATCCCGCCCGGGACTACGATCAAGTTGTCGTGCCTGCTATAGAGTGCATAGGTCGCGACTTCCAACTGGGCAGCTTCTTGAGTGTTTTCTCGGCGAATCTCCGTTTGAAGGGAAGAGAAATTTTCGCTGTGGGGCATAATAAAGAAAATCGCCTTATAGCGTTGATTGAGATCGATTGTATTGAGGATCTGATTTATCTGAAAAAGCGTTTTGGTCCCCGCAAGCCTCAGTGCCCATGCAAAAGCATAGTTATCAAAAATCCCCCTATCCGCAAAAACCCTCCCCTCTTTAGACAGCCATGGCCCCTCTCTTTCTAGCTGTAATTTGAGTATATCCAAAGCAAAACTCTCTTCTTTCCAAGGTTCTGAAATTCCCGATTCAATTTTTTTAACAATCCAATCGGTGGCCGCCTCAGGGATCACTTGCTCCCCCCGTTTTTCTAACTCCTTGATGATGGATGTTTTTCCTGAAGAAGGCCCTCCAACAAGCGCATAAATCATTGCAGCAAAACAAATCGCAAACGACGCCATAGTGACCTTTAGTTCTATGAAAGGGAAGATTCTAACCAAGCCGTCCATTAAAAATCTATCCCTCAAAAAAAGAGAATATTTTATACTTGTTGCCTATGTCGGAAATTTCTTTAGGAAAATGCGCTCTCTCGTCGTCTAGTCAAATGATCACGGGTGAATTCCGTTGGGCGATCGATTTAGAGGATTATTTTCATCCGGGAGACCGGATGGCGCACCCTGTTTTATATATAAACGGAAATACCGTCGTTGTAGATACGATTCAAAAGAAAATCACATCTAATTGGCTCATTACCGTCTTAAAGATCGTTAGCTATATTACGATCATCATCCCTTTGATTGTGGCGGTTTTCGTTTTGCGCAAACGAAACATGACCTCTGTCCAAACTCATTTAGACATGCTGCTCATTGTAGATCCGGTCAGATGTCTCCAAAAGTTGAATGAACAGAAAGACAATTTAAAGTGTCTTGGAATCAGTTCGAATCGATGGGAGGAGGCGGTCTGTGATTGGAATCCTCATACGAGAAAACCCGAACAGCAAACGGCTTTTGAAGCGTGTGTTGATTTTTTGGTCTCTCACAACTTGGTTCGAGAAGAATCATTATTCAAAAAAGCGGTCAACCAACATAAATCGCCCGCATGTGTTCAGCTCCTCTTGAAGCGAAAGAACGTCAATGCGCAGATTCAGGGAGAATGTCTTCGAGAGGCTGTCAAATTGAATCATGCAGACATTGCAAAGGTGCTTTGCAACGGGGACATGCCTAGAGTGGCGGGTTTATTTTTTGAAAAATTCAAATGGTTAGATGAGAGTGAACTGCGCCGCCAATGGACCGCGCTTTTCCGGCTCAACTCAATCGAAGTCGTAAGTAGCTTGATGGATCCTTTTATACAATCTTTTCAGCCGAATCGCCGTGAAAACATCCGTCGCATATTAGAAGAAGTAAAGCGCGAGTGCATGCAATGGCTGCCTCACGTCTCACAGCATGATAAACCAAGCGATCTTGCTCTCGTACAACAAGCCTATCAAAAAAACGATGAGCCAACTTTGTCTTCTATAGACAAAGATAGAGTTTACGGTTTGCGTTGTTTCAATCTGGTGGGCCAGCTCCTTGCCAATTACAAAGAAAATCAAAATTTGGAACCTAAAGACGACAAATATCGCCAATTGCCCGCGGGTCTAAATGGAAAGCGCACTGTCGCCTGGTTCACTGAGCAAATAGCTGCATTCCGCAACAAGGCAAGGCAGGGCGATGAGGCAAAACTGCGGACTACTACCCTTCAGACGCCCATTCCAGGCGGAAGATACCGTTGGGGCTATATTCTCATGGATGAGAGCTTGGGTCAAAATCACATTTGCTCATCTTTGTACAAAGGCAATGTGATAAACTCGATCGAGTTATCTCGATGGCACCATGGCCAAGTGGCGCAATCCTTCACATGGGCTGACATTGAGAACCAATTTCAAACCGTCATGAGGACGAACCCCAAGAACAAGCCCGAGCCATTCTATAGGTCGCTCATTCAACTCGTTTGGCTCATCGGCAACACCTCGCCGCTGACTCGAGGCACCGGCTCTGTCGTTGAAAGTATGTGGGCTTTCGTCCACCGTTATTGGAACCTCCCCGTCCCCATCTTGAAAAAGGAGTACCCTCAATTCGATGTGATCAACATCTCCTCGCCTCTCGAAACCTACCAAAATGTCTGGTCCCGCTATTTCGAGCCCCCCACTCTCATGGCCGCTTCTTCAAAGAAACAACATTTCTGATTAAACCTCGTTGCATTTTCAAAGCGCTGGTGCTATGCTGAGGGACTGTGAGTGATGTTACATGCCTGTTAAATTCATTGAGCACCAAGTAGAAAAAGCAGACCTGCAAGATCTGGAATTGAAACATAAGTACGGTAGTTTAGTCAAAGCTGTCGTTGACATCGAAAGAAAAGTGATGATAGCTGGGATGACCATGCACGCAGATGGAGAAGAACTTCTTTTAAATCGTGGATCCAAACAGGCAAATCTCTGGGGAATCAATCTGTACCTCCAACAAGCTGGCGATGAGTGGATCGAATACGATTCTGTAATCAATCTCAGGCCTTCTCAAGGAAACGAGTCCCGAGGAGTTGATGATCCTACAATCCGAGTAAAAATCCGAGAAATCGTCGATCATTTGGTCAAATAGTGGATCATTTAGAGTCAGCTAAGAAAAGTTGGGAGAAGTATTCCCTTATCGAGCAAATGGCCAATATTGGAAGCGAGGTGAGCAGGGCTTTGAAAGCTCAAGGGAACCCAGCTCGCTATTGGGGAGCTGTTGCGCGGGCTTTGGACCTATTTTATCTAACGGTCGAAGATCCCCGATGGAAAGGACGCCTTAGAGAAATTCTACGGGTTCGAGAGCTCTTTGCCGCCGCAGCCCTGGGCAGCGACGAATTCAAAACAACGCTTCAGGATCTAGACCGCTATTTTGACGTCTTTGCATGGCTGGCCCGAACATCAAAATGATTTGCAAAATTTTCAGCATGCTACCCGTTGAAATGGATGATGTTGCTATCGAGAAGGGTGTATTTCCATTGGGGGATCTCTTTTTTTAGCTGGCCGATCATATAGTGAGCCAGGTCAAGACGCCGTTGGACGATCTCGGGCGGATCGAGAGTTAGGTGGGTGGCGGTAGCTTCGTGGATCTGGGTATCTGGGACGATGGAGTGGTCGATGTAGAAACAGTCGATGAGCTCGTTGGGATCTTTGATGACGGGAAAACTTTGAGTTAAAAGCTTCCAGTCGGCCTCAGGATGGAGGTGGAGATGCTCTTCTCTCATTTGGTAATAGAATAGAGCCTCCAACATGCGATGAAAGGAGGGCCAGGTCTTCCCCTGCGAGGCAATGTGCTGATACGATTCGATGAGACACCACTTGAGTCTCTTCAAATTTTGCAAATAGACGGGATCAGCTGATTGAAAGTCAAAGAGGCGCGCCATGCTGACGCACATCCGGTCCCACGCCAGATAGAGGACGAGATCGTGCATCGCCTCTGGCGCATTTTCCCGAATGACTTTTTCCTTTGCCTCTAAGGCCGGCGACAAGACCTTTTCCATCTCCCAAAAGGAGAGTTTCTCTTTTTTTTCCGCAATTTTTTGTAGAAGGAATGACGGATCAATTTCAGGCAGCGCCTTCACCTGCTTCAACATCGCCGTAAAAAGGCCGTCGTAAATATAGAATAGATCTTCGGGATTGTCCACTTCACATAGTGCAGAAATAGAGGCCGTGAATAGGGCTTGCTTCCCATTAAAAGGGGGAAGGCGGGAAAAAAGCCCTCCCAACTCCAGATATTCAAGCAGCGAGGGCCAGGTAAAGCTCAGTTTTCCTTCCCCTAGCGGACTACTCAAAAGCCTTTCTGCATCGGCAGAAAACAGTCTAACAATCTGATTATCAACGCTTATCTTCATCGCCAAGGCCCTTCAAAACTCATTATGCGAAAATGGAGCCCTTTTTCTCAATCTCCTAGCAGCTGGATAGCTAAATCTTTAGCTAACTTCCCATCGATTGCGCTATTGAGTTTCATGACAGCCTTCATCACCAAACCCAGCTCTTTTTTCGTCTTAGCCCCTGATTGGGCAATGGCCTCCATCACGACTTTTTTCGTCTCTTCAGCGGAGGGGGCTTTTGGCAAAAATTCCTGAACAATCTTCAGTTCGGCCTTCAGTTGTTCTACCATGTCGGATCGATTGGCTTTTTGGGCCTCTTCGAGGGCTTCTTGGAGATTGCCAAAGTAGGTTTTGAAGAGTTTAACGACATCTGCATCGGGAATACCCGCCCTTGCATCGACTGCTAATATTTTGGATTTGAGCATCCGCAATGTACCCAGTCGAATCTGGTCTTTGCCCCTGATTGCCTCTTTGATCCCCTCATTGATATCTTCGATAATGGCCATAATTACCTCTGTTTCTACCCCAAGAACTTATAGTACTGGCCGATTTTTCCCAATCAAAAGTTCTGAAGCCAGAAGCGTATAAGCGTTGTTACGGCCTGTGGCATTTCCAATGGGCTCATGTGGCCTGAGTCCTCAATCACCGCTAGCTTGGCCTTGGGAACTTGGGCCACGATCTCTTCGTGCTCCCCTCTAGAAAAGTTTTTGTCTTGGGCAGCGCAAACCACCAGAGTCGGGCAATGGATGGTGGGTAAAATGGACCGAGATTCCTTTCTCTCCAGCATTGACTTCTCTTGACGGATGAAAGCCTCCCTCCCCACCTCGAGGAACATTTTTTTGACCCCCATCTTCACCTGAGGATTGAATACAAAGCGGTTGACGATCTCATCCGCAACGCTCTCAAACTGACCCGCCTCGGCCCTGGCGATCATCTCCAATCGCCTCCCCCTTTTTTCGCTGCTATCCTCTCGCGCCGTTACATTCAACAAACAGAGCTTGGACACCCGCAACGGGGCCCTCCTCATGATCTCCAAGCAGACCCATCCGCCCATAGAATGCCCTGCCAAGGCAAAGACAGAAGGAGCCGCCTCCAAAATAGCACTCGCCATTTTTTCAGGACTCTCTTCCGTGGGAGAGCACACTTGAATCGAAGCGACTTCGGCCAAATGCTCCATTTGATGCCGCCAGAGCCTTTCATTGGACAACAATCCAGAAACTAAGACTAAAGGAATTTTCATATTAGTCCCCATCCTGCCCTACCCATGTATATATTTCCAATTTTTGGTATACTCAAGTGAATTCAAAAGTTGGGAATATGCCAAGGAGGCGCCCTGAATTTGAGTCAGCGAAGCGGTGCCGAAGCAGCTAAACTTAAAAAGTTTAGCGATGCAGGCGGATCTCAAATTCAGTGGCTGCCCGACGCAAGCCTAGGGGCCCCCGATTGACGTTTCGTCAATTGGGGAAAAGGCGTGGGCAGAACCCAACTCTTGAGTTTACTTGGGTATAAAATGGTGCCATGCAGTTCATAATCTATTGTGATGATCCTTGGTTCTCCCTTCTAGAAAAAGGTCTAAAGCCTGTGGAGGGTCGAAAAGGGGTTCAAAAATATCGCGATTTGAAGCCGGGCGACCAGGTCTGCTTCCAATGCACTGGCACAAAAAAAACTTTTCTAGCATCCGTTGAAAAAGTCGACTGCTTCGATTCTATCGATGACTATCTGAAGGAAGTTACGGTGGAAAAAGCGCTCCCGGGCGTCAAAACTTTTGAAGAAGCCCTTCAAATCTATTCTCAATGGAGCACTCCCGAACAGATTCAACAACTCGGCTTTGTTGGCATCTGGATCACCGTTCAACAATAGAAAACCTCTATTGATAAAAAGATTCCCCAAAAGTATATTTAGTTTTAAACTGCGCAAGAGTTTTTTGTGCCAACCATTCTTGTAATAGGTCCCTATAGATTTTATTTTTATAGTCACGAACCGAATGAACCTCCCCATGTTCATGTAGATCGAGAAAGCTGTTCCGCAAAATTTTGACTGAAAAAAGTTTCGTTGGCTGATAATATTGGTTTTGCAAAGAAAGAACTCAACGAAATACAAAATTTGATAAATAAACATCAAAAGCAATTTCTGGATAAAGGCATGGGTACTTTAGCTCTTAAAACTGATGAACGGGTAGAAGCGGTTTATTTCACTAGAGATGCACTGGTTGTAGATCTCTTCGACGGCAGAACCATCTCTGTACCAATGACTTGGTATCCAAAATTGCTAAAAGCAACTCCCAAACAAAGATCCCGCTGGAAAATTTGCGGGGGAGGCTATGGAATCCATTGGCCCGAACTTGATGAAGATTTAAGCACGGAAGGGCTATTGCGGGGGGCCCCTGCTCCAAAGCGAATCTTAAGAAGAAAGCGCTCAAAAGCAAAAAAATCTTAGATAAAAATTATTTGAAAAAAAAATCGGGTTTGACCCTCACGCTACGTCATTGATTAAGATAGTCTCATCCTTTAAAATCAAAGGGATTTTGAAGGGAGATGGCTATGGCTTATACAGTTAAAAAAATCGCTAAGCTTTCGGGAGTAAGTGTAAGGACCCTCCATTGGTACGATGAGGTGGGGTTGCTGAAGCCTGCCTACCACGGAGCCAACGGATATCGGTTCTACGAAGAAAAACAGTTGCTGATTCTGCAGCAGATTCTGTTTTTCAGGGAACTGGGCTTCGAGCTCAAGCAGATTGGGAAAATCCTCGGAAGGGGCGATTTCGACCAGATTGTCGCCTTGCGCTCTCATAAAAGAGTGCTGGAACGCAATTTGGAACGAACAGAAAAACTGATTCAGACCATTGTCAACACGATCAAACACTTAGAAGGAAATCGAAAAATGAAAGAACATGAATTTTATAAGGGCTTCGATAAAGAAAAACAAAAGGAACACGAAAAGTACCTCATCGATCGCTTTGGCGACAAGGTTAAAAAGCACTTTACCGAATGCGAAAAGAATGTCAAAAATTGGTCCAAAGCTGACTGGGAAAAGAATGCTAAAGAGAGTAAAGAACTCTGCCAAGCTTTGGCCGAGCTGATGCGTAAAGACTTTAGCACTGGCTCAAAAGAGGTGCAAATCTTGATCCGCAAGCACTATGAGGTATTAAAGCGGTTTTGGACGCCAGATCGGGAGTCCTATATCGGCCATGGCCAATTGATTGCAGATAGCGAGCTCGGTAAATACTACGCAGCTTTCCATCCGCAAATGCCCACATTCATTGCAGAAGCGATTCAAATTTTTGCAGAGAAGGAATTAGCGTAAATTTAAATATTAATAATACTCAAGTGAATTCAAAAGTTGGGAATATGCCAAG
>CAYWKW010000024.1:0-20693 GCA_964458995.1 uncultured bacterium | reverse complement strand
TGGCATGCCCAATGTCTTCATAGATAAAGTGTTCGTGATGGGGAATGATCGCCGAGCCGCCAGGGATCACGAGTTGGTCCGTTTTGGAGGCAATGTGATGAAATTGAATCTGGGTGTTGTTGTGGATCGCTTGGACTAGGTCTTTGAGAAGCGCCGATTTCGGCTCCATTTCGCGCGCGTTTTTGCCAAGGCCGATGTGGGCCACAGGCGTTCCAATAAACGGAGAACCGAGGGTGATGATGTCGGTGACGGTGTTGGGAGTGGCCATTTTCGTTCCGTACCAACAGCTGATGAGCCCGCCCATTGAGTGGCCGATGAGGATGAGATCTTTGCGGCCCGTTGTTTGGGCTATTTCTTCCACCTTGGCTTTCACCTTTTCAGCATAGGAAGGGATCGATCTGAATGGATGTCCCAAATTGATGAAAAAGATGGGGCCAAATCCTTTTGCTTCAAGCCGCTTCTTTTGCAATCTCCACACCGACCCATGATTGATATATCCATGGACAAGAAGAATGGGTCTGCCGCTCCCTTTTGTATGTTTGGGCATCGGAAGGAATCGGAGCATGCCGACTCCCATAACAGCTAAGCTTTCAAATGTCATCGCATAGGTCCAGTGGATCAATTTTGGATAGGGTAAACGGGGAGCTAAGACATTGAGAAATTGGATGCAGGCGAGCCACGCAAAAAATGCGGGCACAATAGGCGCCGCTTCGGTCAGCGACAGGATGATCGCAGACGCGAGCAAAATGGGTGTAGAAAAATGGACCTTAGCGACTTGCGACATTCGTTATTTTTGCAACAAAAACTCGTTGTGATGATAGCATGAGATTTTAAAAGGAGCAAGGCTAGATGAAATCGATTCTTCTTTTTGCAGATGATATTTACGAAGATATGGAACTCTGGTATCCAAAGATTCGTATGGAAGAAGCGGGATTTAAAACGGTTGTCGCAGGCGCAGAGGCTGCAAAAGTTTACAACGGGAAGCATGGCTATCCGTGCAAAACCGAAATCTCCTATGAGCAGGTCAAAGTCGATTCTTTTGCCGGATTGGTCATTCCGGGCGGCTATGCGCCCGATAAAATGCGCCGTTATCCAAAGGCTTTAGAGATTGTCAGGCACTTCAATGAGGCCAAAAAACCGATTGGTTTTATCTGTCACGCCGGCTGGGTTCCCATCTCTGCCAAGATTTTGAGGGGCAAACATGTCACCGGATTTGTGGCGATCAAGGATGACCTTGAAAATGCGGGAGCTCTCTATGCCGACAAGCCAGTTGTGGTCGATGGGCATTTAGTCTCTTCACGCACGCCTGCCGATCTTCCCCATTTCTGCAAAACGCTTTTACAATTATTGGAGAAATAAGATGCATCTGATTGGGATTGATATTGGAGGGACAAAAATTTGTGTCTGTATTGGAGACCACACGGGCAAGATTTTCGCTTCGAAGCGAATTTTAACTCAGCCGCTAAAAGGCTCCAAAAATGGCCTGAAGGCGACAGCGGATCTCATTCGGGAACTTCTGGAAGAGCAAAAGGTCGATCTCAAACAAATTGGAGCCATTGGCATTTCCGCACCGGGACCCATCTCTTCCAAAGAAGGGAAGACTTTAAAACTTCCCAATCTTCCCGGCTGGGAAAACACGGAACTGGTCCGCTATTTTCAAGATACCTTTCACAAACATGTGATAATGAACAATGACGCCAATGCAGCCGCTTTAGCCGAGTATCAATTTGGGGCGTCCAAGGGGACTCAGAACTTGGTTTATCTCACTTGCAGCACGGGGATGGGAGGAGGCGCTATTGTCAATGGACAATTGGTGCAGGGCGTCTCCGATACGGCTGCTGAAGTGGGCCATTTTGTGCTCGACATCAACGGCCCCCAATGTCCCTGCGGACAAAAAGGGTGCTTTGAAACTTATTGCGGCGGCGCCGCTTTGGCTAAGAAGATGAAAGAGGAGATTTATCGAAACAAAATCAAGACAGAGATCCTGGTGGAAGCGAATGGACAAATCGACCAAATTGATGCTGGCTGTCTCGTCAACGCCGTCAAGAAAAAAGACGCTTACGCCCTCAAAGTTTGGGATGAGTTCATCCTGCGCCTAGCTCAGGGAGTCGGCGTTGTACTGATGAATTTCAATCCAGAAGTGGTCATTTTAGGGACCATTGCGATCCACAGCGGTCCGCTCCTTCTCGACCCTTTAAAAAAACAGCTTCCCCGCTTTGCCTGGAAAGAAAACGTGCACGCTTGCCGCATCGAAGCCAGCGCCCTCGGAGATCAGATTAGCGAGCTAAGCGGACTCGCACTTGCCAAGCAGAAGTTAGTGGAACTTGGGACAAAGTAAAATCTTGCAGGCTGGCATACTTTTCGAAAACCCAATAGAAGTAGGCATAGATCTGATCGGGCATCAGGTTTTTCAAAGCAAATTTTCTGGCATTGTCTGCAATCGCCCGGCACTCCGTATCGTGCTCTTTGGCCCAATGAATCTTCTCCACTAAATCGCTCATATCATTCTTGATGGGAACGTAGTGTTCAAAGGGGCGCAAAGCGGAATAGAAGTATTGGATCTCATCCGAATCTTGCTTAAATGGGACGGAACCCGACAAAAGCCGCCATTGATACCCGGGAAAGGTGCACATATAACCGTCGAGCACAGGCAAATATTTATAAACCAAATGGCCTGCGACGGGTGTATTGCCCACAATCATCTTCTCAACGGCCCGCGCCACCTCATCCGGATAGACCCTGCAAAATCCGGCATCGACCAGATCGGGGTGCTGTGCAGCTAACAAACTGATTAAATACCTCGGTTTTTCCCTGTAATTTTCCAATGTGTAGGCTTTATCATTCGAAGCGCCCCGCCAAAAGGCGATCTCCTTTCTCTTTTCCCAAGGAACTTGGCGCAGCTTCTCGTTGACCGTTTCAATTTCCCTGTGCCAGCTCATCTCTTTTGTGGTGAGGATATCGGGAATCAAAACCACATAGCGCGCTGGCCCGCTTCTTTTGGCCCAGGCGAGCAGCGGCGCCTGCTTTTCGCAAATCCAATAATCTTTAGCTTGATAGCTTTCGGGAACTCCATCTCCGATGCATACGATGAAGTCGACATCGGGCAGTTGTTTGCTTTTCTGGATTCTCCTTAAAACCTTTTCAAAAAGGGCTCCCCTTCCCAACGAATCGTCTTCGCCGATCCGGAAGATCTTTCCCCCAACGATCCGGTATCTGTAGGCAAAGACGCCGCTCTCTTTGATCTTTTTGAAAGTTTGATCGAGACCTTCTTGGGAGATCGTCTGAAAATCGGCAAAATCGCTCTCAATCTGTTTTTGGGCCCACTCAGAGGGCGAACCTTGCAATGCCCACCATAAAGAAAGGGGCTCCCTCTTCTTGTAAACTTGAAAGCTCACAACAAGGATTACCAGAAGGAGGAAACCCTTTTTCATCTGGCGGCCGTCTTAACCAAGGCACCCGTTGAATCCAACAAGATTTCTGCAGTCTCTCCTCCTAAGCTCGGCTTTTCCCAGGAGACCAAGTCTTGGCTGATGTACACCTTCTTTTTCACAAAGCGGAGATAGCACAATTTTTCAACTCTCACTGCCAAATTGGGTGCAAAAGCGATAGAAAAGAGGGGGGCTCGATGAAAGAAACGGAGGGGGATTTCGGTGCCTGGCTTAAATTCAACCGCCATATCGGGGTGCAATCCCCCGATCCACTCTTTGATCCAGTCTGAATCGAGTTGGGAAAGGGAGACGATTTGTTTTGGCTCCGGCAAAATCTTTTCTCTGCCAAAAATGGGCGCTAACACCAGAAGAAAAAGGATCAATTGTTTCATTATCAGCTCCGAATCGTTTATGAAGGCGGCGATTGTAGCAGGAATCTCTTTTCAGTCAAATCATTTTTTCGGGAACTTGCGCTGGATTGGGGTGTTATGTTAGGTTGAGGTCATGAAGAGACTTTTGACGTTGCTGATCCTTTTATCGACTCAATTAGCTGCAATTGAAGTGCTGACAGAAGCTAAGGTGGGATACTTCCTGCCTACCGATTCTAAATTTCGAAGCATCTATGGCGAAGATGGGATCCTCTTCGGCCTCGAAAGCAGCTTCGCCGTTCCTCACAACTTCTATCCCTGGATCAGCGTTGATGTCTACGACAACTCGGGACATACAAAAAGCCACCACAAGTCTCATATCTATTTTATCCCCGTCGGCGCCGGTATCAAGTATATCTACCCCTTTCGCTATTTAAGTGTTTATGGAGGGGCTGGCGTTTTGCCCACCTATCTTCATGTTCACGATCACTCGAGATGGGGCTGCGGCGGCATCGTCAAGGCGGGATTCATCGCCGACCGGATCTGGAACTTCTTCATCGATCTGTTCGCCGAGTACTCTTACATTAAAATGCGCCATACAGAGGAACTCAATCCGGCAAACTTAAGTAATTTTACCGTTGGCGGCGGCGTTGGCTACCACTTTGGCGGCTGCTATCGGGAATGCGACGACGACGATTAAGGAAATGTTCCTAAGGCAAACGGATCCTGAGAGTTTGGCATTTGCCAATGAGCTCGATCGAGTTGCAGGAGGCCGGCACAAGATAGGTCATGCCCGGCTGAAAAGGTTCTTCATTCGAATCGACGCTGATTTTCCCCTCCCCTTCCATGCAAAAAAAGATCTGAAATGTTTTGGGAATATGGGCAACATGCTGCTGATCAAACACGTCGATCCGGTCGACGACAAAGTAGGGCGACGAAACGAGGGTCACCAACTGATGGTGAAGATCGCTGCTGACGTGGTGGGGCGGGATTTTTGGTTGGCTATGATCCTCCCAACGGATGGCCGCTTTCCCCTCCTTCAGGTGGAGCTCTCTTCCTGTGCGCCCCCAATCATATAGGCGATAGGTGGTGTTGGAATTTTGCTGGATTTCATAGAGCATGCATCCGGCGCAAATCGCATGGACGCGTCCCCCCGGAATATAGACCGCTTCACCCCGCTTCAGATCGATTTTTTCAAGCAGCTGCTCGGCTTTGTTAGATTGGACTGCCTCCATCCATTGCTTCTCATCTACTCCCTTCTTGAATCCTGCATAAACCGAGCCATCTTGAAGAGTCACCCACATTTCTGTTTTCGCCTCCCCTTTTAGGCTAGGGGCTGTTACGTCATCGGGATGAACCTGGATGCTGAGGTTTTCTTTGGCGTCGATGATCTTGAGAAGGAGTGGAAAGCGGTCGAACTTTTGCCCGGCTCCTAGAAGTTGTTCCCCCATTTCGAGAACGAGCTGGTGTAACGTTTTCCCTTTGAGCGGGCCATTTTGGACGACCGACATCCCCTCTTCCCGATCGGATACTTCCCAGCTCTCGGCAATCCGCGGCTTAGGAACGTTCCGGCGATAGAGCCCCGCAATCCGGCTCCCTCCCCAAACGTAGTCTTGATAAACAGGTTCAAAACGGATGGGGTACATGACTCAACCTTAAATTTTGGGGTGCAGTTTCAATGAGGTCACGAAACTCATCCAGCGCCCTTTCAAAAGGGGCCAATTGTTTCGCTCCAATGAAGGGAAAATCGCTCTCTCCGCGCGTTTCGATAATCTCAATCACATCCGATATTTTCAAACTTTGTGTTTTGTGATCGGGAACATAGCCGCCTCGGGACTCATGAAGGATGTGGCAATCGATGAGCTCCTGAAGAACGGGCTTGAGGAGAGAGATTGGAATTTGATACCGTTTGCAGAGCATCTCTTTTGTAATGAATCCTTTCAAAGATAAATGGACGATCCAAAGACTCAAGAGAAGTTGGAAACTGTGGCTGACCCTCCCCGCCTTGGCTTCGAATTCATGCTCTTCGAGCGTTTGGTGGGCGTAGCTGATCTCAGCTCCCAAAAGGAGAATGAACCAACTCAATTGGACCCAAATGAGAAACAGGGGCAGAGCAGCCATACTTCCATAGATCGCTCCATAGCGGCTGACCCCAATTTGAAAGTAGATGTAGATCCATTGGACGAATACATAGAGGCATCCTGCAAGAAGGCCGGCTAGGCACGCAGAGGAAAATTGCACTTTTGCATTGGGGATAAAAATGTAAATGAAAGTGAAGAGGGCCCAGAATAAGCAATAAGGGATCACATTGACTGAAAAAAGAAGCCACGAAACGGCCCAGGGGCTGAAGGGCAGATCGCGAATGACGATTTCCAAATGGTCGACCACAAAAACGGTGATGCTGCTCGCTGCCAGAAAAAAAATGGGGCCAATGAGCATGAGAGCCAAATAGTCGCTCAATACCCTTCTCCACGACCGGGTCTTTTTGATCCCCCAGATCTCATTGAAAATGATCTCCAAGTTATTGAGCAAAAGGGCGACCGTTACAAAGAGGATGATTAAGCCAATCCCCGCAATGAGTCCCCCTTTGGCTTGATCTAAAAAGGTATCTGCATACTTAAACAACTCGAGGAAGGCTGCATTCTGATCCTGAAAGCGCTGCAGAAGCTCTTGCCGGAACCTCTCGTGGTAGCCAAATCCGCGCGAAATGGCAAAAGCCATGGCCAATACAGGTACGATCGACATTAAAGTATAATACGTGAGCGCGGAGGCAAATAGGCTGCATTTATCTTGGAAAAACCCTCTAGAAGTCAAATAGCCGATCCGGACCCATTTGATCCAAAGCCGCCTCCATCCCCTCTCGGACTGTAGATGAAAATTCCAAAGTCTGTCGGTGAAGTAGTATTTGATTTTTTCCAACATATACGTGACATTATCAAATTATGTATTTTAAGGATCGCAAAGAAGCGGGACAGCTGCTTGCTGCTGCTCTTTCCAAGTATAAAAAGGCGCCTCATACCATCGCCATCGGACTCCCCCGCGGAGGGGTTGTGGTCGCCTACGAGGTGGCAAAAGCCCTAAAAATTCCCCTGGATGTCATAGTGCCGCGCAAACTGGGCGCCCCCCACAATGAGGAGCTAGCGATAGGCGCCTTGGCTGGAGATGTGATCTGGCTCGACCGGGAGATCCTCTCCATGGTAAACGCCTCGCCCGCCTATATCGAACAAATCGTTGCCAAAGAAAAAAAAGAGGCTGAAAGGCGTCTTGCCCTCTTTCGCAAAGGCAAGTCCCCTCAAAACTTCACCCAGCAAACAGTGCTCCTCATCGATGATGGCGTTGCCACGGGCTCGACCCTGCGTGCCTCCATCGCCTGGATGAAGAAGAACAAAGCCAAGCGGATTGTCGTTGCCGTCCCCGTAGGCCCCCCCGATACAATCGCCTCTCTGAAACAAGAGGTGGACGAAGTGGTTTGCCTCTTTGCTCCCGATTCCTTCATGGCGGTGGGTCAATTTTACGGCCACTTCCCTCAAACAGAAGATGCAGAGGTCATCAAACTCTTGCATTGAAAAAAAATCCCATTAAACAGTAAAATATCCGCTCATTTCAAACTCAACAGGAGCTCTTATGGCGGCTTGCAGCGCAGCGGCAGCATCTGTCCGATTAGTCGGAACAGATCTTCATTTAGGTAACGCCATTCTTCAATTGGCCAAAGCGCGCTCTTTTTGGACCCGGAACGGCCCCATCCACGTTCGTTGTCAAAATGGACCCCATGAAACGATTATTCAAATTCTCTTAGCGACTAACGAACAAAGACAAGAATGCATTCGGGCGCTCATGTCCAATGAAGCATGGCAAGCGAATCTATTTGATGTGAAAAAAGTCAAACCGATTGTGAGCGATGAGGATGCCGATGGGCAATGCACAGCCACGATTGGATTTCAATTTGACTCCGAAACGGAACGGAATGCTTTCGTGGAATATGCTCTGAAACTTATTCCTGCGCATACGCTCATGAACATAGTTGAATGGGGTGATTTTCTTAGAGCAACAGTGATATTGAAGGAAAAGGGTTCCAAAAAAGATCAAATGGCTCGAATCAAAGCGATATTCGAACGGATTATGGAGAGATTCGGGCCGGAGAGTTTGAACGAAGCTTTAGAGAAATTGAAAGATCGTGAGTTCCCTCCAAACCCACATCGGGTGGCGGAGAAAATGCCTTAACGGTTCGGTAGATATTGGGCGGCGTCGGGGTAGTGGACTTTGAGCCATTTGTAGAAGTTGTGGGTGGCTCGGTGCCACTCGGTTTGCAGTTTTCGTGGATCGGAAAGATCTTCATAGTAGAGCCTGCCAGGGTCGAGGTGAAAAATCTGGCCGTCGACGTAGCCCCAGTTGTTCTCGACATCGGTGTCCGCATCGGCGATGTTTTTGGAAATGCGCAGAGAGATGGCGGCGAGATAGGCATCGATCTCCCGCTGAAGGCCCGAGGCGCCCTCTTTTTGATAAACGGCTTTGAGGCCCTCGTAAAAGGGAGTGCCTCTTTTTTGCAGAATAAACGGGATCTGCGTAACGTCGATTGTGTGCGTTCTTTTTGACTTGTCGGAGAGAGTGAGAGCCGGGATCGATGCCGATGGGCCTAAATGGAGATAGAGAATCTCTTCCCCAAGTTCCCGATAGGCAATTTCATAACTATGCTCATAAAATGAACGGCGAAGAGCCCGCTTTGACCGCTCCTTCTTTTCATTGAAAAAGGCGTACCAAGGCATGCGCAAGTATTTTTGGTTAAAAAACTTCAGTACATATTTTCCATCGGCGCTTTCAAAGACAAAACACTGCCGCCCTTTGCTTAAATAGTGAAAGGGCTGGGAGAGGATCGATTGTATTTCAGGAGTGAGGAGGGGCGACTGTTCGGTCGCGAGGGGGCCCGCAATGAGGTTGGGGGAAAAACCGTCTGTCCGGAGACAGGCGGCCCAGACGAGGCTGAAGGCGATGAAGAGGGTCAACGTCCACCGCTTCATGGAAGAGCCTCCACCTTCTGGTCGAGGTAGGCGACCCATTCGGGGGCTCTTTTTTTGAGCCAGCGGCGCAATCTGTTGGTGTACCGCTTCATTTCAGCCTGTTGATTCAGATCAGGGGTTTGCCGATAGTTGCCAAAATCAAATTCGATGGCTCTGTCTTCAAGGAAACCAAAGTTGCGGCTCAGGTTAGGGTCGGTATTGAAGATCCCCTTGCCCACTCGCGACTGGAGCAGGGCCAAAAATTCATCGATGCGCTTTTGCATCTCATGGGGGTTTTGGTGGGCTAATTTCAGGGTCTCTCGAAAGGCTAGGCCCCTCTTTTGGATGGCAAAACGGTAGCGGTCGAGAGGGATCTCGTAAGTGCGTCCAATGGGATCTTTGCATCGGAGGAGAGGGAGATTCTGGGGGGTGGGATTGAGGTGGATGTAGACAAGCCCCGTCTCCTCGCGCAGTTGATCGTAGGCCATTTTACACGCATTGAACAGATAGAGGATTTTGTCTTCCGACGATGTGGGTTGATCGTAGCGGAAAAGCTTGATTACATACTTTCCATCCTTACTTCCAAATACATAGCATTGCGCCCCCTTGCCGATGAATGAAAAAGGCTGCTTGAGGATGTCGCCAACTTCAGGGTTGGCTGCAATTTCCCACTCGGGATGGTGGGGGAATTCGAGATTCATTTTAGCCAGGCGGAAACCTTGCGTAAACCGCTTTGCAGAAACGGGCAAAAGAAGAAAGAGTGTTGCAAAGATCAGAAAGAGGAGAAGACGTTTCATAGTGAGAAGGATACGCAGGGAAAAAATTGATCGCAAGTCAGTAAAAGGGTGGCAGTAAAAATTTGATTGGGGTATAGTTGGGATTAATTGGCGGAGGTACTCATGAGACTGCGCATTTGGTTGGTTTTAGCACTAGCGATCTGTGTTGTCCTTCCCAGCAATGCGTCAATCATCAAAAGGCCCCCAGTTAAGTCAACGGAAGTCGCTTACAAAGATCTCCCTTGCTCAGAACAGGATAAAGCCCGTATAATCGAGCTCGTCTCTACAGTGGCAGAGAGCAGTAAACTGAGCCTCCTCTTCAATCAATCCCATTTGAAAGAGATCGGTTCTCAAATCAATCATGTCCATCCGATGAAATTCTTAAGCATCGTCTTCAGCAATCCCCATCTAAAAGGGTGCATGTTTTTCATTTGGGACGATTATTTCAAGAGAACTGAATTTATGGATGGCCTTGGCGCCTCCTTGTCGCGCGAAGCAGATAAAGGGAAACTCCTCCTCTACCTCGACGAATTTGCCGCCGAAATTGGAGCCTCTGCAGGGGCATTGAAAACTTTTATTGATGTCCGCGACTGGGATAATCTAGTCCTTTACCTGATTCAATCCTGATGGCTATACCTTCTATTGACGTTGAAATGGATGATGCTGTCCCTTATCCAAATCAGGAACCTGTTCGGCCCGAACAGGATAAAGTGGGTGAGACCGCCCTCATTATTTTTGCTCTCATAACCGCTTTAGCCACCGTTTCTTTCATTGCAAAAAAGAGACGAGTTACTTCCACTCAAGCGCAGCCCAATACGCCTGCTCCAATGGAAATCGTTGTGGATGAAAATGTTCCTCAAGAACCGGCTCCCCGGTGCGATCTGAAAGATCAAAGAAAAGTGGAGAAAATTGTTAAGACCGTTGCCGAGGGAGGGGCCCCTCTCTATGTCTTTGGATTCCGTCTATGGAAATTAGGAGATGAAATTGACGGCATTCACCCCTTCTCCTTTCTATTGGCAGCTTCTAAAGAACCTTTTAAAGAACATTTTCGAACGATTTTCCATAGCAATAACGATTTTAAAATCGGAACGGTCATGAGGGGCATAAAAAAGGGAATGGAAAGAAAATATGGGAACCTGCATCAATATGTCGACGATTTAGCCGCTGCATTTAAGAAAGATCCCAAACCCATCAGGCCAATGATTCGCGCCCATTCATGGCGGCAGCTCGTCCACTATCTCTTTGAAGTATCCGCCCCACGTGGTGAGTAAAGAGGTCGGGTGTTACGATTTTAGCTCCATGCATTTTTTGCATATAGACAGCGCTGCCCGCTTCCCAACCTGAAATCCCCGAAAGAACATGTTTCCCTTTTTTCGCTTCAGAGTGGATCCAAATCTCCCCTGTGCTGACACACATCAACTCCATGGCTGTTTGTCCGCCGGAGCGAGTGCAGGTGATATCGGCGCGATAGAAAAGGGGCGCAATCACACTCTCATTTTGAAAAGAGAAGGGAACAACAGATAAGTTCTT
Organism: uncultured bacterium; assembly: GCA_964458995.1. Taxonomy (GTDB): domain Bacteria; phylum Chlamydiota; class Chlamydiia; order Chlamydiales; family SM23-39; genus REEB52. The sequence goes on along the minus strand of CAYWKW010000024.1, from coordinate 9,597 downwards.
CGGATATTCTTGCGTTTCAGTGACCCATTGAGACACCCGCCACATGAGACTTTTCTCTCCCTCTTTATGATCGGAGCAAAAAGCAAAAAGGACGATTTTCTGATCGGGAAACTGCTTAGCTACCTCGATCCACTCTTTGACATATTTGAAGGTTGCATCGCCGGCAGGTTGCGATCCAAGCAAAATGGTGACCATCCGATCTTCGGGAGCAATGCAAAAATCGACTTCGTGCTCGCTTGCTTTCGCTTGAATCTCCCCTCTTTCAAAGGTTTTTTTCATTAAATTCAATTCTTCTTGGTTCTTATAGCGCACCTTAATGTGCATTTTTTCATCGGCCTTCCCTTTCTTCTTATATTTCTGGAAAGCTTGGCGCACATAGACATCTTCGCAATTGACCTCAGCTTCAGACAAACCGCAGTTTTTTTGCCAGAATTGTGCGGCCGTTTCCCCCTCTTCTAATAAGGGCGGAATGCTTGTTAACGAAAGCCATTTTCGGTTCTTCTTAGATAACTTTTTAATGGGCAAGAAAAAGTGGATCGCTTTTTTTGTCGGAAGGTCGACGAGCACTTTTTCCAATCTCACATTTTTTCCCTTTTTGCGATTGAAGAGGCCGAGCGCCTTTAAAATCGCTGATGTTCCCATATTCTGGGTATCAATAATGTAATCGACATCCTCCTTGAATATGGTAGATGCCGCATAAAAGAAAAATACGGGATGTAAAAAAAAGTCAAATACGAGTTGGGCATAGACGCAGAACACTTGGAGAGGAATATTGCCCCTTAGCTGGGCTCTATTCCAAAAGTTGATACAGAATTTGCCGAATGGTTTCCAAAGCCAGTCTTTGAGAACATCTCTTCGTACAATGATTACATTCGGGTCCTTGGCTAAGATTTCTTGTTGTTTTGCATTGGCAGTTTGAAGAAGTCCCCCTCCGCCGCTAGAGGTGATGATGAGCAATTTTTTCGGCTTAATCTCGTTCGCATGTGGCATAGTCGTTTTTATCTATTCCTGTTAATCTCTTTCTAAAGGGGGGAATCTCTTCTGTCAAGCTCCGATCACACCGCTCATGACTAGGAATGACAAGAGTTTGCATCCGGTATCGACCAAGAAGAGTTTGAAGGGAGCTCTTCCCCAAATAACGGATGAGATTTGTGTCGTTGCAACAAAACCGAGCCAAATGCAGAAGCCGACAAACATTCCGTCAGTGACTGTGGTCACGCCCAAATAGGCTTCGAAAAAGGCCAAGAAGTAAGCAATGACCAATGAAACGATCGCCATGTACACCCAGCAAGCCTTGCCTGCACAGCAATCCTCTTTTTTCATATGGCACAATCGCATCCATGCTGGACCAAAAAGCCATTTTGAGTACCAAAGAAAGCCGATGACCATGTTTAAGATGGCGGCAATGATGACTGTAAGAACATCGATTTGTACGTTGTCCATTTTATCTCCTTTTTAAATGGAATCCCTTGAAAAAAACTCTATCATGGTACAGAATTTTTTGTCCCAACAAAGGAAAAAAGAAATGAAAGTATTAAATGAAAAGGGTGGGGGTTTTTGAGTGGAAAATGTATACTGTCAGCAAGTAAGAGAAATGGATTCATGACTGTACAAGTAGCTGGCGCTCAATCTTTTCCCATCCCATCTGACCACTTGGAACAGTTGAGTCGGGGGGCCTCCGCGGTAACGGTAGACCCGTATAAAAATGCTCTTTACTACTTCTTCCCGTTTATAGGCGCCTTTTTTAACGATTATCAGGAGCTGAGAAACGACCCTTCCCAAGAGGCGATGATGCCTGAGGGGCCGACAAGAAAAATGTTGAAAGAGATTCAAGATCTGACAAATTGCGCAGGGATTGAAAGGGAAGTTGTTCCCTACGTAGCTTTGAACCATGAATTTGCCAGCTGCGGCGGCTCTTGGTCCATTACGCGGCCCGCTCTTTTTATCCCCGATCAACACCTCTTTAGAAAAAATGGCATTAGCCATTTTGGCCAAGAAAAGCCCGGAGAAAATTTGAAAGATAAGCAGTGGATTTTTTCCGACGACCAGACCCGGTTTCTCATTGCCCGGGAATTGGGTCAGATCAAGGAAAATAGCGCCCTTTTGAGAATCGCCATTAAAGTGGCCGTCATCGCAGCTCTCTTTGTGATCTACGCCTCCCCTTTTGGCTGGCCATTGGGATTGGCTCTTTTCGTCGGCGTTCTTGGGCTGTATATCGTTTCGGAAAGATTGTTCCAGGCTCGGGCTGATATCCTGGGCGCTGAAATTTTGGGCAAAAAAGTGGCCAACCCAGTTCAAGCGGCCATTGATACATTGGAAAAAATCCGACAGCAAAATCTATACCGCCGGGAACACAATCCGCTCTCCCGCTGGTACATCACCGCATCGGGCAATAACATCCTCGACTTCATCCACCCCTATTTAACAACAAGAATTGCAAGATTGAGAGCGATCCTGTAAAAAGGAGGCATGCGCAAAGAAATTCTGGCGGGCCTTTCGACGTTTTTTACAGTTGCCTATTTGCTCATCCTTTACCCGAAAATATTGAGTGAAGGCGGGATAGACTTTGGGGCAGCGCTAACGGCGACTGTTTGCATCATTGTCATCGCTACGATTTTCTTGGGGCTCTATGCCCATTTTCCCGCTCTATTAGCTCCAGGTTTAAGTGTTGGGCCCTTTCTCGTCTATTCGGTCATTCAAAAACAGCATGCTAGCTGGCAAACGGCTTTAGGGATTGTCTTTTGGGCTGGGCTGGTGATCTTCCTCTTAAGTCTTTTTAAGGTGAGGCAGAAAATCCTCATTCATTTGCCCCTCTCCATTAAATCGGCAGCCATTGCAGGAATCGGTCTTTTTTTGATTATGGTTGGGTTGAAAGATTTGGGGATTTTTAAAGGGGAAATTTTGACTATCGCCAATGGGATTGCCCTAAGCGGTTTGATCCTCTTCTTTACTTTGAATCACTTCCAAATTGCCAGTTCCTTTCTCATTACGATCCTTTTTTGTTGGGCCGCGGCGATTCCTTTCGGCTTTGTAACGTGGCAGGGGCTTGCGGCTTTACCTTCTTCACTGGGGCCTACGTTTTTTCAGTTAGATTTGTTAACGCCTTTGGAACCGCAATGGCTTGGACTGGTTCTTTCGGTGATATTGATTTGTCTTTTTGACACGAGCGCCTCGCTCACTGCGTTGGCAAAATTGGCTCACAAAGTCGATGAGCGGGGGCATATTAAAAATATAGACCGGATTGTGATTTCCGATGGGTTGGGCAACATGGCGGCCGCCCTACTTGGAACGGGTACCCTGGCCTTTACACTGGAGTCCTCTTCGGGGATCAAGGCGGGCGGCAGGAGTGGCTGGACGGCGATTACGGCAGCCCTTTGCTGTCTCATCGCTCTTTTTCTTTATCCATTGATCTCATCCATTCCCCTTTTTGCAACTGTTCCCGTCCTCATAGCCATCGGCATTTTCATGGCTATGGAAGTGAAAGGGATTCGGTGGAAAGACTATTCGGAGTCGGTGCCGGCGCTCATTACCCTCGTTACGATTCCTGCGACCTTTAGCATCTATCAGGGCTTTGCCTACGGATTCGTCTCATATACCCTGCTCAAAGCGGTGAGGGGGAAATGGAAAGATGTGCACCCCGTCTGCTGGGCGCTGGCTCTCATCTTTGCAGCGCACCTCTCCTGGGCCCTCGCCACTAACCATTTCTAGTTGGGGGAAGCCCCCCGCGCGCCCACAAGAGACCGATATGGCACGACTTACCAGGCTTGGAGTCTTATTTTCTTTCATCAGCACAGAGATAGAAAAGGAGACACAGAGAGCACAGAGAGGGGGGGATTTTTTTCTTTCCTCTGTGTCCTCTGTGCCTCGACTTCTATCTCTGTGCTGATTATTGTGTCCAAGCCTGGTAAGTCGTGCCACATCGGTTTCTAAGCTTCAGCTTTTGACGGTGGCCTTGATGATCTTGATCGGGTTAACAGGTCGATCGCCAGGCGATGTGGGAGCGCTTTCAATCTTCTTGACGATGTCGTAACCTGTCGTCACTTCCCCAAAAATCGTATGGCGCATATTGAGCCAGGGCGTGAGCGCCGTCGTAATGAAAAATTGGCTCCCGTTGGTGTTCGGACCCTTGTTAGCCATGGCAAGCAGACCCGGCTTATCAAATGTTACATTCGCTTTGCACTCGTCCGCAAAGGCTTTGCCCCAAAACGACTCTCCGCCCGCTCCTGTACCCGTTGGGTCTCCGCACTGAACCATAAAGTTCCTAATCACTCGATGGAAAATAATCCCATCATAGTAATGTTTATTGACTAGCCCGAGAAAGTTCTCGCACGCCTTGGGTGCGACGTCGGGTCTAAGCGTAATTTCAAATGTTCCTAAGTTGGTTTCAAAAACGACGATGGGATTTTTCACTGCTACATTCTCCTGAGCTGTTGCCATAAAAAAGGGAAATAGAGCCACCAAAGCGGCAAAGATCCTTACCATAATTTCCTCCATTAAAGAGGGACGATGGTGCCAAAAATTCCCTTTTATGACAAGGTCGAAATTATGGAAGTGATGATCATTCTCATCGTCGTACTAGGATTGGTCTTTGACTACACAAATGGCTTTCACGATGCGGCCAATGTGGTCTCGACGGTCATCGCCACCAAGGTCCTCGCCCCCATTTCCGCTATCGTGATGGCTGGGGTTCTCAACTTCATTGGTGCCACGCAGATCAGCGGAGTTGCCCAAACGATTGCCACGGGGCTGGTGCAGCCCGAAGATGCGACCCAGGTGGTGGTGCTGGCAGCTGTGATTGGAGCGATCGCCTGGAATCTGGTCACCTGGTACTTCGGCGTTCCGAGCAGCTCTTCCTATGCCTTGATTGGAGGACTCATCGGAGCTGCCTGGCTCCACGCAGGCGGACAAACGGTGATTTGGAGCGGACTCATCGGCAAAGTGATCATCCCCATGGTGGCCACTCCGATCCTCGGTTTTATTTTAGCTTTTTTAATCATGAAGGGGGTCTATTTTTATCTGCGCCATAAACATGAAACCCACGGGCAGGACCTCTTTCGCCACTTGCAAATTGGATCGGCTTGCTTTGTCGCTCTTTCCCATGGTTTGAACGATGCGCAAAAAAGTATGGGTATCATCACTTTGGGCCTTTTTGCGGGGGGCTATCTCACTTCGACAAGTATCCCGCTTTGGGTCGTGATGGCGTGCGCTGTCGTAATGGGTCTTGGAACTGCTACGGGCGGTTTTCGGATTATCAAAACCATGGCTTTCTCGATTACAAAAATTGAGCCTGCTCAAGGTTTTGCAGCGGAGATTTCCGCTTCGGCCATCATTCTAACGGCCAGTTTTTTGGGAATGCCTATCAGTTCTACGCAGATGATTGCAGGGAGCATTACGGGGGTTGGAACAGCAAAAAGCCTAAGGGCCGTTAGCTGGAAAGTTCCCCAAAAATTTGTCTATGCTTGGATCTTGACCCTACCCGGCGCAGCAGTCGTGGGCGCAGCCGCCTATTTAGCCGTAGCGTCTCTCTTGAATTAATCAGCTTTTTGTTTCATGGCGCGGAAGAGAGGGCTTTTTTCAAGGCGGGGATATACTGCGCCATCGTCCGATCCTCTACGCAATCGAATGATTCCCCCAATTCATTTTTGGGTTCCCTGACCCCCCGCTTCGCCAGGCAAAACTTTTCAGTTCGGGCCCAGTAGTGGTGGATGCGAATTTCATCGGGCTTCGCATGACGGAAGCGAAAACCGGGCTTCAACTGACAGGCATCGTGAATATGGCAGAACTTCACAGCTTCAGGCCTGTGCATACATTTGCCGCAATTATTGGAATAATTTTGGTCTTCTCCACGTAAAATCATCTTTTCAGTGAGCAACTCCCCCGGTTCTAAATCCCAAACGCCCGAAGTTCCAAACATTCTCCAAGAGAACTTAATGCTCCCCTTGCGCCTTTTCTCAGCGCTTCTCAGATTGCGATGAAAAGAGCGGACGCCCTTGACTGGAACGATGAACTCATCGACATCAATCACTGCGACCCACTTTGCTTTTCCCAACGCGCGCTTCTTGAGACACTCATTGTAGGCCCCCAGCTGATACTCATGCCAAGGACAACTCGGATTATCCCTCTCCTTGCCCGGATATTTGTGGCTCTCATCCTTCGAATTCCAATCGATCAGCTCCACAATCCCCTTTTCGATAAAGGGGCGCAAAACCTCTTCATAATTGTCGCTGCTATCGTTGTTATACAAATAGAAGCGCTCGAAACCTAAAATATCATGGTGGTATACGATCCACTCTTTTAGCCAGGGAGCCTCATTCTTGAAAATCGCGCACACCGCCAACTGATACGGATAATTGGATGAAGAGCAGGAGATGAGGAGTAGTAGGCAAAGGAGCCATTTCTTCATGGAGAAAGTGTACGACAAAAGCCGATAAAAGGAAAGCCGGTGGGCAATTTCTCGTGTCCGAGTCCGTGTCCGAGTCCGAGTTCCGAAATCGAAGTAAGAGACCGGTCTCGGACACGGACTCGGACTCGGACTCGGTATATTCATGTTTGTGGTTTTTGAAGGTTTTTATTATAGACGGGTAAGGAGAATGTTATGATAAGAAAGTTGGCATCAGGCCAGTACCGTCTTTATTCCCGGAAAAAGAATCCGAAGACGGGAAAAAGAAGAAATTTAGGAACGTTTTCTACTTTGGCAGCTGCCAAAAAGCATGAGCGTGAAGTGCAGTTTTTTAAACGCCGCTAGCGATCAATGGTTCTGGGCTCACCGCATCGATGGCCATCATGATCGATAGCGCTGTGATGATGACGAGCGAGAGTCGAAACATTTGACGGGCCCAAAGCCGGTCATTATCTGCCTTAAATCCTTTCAGTGAGAGCCAGAGCCAAGAGAGACTCATGAGAGCGGCCGCGGCGAAGTAAAAATAGCCGGTAAAGCCGAATACCATGAGAAGGAGGGAGGCAATGGTAAAGGCTATGACATAGAGGAGCATGCGGATTTTTGTAGCTTGGTTTCCCCTTTTGACTGGGAGAACGGGGATGGAAGCGGCCGAGTAATCGTCAAACCGGTACATGGCGATGGCAAAGAAGTGGGGCATTTGCCAAAGGACGAGGATGAGGAAGAGGAGGAAGGCTCCGGCGTCGTGTTGATTGCTGACGGCGCAATAGCCAATGACGGGGGGCAAGGCGCCAGAGATGCTGCCAATGGCGGTTGCATAACTCGTGCGGGTTTTCCAAAAACTATAGAGGGCTACATAGATAAAGAAGCCGAGAGCGGCGATCGAAACGGCGAGCAGGTTAGTCGTCAGCCAAAGAGTTGCAATCCCTAAACTGCCGAGAAGCGCAGCAAAAACAAGAGCGCTTTTTCCCGAAATAAGGCCTCTAACTAGCGCCCGGTTTTTGGTTCGCGCCATTTTTTTATCCGTTTCCCGATCGATGTAGTTGTTGAACACGCAAGCTGAGGCAATGACAAAGCCCAGACCCAGAAATACTTTTAGGAAGAGAAAAAGGTCAAAATGCCCTTTTGAGGCGAGAGCGAACCCGGCCGTCGTGGTAATGAGGTTGCCCATGATGATTCCCGGCTTGGTAAGTAGATAATAGGTCTTAATCATTTGGCCATCATCAAATTGTAGTTGAGGTGATTCATAATCCAAAGGGAACCGAGAACTAAAATGAGGGTAACCATGATGGTGAAAAGAAACACAATCAAATTCCACCTGGGTTTAGATTCTCTGCCCAGCTGAAGGAAAATAACCAGCTGCATCCATGCTTGGATCAGACCGAGAATCGCCACGGTCAATTGGGTAGCCCAACTTTTTTGGAAAGACTCAACGATGAAAAAGGCGGCCAAAGTCAAGAAAAGGGATGCCAAAAAAGTAAAGAAGCGAAGTCCTCTGAACTGATGCGGTTCGATCATTTCTCGGCTCATATTAGGAGGCTCCTATTAAATATACGATGGTATACATAAAGATCCAAACGATGTAGGAGAAAAACCAAAACATACTCAGGCATGTCAGCCTTCTCGTTACGATCGGAATGAGCCCTCTTTTGATGCCTTGCCATACGAGGATTATCATGAAGAGGAGGCCGAAGATAATGTGGAGGGCGTGGGTCCCAATGAGGGTAAAATAGGAGGATAAAAAGGCATTGTTTTTCCAAGTATTGCCCTCCTGAATCAGCGAACCAAATTCAATGCCCACCAGGATTAAAAAAGCGAGCCCCAAAAGGAATGTGATGGCAAACCAGAGGGCCATCTGTTTTCTTTGTTCGCGAGTGACAGACATGATGGCTAACGAGCAGGTAAAGCTGCTGGTTAGGAGAACTAACGTTTCCACCAAAGAATAGGGGATGCTCAATATGTCGCGCGCGGGTGGGCCGCCAAAAGTGCTATCGCGCAAAACGGCGTAGCTGGCAAAGAGCGTCGCAAATAGAATGAAGTCGGTCATCAAATAGATCCAAAAACCAAAGATCGTATTCTCCGATACTTCGTGATGGTGAGTCGCTTCGCTCATCTCTTCCTTTCCATTCTCTCGACCTCTTCAAATACAATATAAGTGTCTGTGTGTCTGTCACTTAGACGAATGAGAAGACACAATACCATGCCTAATACCGACAAAATGGCTAACCACCACATGTACCAAATAACGGCAAAGCCGAAGAAAAAGCTCAAGACCCCAATGAAGAGTCCCAAATGGGTGTTTTTGGGCATGTGGATATTTTCATAGTGGGGCTTTTCCGCTTTGCGGTGCTTCAGAGTCCAAAATGCGTCGCGGTCCTCCACTTCGGGAATGACGGCAAAATTATAAATGGGGGGTGGGGAAGAGGTGGACCATTCTAAAGTCCTCCCATTCCAAGGATCGCCCGTTGCGTCCCGATTTTGGTTGCGCTCTTTGAAGCTGACCCAAAGTTGGAGCACTTGAAATCCGATGCCGATCATGATGATGACCACGCCAATGGCCGCGACAACAAACAGAGGAGTCCAGCCTGTGGATGGATCGTAGTGATCCAAACGGCGAGTCGCCCCCATCAAACCCAAAATATAGAGCGGAATAAAGGCAAACAGGAATCCGAAAAACCAGCAATAGAAGGCGTTTTCGCCCCATCTTTCATTGAGTCTGAACCCAAAAATTTTCGGGAACCAGTAGGTAAATCCAGAGAATAGGCCAAACAAGACGCCGCCAATGATCACCGAGTGGAAGTGGGCAATGAGAAACAAACTATTATGGACCTGAAAATCGACCGGGGCGACCGACATGAGAACCCCATCCATTCCCCCAATTGTAAACACGATCACAAACCCCAAAAACCAGAGCATCGGGGTTGTAAATAGGATCCGCCCACGAAACATCGTAAAGAGCCAATTGAAGATTTTGACGCCTGTGGGGACAGAGATGATCATCGTCATCAAGCCGAAGAAAGCATTCACATTGGCGCCGGCGCCCATGGTAAAGAAGTGGTGGAGCCAAACAATGAAGGACAAAAAGGCAATCGCCACCATGGCCCAAACCATTCCCGAATAGCCGAACAATTTCTTTTGAGAAAAGACAGGAACCACTTCAGAAAAGATGCCGAACGCGGGCAAAATGAGGATATACACCT
>CAYWKW010000023.1:0-21625 GCA_964458995.1 uncultured bacterium | reverse complement strand
GCGTTCCTCCCGGACCTAAAGGACCGGGTTTCCACGCTGTCGTTTTAAGATGAAACTGCCCCTATCGTTGATCCAGACCTACGTCAAGCTCGATCTCCCTCCGGAGAAAATTGGAGAGATCCTCACGCTGCTGGGAATCGAGGTCGACGCCATTGAAGATGCCGGGCAAGAGCTGACCGTATTTGAGCTCTCTTTAACGCCTAATCTGGGCCACTGCATGAGCGCGCTCGGCGTGGCCAGAGAATTGTCGGCGGCCCTCCAAATTCCGCTCCACCGCCCCCCGGTTTCTTTACCTGCAACTTCCCTGGATATCAAAGTCACCGTCCGCGATGAGCGCCTCTGCCCTCGCTACATGTGCCGCCTAATTGAAAACGTAAAAGTGGGGCCCTCCCCTTCTTGGCTCAGGCATCAATTGGAAGCTTGCGGACAAAAATCGATCAACAATGTGGTCGATATCGCCAACTTCATCATGCTGAAAACGGGCCAGCCGCTTCACGCTTTTGATTACGATCTCCTTGAGGGGAACTCTTTAGATATAGGCCCCTCCAGCAAGGATCAAAAATTCATGGGGCTCGATGGCGTCGAAAGGGATGTCCCAGCTGGAACGCTTTTGATTTCTGATGGAAAAAAGCCGGTCGCTATTGCGGGAATTATGGGAGGCGCCAATAGCGCTGTCTCTGAAAAAACAAGAAATGTCCTTTTAGAAGCCGCCTATTTTGATCCCATTTCGATCCGCAACTCGTCGAGAAAAATCGCTTTGCGCTCCGAAAGTTCGCAGCGGTTTGAAAAAGGGGTCGATCCTGTAGGTGTTGAAGCCGCTTTGAATGAGGCTTGCCAGATGATGGGCGGCTCTGTCAAAGGGTTCGTCGATATAAAAAAGGGCCCTTTTCACGCGAAAAAATTGACCCTTCGCTATCCCCGCGTCAATCAGATCTTGGGAACCCAGCTCTCAGCGGGCGAGATCGATCAGATTTTTGTTCGCCTGGGCTTTAAAGTAAACAATGGCGTCGTTGAAGTGCCGCTCTATAGAGCCGATATCAGCGAAGAGATCGATCTCATCGAAGATGTAGCCCGCATTTATGGCTACAATCACATTGCAAAACAGACTCCCAAAGTGACCCTTTCGCAGATACCAAATGATCCGATGTTCCTTTTTGAAAATGAGATGAGGAGCAAACTGTCAGGCTTCGGCCTCTGTGAATTTTTGACTTGCGATCTGATCAGTCCCAAATTAGGTGAGATTTGCCACGCCATTACGCCCAAATCGATGGGCTTTTTAAAAATGGCCTATTCCAAATCTGAAGAGTACTCCGTTTTGCGCACCTCTCTTCTTCCGGGCCTTTTGCAAGTTGTAAAAGGGAACCTCGACCAAAAAAATCTATCGATCGGTGCATTTGAAATAGGGCGTATCCATTTCTTACAAAACGGGAAGCCGGTTGAAGTCCCCATGGGCGCCATTTTGTTGACTGGGAAAGCGGCTTTGCCCAACTGGAGCCATAAAAGCAGCGATGTCGATTTCTTCGATCTGAAGGGAATTGTGGAAAATCTGGTCAATGGAACCTTCAAACCCTCCCACCACATCACGTTCCACCCGGGCCGCCAAGCCGATATTCATGTGGGAGACCTGATTGTCGGATCTTTGGGCGAAGTGCACCCCTCTCTCCTCGCGCAATTCAATATAGACCAGAAGGTCTACTACGCTGAACTGCACCTTCCCTACTTAATGCATTTGAAAAAGACCCATTTGCGCATGCATCCATTGCCCCAATTCCCCTCTTCTGAGCGGGATTGGACGGTTCCATTGCATCCAAAAGTTCCCATCGATCAAGTATTCCACTTAATCCATTCAATCCAATCGCCTCTTCTAGAAAAGGTCGAATTGATCGATCTTTACCACCCTGAAGGGGCTTTGCAAAAGAATGCCACCTTCCGATTCACCTACCGCGACCTACTCAAAACCATTTCATTTGAAGAAGTTGAAAGCGAACACGCGAGGATCGTGAACTTTGTCGCAAAAAATCTTGCAAAATGAACCTCTCTCACCTAACATTGTCCTTTTAACGAGGTTTCTATGAAACGGGTTTCACTGTTTTTGTTTTGCGCTCTCCTCTTCACGGCCTGCCAAACGAACAATACGCTTGATCAAATTGTCTCTCAAACATACGTCCACAAGTATGGTTTCGAAACCACGGAAGAGGATTGGGAAGCCCGTGAACAAGATGGCCAAGTAGTTACGATGCTGAAGAACGGGGTAAAGATTACGCGCGCCTTTGAGAATGGGCAACTGCACGGATCTACAACGCAAACATTTCCCCATAGTTCCATCGTTGAGAAGAGTTTAGTGTACGACCAAGGCAGCCTCCTCAAAGAGACGGTCAATGATGCAGCTGGAATGCCGGTTCGCGAAGAGGTTTATGAGTTTGACAATCGCACTCTGATCACTCTTTGGGATGACAAAGGAGTGCCCCTCAGTATCGAAGAGTACGATGATGAGATCTTGATGGAAGGGAAATATTTCACTCCCGACCACGAGCTGGAAGCCGTTGTCGAATCGGGTGCTGGCGAGCGAGTGAAACGGGATCGCACCGGACTACTCATCTCGCGCGACGAGATGCAAAATGGCGTGATTGCTTGCCGCACCACCTATCACCCCAATGGCGGAGTCCACACCATTTCCCATTATCACGACTATCAGCTGCATGGCGCGCAACTCAAATATACGGCCTCAGGCAAACCGCTCATGGAGCTCAATTGGAATCATGGCATTCTGGATGGAGAAAAAATCATCTATCGCAACGGCTCTAAGGTCGCTGTGATTCCCTATCAAAATGGGCAAAAACATGGCATTGAGTTCCATTACGATGATTTAGGCAATCTCACGGCTCAAATTGAGTGGCGCAACGATAAAAAACATGGCGTTACCCAGCTCTTTTCTGAAGAGAGTACCGATTCAGAATGGTTTTTCAAAGGGCAATCGGTGAGCGCCGATAAATTTAAAATTCTAGAGAACCGCGAAAAGGTCATTGCAGACTTCAATGAAAATTCGATTCGCTAACGGCCCAAAGGTGGCCATCCACATTGAAATAGATAAAGGCGCGCTCCTCTCAGCGAGCCTCTCGTTAAGCAGCGCCTTTGAGTGCACAGGCGCCGACGAGAAGCTTTTAGCCTGGCTTGAGAGCTACTCGAAGGGCATTGCCCCGCCCCTCTTCCTCTCCGCCGGCACGCCTTTTCAAAGAGACGTATTGCACGCCATGCAAAAGATCCCATTCGGCTCAACTCTGAGCTATAGTGAATTGGCCCAGGCCTCTGGCCATCCTCGTGCGGCGCGGGCAGCCGGGACCGCCTGCAAGCGCAACCCATTTCCTCTGTTCATTCCTTGCCATCGCGTGATTCAAGGAAATGGAAAACTGGGAGGCTTTGCTCTCGGTTTAGAAATCAAACGTCGTCTCTTAGAATTCGAAAAAAATTGACTTTTTTTTTGCGGGGGTGCGGGAGAGAGCTTCTCCCCCGCTAATGATTATTGCGCTTTTTCGGCTTTCACTTCAGGAGCTTTGACTTCTGGAGCGGCCACTGCAGCTTGTTGCTGAGGAGCGGCCACTGCAGGCGTTTGCACCTTCTCTGTCTCACAACATCCGCCTCTTCTGGGTTGCTGCCCCTGGCGATTTTGATCATTTTGTGTAGGTTGTCTTCTCTCGCACGCACATGCAAGTACGGCCAAGCCTAGTACGACTATCATTTTCTTGTTCATTTGGTTAACCCCTGGGTTAAAAAGGATATTTCCAAGTTGTCACTAGAAAGCCTTTTTCTGCAAGAAAAAACTGATCCCGAAAGAATTCCTGGCCTGCAAACTCGGTGGCACGGTTTTTGCATCTCTATTCTATGCAGAAACCATAAAACCAGGAAGGCCGCTCATGAAAAACAAAGACCTCCTAAAAAAGATCGCTAAATTAGAAACAATGAACGATCAATTAGCTGCAGAACTCCACTACCTTGAGCATCTAGCTCGTGCTCTAGGTTTTGCGGAAGGCTTAAAAACCTTAAAAGCCGCTGCCTTAGAAATGCTCGAAACGGAAAACAAAAAAGAAGTGAAAAGCGAAAATGATTGGGATTCAGCACAATAGAGCCAATAGATCTTCTTCTGTCCAATTTCCTCCTTCGAAGTCGAGGAGTTGATCTGCAGCTGCTTGCTTTTTGTTCTTCAGCTGCAGCATCTTCTCTTCGATACTTCCGACGGTCAGATAGCGCTTTGCAATGACCGTCTTTCTTTGTCCAATGCGATGGGCCCGGTCGATCGCTTGCCGCTCCACGGCTTCATTCCACCAAGGATCAAAGAGAAACACCGTGTCGGCAGCCGTTAAATTGAGCCCCACTCCCCCCGCCTTAAGGCTCAAGAGGAAAAGAGAGGCGTTGGGATCTTCTTGAAAGGCACGCACTACCTCCCCCCTTTTTTCACTATGCGTGGCTCCGTCCAAATAGAGCGCCTGAGGGAACTCCTTGTAAATGAGCTGCAGCATCGAAGTAAACTGACTAAAGATCAAAACTTTCCGCTTCTCTTCCAGCGCATCTTGAATATCGGATATGAGCAGTTGCATTTTAGCGCCAGCGACTTCGCTTCCCACAAGACGGGGATCACAACAAATTTGACGGAGGCGCAAAATCGCTTCCAAGATCTCCATCCGGGTGGCACTATCGCTCTTAAATCCTTTTCGATACGTGTCATAGAGGTTCTTCTGGTCTTCCTCCATTTCAACCCAGGCAATTTGCTCGATTTTTTCAGGCAGATCGATTTGCACCTCTTCCTTCTTCCTTCTCAAGATGAAGGGGCGCACTTTTTGCTTGAGATCGCTTTTTCCAATGAGATCGGGCATTAAGAACTGAAATTGAGCGGCTAACTCTTCGGGCCTGTTTTCCATTGGAGTCCCGCTCAAACAGATCTTAAACCGCCCTTTCAATTTACAAGCCGCTCTGGTTGTTTGGGTTGAAGCCGTTTTAATCGCATTTGATTCATCGAGAACAATCACTTCAAATTCCCGTGTTTCCTCCTTGAGCCTCAATTGCGTATAGGATGTCAGGACAATGTTATTTTCGGGAAGGAATCGGGCTATCTCACTTTGCCAGTTAAAGAGGAGCGAAGTGGGGGCGACAATCAAAACCGGCAAATTTGTCCTGACACGGGAAAGAAATGCCAGAACTTGGACGGTTTTACCGAGTCCCATTTCATCGGCCAAAAGGCCCGAAAAACCCCAACGATGTAAAAAGGCAAGCCAATCGACCCCTTTTTGCTGATAGGGAAGAAGCTGGCCTTTGAACGAAGCGCCTGGAAATGAAGCTTCTATAGCCGCGCCATTTTTAAGTCCTTCTGCCAGAGCGCGTAAGTTTTCTTCCCAAGCGACATGGGACGCCTCCAATAGGGGAAAAACGGAAGCCATCTGGCTTCTTTTAACATAGAAAACATCCCCTTCCCAAACTCCGTTCATTTGGATTTTTGGATCGATCATCCCCCGAATTTGGCCCCGAATCGCAATGCGCCCATTCTCTTCAGAAATTTCGATCGATTTGCAGATAGTTTTCCCTGTGGCATCTCTCATTTGCCAGCCAATTTCCAAAAGAAGCTGCAAACACTCTTTCACTTTTTCGCTGGGGCAATAGTAATACGAATCTCCCACAATCTTTTTGCCAAAGCCCGCCTCCAGCAGATCTTTTTCCCATTGGATTTCCTCTTTTTTCAAACGGGGGCGGCCCTCAATAGTGGGAGAAAAATCTTCGAACGGAATTTGTACTGGGCCATAATCCATCCAGAGATTGGCAAAGGAGCCGCTTGAATCTTTCAATTTGAGCAGTGGGCGCACTTCGAGAGGCTTTTCAACAGGCGTTTCTTTTTTAATTAGACGCCCTGTTTTCTCCATCAAACGGAGCGCCTCTTGCACCTGTGCAGGAGGAACTTCAATTTTCCTAAAATCGAGCGTCTCTGGATTGCGCGTTGTTCTGAGATGGATTTTGACCAGAAAAGAGAGGGCCTCTTTATCGCTCTCTTTGGCAAGAGCTTTTAAGGTATCGAGATAGAGGATCCTTTTGCTGCCCTGCTGCTCCAATCGGACGAGCAGCGCCCTGCCCTTCTCTTCAGCTCTGTAAAGAAGCATTTTTCCAAGAGAGTTTTTCCTGGTGGTCCCACTTTCTGAAGGGCTTTGCGCTCTCCTGATAGGGGCGGATCCGCTCCTCCTTCTCGCAATCGGAGCAGCAGCAGCCCCGGTGCGCCTTCAAGCAATCGAGACAGCACAAAAAGAGCTCATTGCAGTCCATGTTGGCGCAATTGTAATAAACGTCATTCGGCTTTTGGCAATGGGCGCAAACACTGATAGGCTCATTTTCCTCGCCGACCGGCACTACTAAACGATCATCAAAGACAAAGAGCTTCCCTTTCCAATGGTCGCCCCCCTCTTTCAGCCCGTAATTGATGACGCCCCCGTCGAGTTGATAGACATCCTCAAAGCCCTCTTTTTTCATGACAGCTGAGAAAAACTCGCACCGGATGCCCCCCGTGCAATACATCATCACTCTTTTATGAACCCCCGCCTCTTTGAGCTTTTTTGCATATTCAGGGAATTCCCGGAAGTTCTCCAGCTTAGGCAGCTCGGAGCCCTCAAAGTGGCCGATCTTCCACTCATAATCATTTCTTACATCGAGAACGAGGGTCTCCTCACCGCGCTCTTCGAGCATCTTTTTCCAAACTTCGGGAGAGACATGTTCGCCCCGATTCGAGAAGTCGACTTCGCAGTCAATAGCTACCAATTGCTTCCGATACTTAACGGTCATTTTAGGGAATGCATGTTCCTGCGCCGCGTGCACTTTAAAAGACATTTTTTGAAAACGCTCACCCATCCAAGCCACGTATTCCTCTGCATGAGCGGCACTTCCGCTGGCTTGCCCATTGATCCCCTGCTCTGAAATGTAAATTCTTCCTTTGAAATCGCGGGTACTAAAAAATTCTTTGTGGCGAGCCACTTCAGCGGCTGGATCGTCGATCTTTTCGATGGCGTAGTAAGCTAAAACTTTGTATCCCATAAGCCCTATACTTTAGCTCATCGGAAACTTAATTTGCAAAAAATTTCCCCTTTGGCTACACTGCTATCCTTTAAATCGAATATTTTTCGGAGAATTGAATGGCTCGTTATAGAGGACCTAAAAACCGCATCGCTCGCAAATTTGCAGCCAATATTTTTGGCAAGGCGCGCAACCCTATGCTTCACAAACAGCATCCTCCTGGAATGCATGGCGCGAAGCGCAAGAAAAAATCTGATTTTGGCCTCCAGTTGGATGAGCGCCAAAAGCTCAAGGCCGTTTATGGCATGATCAGCCAGAAACAGCTGGTGAACGCCTACCGCAAGGCCCTCGAGAAGAAAGGCAACACGGCGACCCTCTTTCTGGAGCAGCTCGAATGCCGTCTCGACAACGTCGTCTTCCGCCTCCGGTTTGCCGCCTCGATCTTTGGGGCCCAGCAGCTGGTTTCCCATGGCCACATTCAAGTCGACGGGAAAAAGGTGGACCGCCGCTCATTCCTAGTGAAGCCCGGCATGGTTGTTTCCATCCGCCCCTCTTCCCGCCAAATGAAGCCCATTTTATCGGCGCAAGAGAACATTGGCCGCGACATTCCCGAGTATTTTTCCCTGGAAGGGGACAAATTCTCTGGCAAACTGCTCGCCTCCCCCCAACTCGACCAAGTCCCTATCCCCATCCCTATCAACATTCCCCTTGTTTGCGAGTTTATTTCCCACACCTCCTAATGGTAAAACCCCGGCCTTGCCGGGGTATTTAAACGCCCCCTCTATATAAATGGGATCGATTTAACACGTTCTTAACGTTAGCTTAATCTTCCTCTGATGTATATAAGATAATATTTAAGTATATAAAGAGGGAATATTATGGCTACACTAGCACAAATTAGACGCTTCATAGAAGGGACTGATCTTCTAGGTCAAGTTCAACGAGACGTTAAAGAGATTGAAAGCGGCAACATCAACTCTATCTTATCGGGATGGAATGATTTAACTCTGGAGCTTCCGAAAGTAGCCGAGTACAGCGACCTATTTTCCGACCCTTATTCAATGAACAAAAACTTCCTTTCCAGAACCATCGGCGATGCCCAAACCTATCTCCAGAACGCGACTCTGGAAATTGAGCAGCCAAACAGCCCAGGCAATTACATCAATCTCTATGCAGGCTCCGATAGCATGGTAGATGGAGAGATCAACGAGACCTTTAATGATCAAGATGCCTATGGAAATCCAATACCTGTAACCTTGTGGGAAGTGGTGAATAATCCTTCGCTATCCTTAGTCAATAACTACAGCGATGCTGAATGGAATTCAGACTACGGAAAACAGGGACATCAAGGCGGACTCAATACAGACTGGGGCAATTCTTCGAATTTTAGCTGGTATGACATGTCTGCCAGCAGCGGCGACGGAACCATGTGGAGCTCCGCTCAAGGCAGCCTAAGCCAATGGTCTTCTTTCATCCATCTAGCCAATCTGGGAGATCCTTCGGCGCTCAATAACGACGCCTATCTTCTCGGTTGATCGCAATGCTTGACAATATTTTCTTAAAACCAGAAACTGGTCCTTTTCTGGAAAACAATGTTGCGCTTGCGAGCCGTTCTCTTCGGACTGATTGTTCTAACAACTGCCTCTTCTAAGGAAGAACAGCTCTGCTGTTTGAGCGAAGCGCCACGCGTAAGTTCGATCGACGTCCGCCATCTTGAATATCAAGGGATCGGCTTTGATCAAGGCTACACCTCTTTCGATTTTTTCCTCTCCAACGATGGAGTAAATTCGATCTTCTTCCTCGACGGGAGGGCCCACGTTTTCAATGATGGAAGACCCGCCGCCAACGCAGGAGTGGGCTGGAGACAGATTTCCGATTGCCATGCTTATGGCATCAATGCTTACTACGACTACCGGAAAACCCATCACATGCACTTCAATCAAGTGGGTTGCGGCTTGGAATTTTTTACGCCATTCTGGGAATTTAGAGCCAACGGATATTTTCCTGTAGGCGCAAAAAAGTGCGACCTGTTCGATGTGAGATTTGCCCACTTTGCCGGCCATGAGATGTTCATCAGCAGAAAGTACCAATTTGCTATGACAGGCGGAGATGCGGAATTGGGCTGGCATTTTAAACATTGGGACCAGTTTGACCTCTTTGCAGGGGTAGGACCCTATTATTTTCAGGGAGACATTGGGAAAGCGGCCATAGGAGGCAAAGCGCGCATTCAGGCCCGCGTCACTCCCTACCTCACCTTGGAAGCGGCCGACTCCTATGACGCCGTTTTTCATAACCGGTTTCATGCAGAAGTGACGGTGAGCCTTCCCTTAGGCCCCAGAGTTAGACCTTGCAACCGCTGCTGCTGCACCGATGATGAAATGGCCCTTCAACAGTGGCTTCATACAGCGCCCAAACGGCAAGAAATCGTAGTGGCCAGCACACAGAGAAAAACAACCGCCGCCATCGATCCAAGCACGGGACTCCCCTTCTTCTTCCTTTTCGTCGATAACACCAGCTCTTCGAATGGAACCTTTGAAAGCCCCTACCCCACGTTGACAGCTGTTTCCGCAGCGATGCAGCCCGGCAATATCATCTACGTCTTTCCGGGCAACGGAACCAGCAGTGGCCTCAACACGGGGATTGTTCTACTCGATAATCAGCGCTTCTTAGGATCGGGCGTTTCTCACAACTTCGTCACCACTTTGGGACCAGTTACCATTCCGCAGCAAACACCCACAAATCCGACCATCGCCAATACAAATATAGCCCCCATCGTCACTCTCGCTTACAACAATGAAGTTTCCGGCTTTGTGATTATGGATGGCATAGGGGCGTCCACCATTTCAGGCGCTTGGAATAGCGGGACTACGAGCGTGAACATCAACCGCAACCAGATTTTAAATGGCCTGGGCATAGGCATCCGCCTGATTCCGACCAACACAACGATCGACATGGCGATTGAGAACAACACATTCTTCAACCAGCCCGGCACCGAATTCTTTGCCGGAACCGGATTTGCCGCCATCGATTGCGGCTTTCAGGCAGGCAGTACGGGAACCGTCCTCATCCAAAACAACAGCATCGAGTTCGCCAGAGGCTACGCTGTCCATATGGACAACCTAAATGCGCTCAGTATCACCACTCAGATCTTAAATAATTTCATTACGAACGCTGGCGACGAGTCGATTCTGATCGATGTCGATGGATCTTCCACCGTTGCAGAAACGATTATCGAAGGCAACACAATCTATGGAATGATCACTCCATCGGCTGCAACGCCTGGTTTAGGCCAAATTCACTTGATTACTGAGGGATCTGCGATTCATGCCTCTCTCGTACTAAACAACAATATCGATCAATCTCAAAGCGCAATAGAGGGGATCGTTATTGAGTCGGCAAATGGAGCGACTGCAAACGCTCAAACAATCTCTGCAATCTCAGGAAATTCCGTCCGTGGAGGGACGAAAAACATCCGCCTCTCTACGGATACCTTAAGCGCTGGGACTTTCCGAGCGACTCTCACAAACAACTACTTAACTCATGCTCAGGCGGCACAAGGCGGGAGCCCTAGCGAAGCCTTCTTATTTCTCTCACAGGGAACGGGTGATACAGCCATTCAAATCAAAAATAATCTGCTCGATTTTCCATCTGGAGGGAGCGGGTTTCTCATGAGCGCCCCAGGTCCTGCTGTTTGCAATGTAAATTTGGATATTGAGGGAAATACTTTATCCGATATTCCGACTGGAAATGGGATCAATCTTCAAGCGCCAAACGCCAACAATGCAAAAGTAAATATTGTAAACAACACGATCAATCGAAGTTTTAGCGGCATCACTGGAGACATAGCCGCTGGAAATTGGGTGATCCATTGTAACGGCAATAGGACCAGCAGTATTGATAACGGTCCAATTAGTTTTACAAATTCTGGAACAGATCCCCTTTGTGTGAGGATAAATGATAATATCACTGAATCGGCCATTCTCCTTGGTGGGCCCATGAATCTCGAGCTTCCCGTCAACAACACCAGCGGCTATTCTCTCCTTACTTTACCAATTGTAATTATTCCTGCGGGCAGCTGCGAATAGAAGGTTGCAAATAGAGGTTTCTGCTTGACAAGTTTGGCTCCGCTCCAATATGTCGGAGCATATGAGAAGAAAACTATTTTTGCGCAAGCCGTTGACACAGGGTAATTTTGTTGAAGCCGATGAGGAGCAGCACACCCTCAAGCGGCATTTGGGGTGGTTCCAGCTGGTCGTAATAGGAATAGGCGCCATCATTGGAGCGGGGATTTTTGTCATCACGGGTAAAGCGGCGGCCGAATATGCAGGTCCAGCTATCGTCCTCTCCTTCGTGCTCGCTTCGATCATTTGCATTTTTGCAGGACTTTGCTACGCAGAGCTCTCTTCCCTCATTCCCATTGCGGGCGGTTCTTATTCTTATTCCTATGTTGCCTTGGGCGAACTTCCCGCCTGGATTATCGGGTGGTCCATCACTGCGCAATATCTTCTCTCGATCTCTACGGTGGCCGCCGGCTGGTCAGGCTACTTCCAGAGCTTTCTCAAGGATTTTGGGATCTTGATTCCCGACGCCTATGCCCTGGCGCCGTTCCATTATCATACAACAACGGGGTGGCTCTTATCTGGGAATTACCTCAACGTCCCCGCCATGGGCCTGATCCTCGTCATAGGAATGATGATTTGCATTGGAATCAAAGCCGCAGCCCATTTTACCAACGTTATGGTCGTCATCAAATTGAGCACGGTGATCCTCTTTGTCATCATAGGGATTCCCCATATTCAAACAGCCAATTGGACCCCCTTCATTCCTGAAAACATGGGCCGCTTTGGTGAATTTGGCTGGAGCGGCATCCTGCGCGCCGCCGGCCTCGTCTTCTTCGCCTACATCGGCTTTGATACGGTTTCCACCCTCGCGCTTGACGCCAAAAACCCCCAAAAGGATCTTCCTCGCGGCATTCTCGGATCTCTCGCCGTCTGCACTATCGCCTACATCATTGTTTCTCTCATTCTAACTGGCGTGGTCGCCTATGCGCTTCTGAACGTAAACGACCCCATGTCTGTTGCCCTCGACGCCATGGGCAACAAAATGTTCTGGCTCTCCTCTATTGTGAAAATAGCCATCCTCTCAGGCCTCGCCTCAGTAGTCCTCGTGCAGCTTCTTGGGCAAACCCGGGTCTTTCTTGCCATTGGCAAAGACGGTCTTCTACCCAAAACCTTTGGTCAAGTGCACCATCGCCTCAAAACCCCCATCAACGCCACCATCATTGCCACCCTCGCAACCATGATCCTCTCCGGCCTTTTCCCCATTGAGATCCTGGGCCAGCTAGTTTCGATGGTCACCCTCTTTGTCTTTGCGATTGTCTGTCTTGGGGTCTGGGTTCTTCGCCATACCCATCCCGAATTCAAGCGCCCCTTCAAGGTTCGCTTGGTTCCCCTCGTCCCCTGTCTCGGCATCCTCACTTGCATTGCCCAGATGCTCTTTCTCCCCGCAGTCACCTGGCTCCAGCTCCTCATCTGGTTTGCCATCGGCCTCCTCGTCTACTTCCTCTATGGCTACAAGCACAGCCGCATCCGCCATCTCCACATCGGCAAAGAGTAACCGTTCCGTAAATATTTATTATTGAACGAATATACCTCGATAAGGTATACTGATTCCATTGCAAAATTGGATGAATTGTGCCAATTCGCTCTTTTAAGGATGAAGAAACCGAGCTATTCTTTATCAAGAGAAAAATTCCCAGACTTCGGGGCTGGGCAAATATAAGCAATGTTGTTAGGCGAAAATTGGATATGTTACATTATGCAAAAGAGCTTAAAGATCTAAGGAGCCCTCCTCAAAATAGGCTTGAAGCCCTTTCAAAAGAGCTGGTCGGGTATTATAGCATCCGGATTAATGATCAATGGCGGGTTGTATTTAAATGGGACAATCAACCATACGATGTAAGTATAAGAGATTATCATTAAGGATTTTTATGCATAGGAAGCCTACTTCACCTGGTGAAATTTTAATTGAAGAATTTTTGAAGCCATTAGATATGACCCAAAAAGAGTTAGCTGACCACCTGAACTGCGATTACAAAGTGATCAATCGCATTGCGAATGAAAAAGCCGCTGTAACCCCGGAAATGGCAACGAAACTGGCTGCAGCTTTCGACACGACACCTGACTTTTGGCTAAATGCCCAAATGGCCATGGATTTGTGGTCATTAAAGGGGAAAAAGCCAAAAATCCGCTCTCTGATCCCCAAAAGAAGCAAAAAACGCCCCAGCCGAGTCTAGCCCCCGCCCAACACAAATAATTTATTTTAATCACACATAATAAACTTTTATTGAATTGTAATTAACGACAACTCCAGATAAAATACCTTCAAAATTTAAATAAATAAAGGCATACAAAATGGCATCTGCAGCTTTAGTTTCAGCCAAAGCCGGTTCAGCATTATTGGCACCAGGTTTAAGCCTAGAAACTTTTAGATCAAACATTGGCGGTCAGCTCATTGATCGCATGGATGGATTTTCCGATGCAGATCGACAAGTTCTTAAGACGGGTCTCCAATACTTACAGGGTCCTGGAGCCGAAAAATGGCTTGCTGATCGCCGTGAAGATCTTCAGCGCGTGCAAGAAACTTTCGAAAGATCAGCCCATATTCAAGCAGGACTGAAAGCTGCTGATCAAAAAATCGAACAAGCAGCTGCTGCACTTGGGGAAAACCGGGAAGAGCGCAATGCTGTTGATGAAACTGAATCAAAAGAAAATAGCCAGTTCCAAGAAGAAAGTGAAAAGTTAAGAGGCCAACTCGGAACTGTTGAACTTCAACTTCGTGATGAGAGCGTCATCGCCCCTTTCAGCTTCAGAAATCCCCTCGCCTCTAGAGCAGGACGTTTACTCACCTCATTAGGGCAATATTCTGTTGCTGTTGTAACTCCACTTCTAGGCTGGGCGCAAAAAGAAGCATTGGTTCAAAAATGTGGCGCAGTCTTATCAGCTACTATCAGCGCTACAGCAGAATGCGCCAGCACCCTATTCCTTCCCCAATTCTATTACCCCATTGGAATCGCTCTCGGTGTTTCTTATCTCTGTTATCAAGCAACAAAAACGAGAAGCCAGCGCATTCAGACTATGGTGGAAAATCAACAACAGCTCCAAGATCAATTGAATGCTGCCAAAACTGGGCACGATCAGAAAGTGCAAGATTTCAGAACACAAAAATCTCAACTCGACCTGGCTCATCAAGAAAGTGAACAAGTCTTGAACACAAGCCAAGAAACACGCAGAGAATTGACAGGAAAACAAGATTCAATCAATGCGATGTTTGCAGCCGTTCAAGCTCGAATCCAGGCAGATACCGCTAAAAAAGCTTTAACCATTGTCCGGACAGCAGGATCTCTGGATCCAACGGTAGGACAAACAGTTGGACAACCTGCCATAGAAATCTTCTTTAATGCTGCGATCGGCGCTTTCACACAAGAACAGCAGTTTGCAGCTATTGCTGCAGCTGCTGCTGCAATCGAGAGTGCGCCCGCTTCAGAACTTCGTTATAGAGGCGCTACAACTGTCGTTCAGGCGTAACCACGAGCTGAAGCAATTCGGTGATTTTGAAACGAACCGCCATCCCTGCAACGCCCGCGAGATAAAGGGCGCTTAAAATGCCAAATTGCATCAGTTGCAGGGAAAATTCCCTCGGATATGGCTCCATCCAAAATGCTTGCACGATCCAAACCGCAACGGCGGGAAGAGCGGAAATGAAAACCATCTTCAATAGGAAGCCGGCAAGACCTTGAAAAACCCCCTGAGATAAAATCGCCATGTTGAGAAGAGAACTGATCGATGTGGCTATGGCTATGCTTGCGGCCCCCCAACCAAATCCATAAACAAACAGGGCGTTGAGCGCGATATTTGCGGCTACGGAGAGGAGAGAGGCTCGCGTAGGCAGCCGGTAGTTCTTTTGCGCATAGCAGCCCGCAGCAAGCAGAAGGACAAAAACGGAGGGCGTAAGGCCCAGGCCGTAACCGCAAAGACAAGCAACGGTTTGCTCCACGCCGGCGGGTGTAAAATCTCCATGCCCGTAAAGCAAATTGACCCCAACGCTTCCGAGAGCAAAAATCCCAAAGGTGCAAACAAACATCAGGGGCGCGCTGTGCTTTAGGGCCGATTGCAGGAGTTGGCGCCGCTGGGTCGGGTCTTTTGTTTTCGAGAGTGGCGGCAATAGAGCCCCTGATAGAGCAATGCCAAAGAGGGCCATTGGCAATTGTTGAATGCGGATCGCATACCAGAGAAAGGCAGGCCCCTCCGGATCGGCTAAACGGGCAAAAATCGCATCGAGCGCGCTGTTGAATTGAACAGCTCCAATTCCAATGATCCCCAGCATCATGGGTTTGATGAGAGCCCTAAAATCGGGAGAAAAAATCTGCGGGCGAAGCCACTCCTTGAAAGTGAGCAATTTGGCACCCTCAAAAAGGGTCAAAAGCCACTGCCCCGCAAAGGCGAGGGTGATGGCAATGGCCAACCAACGAACCCCCGGTAAAAAAAGGGCCGCTCCAATCCAAATAAAGTTAAATGCAACAGGCGCAACAGCAGGCAAAAAGTATTTTTTGTGGCATTGGTAAAGAGCGCTATTCAATCCATAAAGACAAATGAAAAAAAGGCCCGGCACCATCCACATCGAAAGATCGATGATTTCAATCCAATTGTCATTGACCAGAAACCGGCAGCCCCAAAAAAGGCCTTCTAAAAGAAGCACCGCCAATAGCAAAACAATGGCCATGGAATAGGTCACATCGCGATAGTAAAAAGGGCCCTTCTCTTTCATTTCTACAAAGTGGGGAACAAATCCTGCCTGCAGATTACCTTCTCCAAGCAGACGGCGAAAGAGATTGGCCAACCGATAGGAAACCATGAAGGCCGCGACCTCGGGGGAACTGCCAAAACTGACAGCCATGGCAACATCTCGTAATAAGCCGCTGATGCGGCTTAAAACCGTCCCAGCAAAAAAGGACTTGGCCGATCGGAGGACCCTTTCTATTGCCATGGCCCTTTCCAGTCGGCGATGGGCCTCATTTTGGCCAGCGAATTTTCGGCAATGAGGGCATCGACTGCCTTGGCCCTGGCATTGACGGCATCGGGCTTGGCTTGGGCTAGCGTCATTTCGGCGCCGGCAGGTAGAAAAATGGGGTCGAATCCAAACCCCTCTTTGCCTCTCGGAGGGACGATTTGCCCTTCAGTCTTTCCTTCAAAGACGAAGACCCACCCCTTCTCCTGATAGGCCAAGAAGACCCGCCAGAGGGCCTTGCGCCCCGAATACTGCGGCAGATGGTGGAGCACATTTTTGACTTCGATGCCCACTTCGGCTCCCTCAATATCGAGAGAGGAGTCGTCCACAATCACATGATCGCCGACCTGGCTGGCTTTATGGACCACCACGGCGATGGGATCGGCCTTGATCTCCTTAAGGTCGATTCGGCTCGCCTTCAGCTCCATGCCATGCTTGGCAAAAAGCCTCTGGAACTCGTGGAGTTTCCCCGTGTTGCTAGTATTTAAAGCAAATGGCTTAATCATACGCTTGAAAGAATCGAGGGAAGTGAGATAAAATTCAAGAGCTATGAAGAAAATTTTGATTGGAGCCCACACTTCCGCTGCCGGCGGCGCGCCGCAAGCTCTCTATGAAGGGAAAGAGATTGGCGCGACTACAATCCAGCTTTTCACCAGCAATCAAAAACAGTGGAATGGCCGCAAAATTGAGAGCGAAGAGGTCTACGCTTGGGAAAAAGCGCTCGCTGAGACAGGCATCCAAGATGTGATGAGCCACGATAGCTACCTGATCAACTTGGGCTCGCCCGATCCAGAAATATTGCGCAAGAGCCGCCAAGCCTTCCGCGATGAGTTGGAGCGGTGCCATTTGCTCAAGATCCCTTATCTGAATTTCCACCCGGGCGCGGCTACAAAGGGGACGCTGGAGGGGTGTTTGGAGACCATCGTTCAAAGTCTGTTGGAGATGGAAGATCTGATTCTGAAAGGGAAGACGAAAGTGGTTTTAGAGACCACGGCCGGCCAGGGGACGAGCGTAGGGCACCGGTTCGAACATATTGGAGCCATTTTGGAGCCTGTTAAGCGCCGATTCCCAATTGGCGTTTGCATCGACACTTGCCACATCTTCGTATCAGGTTATGATATTAGGACCGAAACAGGTTGGAAAAGGACGCTGCAAGAGTTCGACGAGAAAATCGGCCTCGGCTATTTGAGCGCATTCCATGTCAACGATTCGGCTAAAGAATTCGGCTCCCGCGTAGACCGGCATGCCCCTATTGGCGAGGGATTTATCGGCCTCGAATCTTTCCGTTTTTTAATGGAAAAAAATGAACACCCCAAATATTTGGAGACGCCCGATGGACCTCCTGGTTGGAAAAAAGAAATCGCTACACTACGGAAATATGCAGAAGAAAAAAATTAAAGAGATTTTGCACGGCAAAATCGGTGATCAAGTGACCCTGCACGGCTGGGTCCGCACGGTCCGAGACCAAAAAACGTTCACGTTTATTGAGGTCAACGATGGGTCCACGCTGAAAAACCTGCAAGTGGTTGTCGATGGAAATGCGATTCCAGACCTGAATACGGGCGCCTCAATCGTGGCGAAAGGACATCTCGTCGAAAGCCCTGGCAAAAACCAAGATTTGGAATTGCGCGCCAGTGAAGTGAAGGTGATCGGCCCATGCGATCCCGTTAAATATCCTCTGCAGAAGAAAAGACACACTTTTGAATTTTTACGCACCATCGCCCACCTCCGCCCCCGCACAAACACGCAAGGCGCCGTCTTGCGGCTCCGCAACGCAATGGCCTTTGCGACGCACCTCTTTTTCCAAGAGAGAGGCTTCCTCTACATTCAGACGCCCATCATCACCGGTTCCGATTGCGAAGGGGGCGGCGAAATGTTCCGCGTCACCACGTTGGAAAAACCGGAAGACCCATCTAAGGACTTCTTCGGCAAATCGACCTATCTCACTGTTTCAGGACAGCTCGAAGGGGAAATCATGGCTTGCGCCCTCTCCGATATTTATACTTTTGGCCCCACTTTCCGCGCCGAAAACTCGAATACCTCGCGCCACTTGGCTGAATTTTGGATGATCGAGCCTGAAATGGCTTTCGCCGATCTGAAGGCCAACATGGCGTGCGCCGAGAGCTACCTCAAATTTTGCGTCAGTTACGCTTTGGAGCACTGCAAGGACGATCTCGAATTCTTTGATAAATTCATTGAAAATGGCCTCATTGCGCGCTTGCAGAACGTGGTTGCTTCGCCTTTTGCCCACATTCCCTACACAGAGGCGATCGAGATTCTGAAAAAAGCGCCTAAACAATTTGAGTTTCCGGTCGATTGGGGAACCGATTTGCAATCGGAACATGAGCGCTACCTCGCCGAAGAATATTGCAAAAAACCGGTGATCCTCACCGACTACCCGGCCGAGATCAAATCCTTCTACATGCGGGCGAATCAGGATGAAAAAACGGTCGCCGCCATGGATATCCTCGTGCCCAAAATTGGGGAGATCATTGGTGGCTCGCAACGTGAAGAGCGGCTCGATGTTCTCGAGAAAAAGATCGAGGAGTTTGGTCTGAACCGGCAAGACTACTGGTGGTATCTGGAATTGCGCGAGTATGGCTCTGTTCCCCATGCAGGTTTTGGGCTTGGATTTGAGCGTCTTGTCCTCTTCGTGACGGGGATGGAAAACATACGAGATGTAATCCCGTTCCCCCGCTTCCCGGGCCACGCTGAGTTTTAAGACGGTAGATGCGGGTGAGCCTCACCACGTTTTGCCAAACCAGCTCTTCGCAAGCCTCCACATGGTTGGAGCCGCTCGCTTGTTCGATCAGCTGGTCGATATTGTAGAGTTTTTGGCACTTCACAGCCGGATCGACATTGCGCGGCACGCTCAAATCAAAAATCACCGAATGCCCCTCGCCCCGGATCAAATAATCTTCCGATTGACTCGCGCAAACGATCAGATCAAACGCTTGCCAATGATCCAAAATACTCCGGTCATACACCCGCAATCCCTCCATCCTGACCGTCGAAGGATTACGCGTACAGAGGAAAAACTGATCCAATCCTTTATGCATCAAAAAGGAGGCAAAACCGCGATTGATTTCCGAGTTGCCCACCAATAAAATCCGTCTGTTTTTCCACTCGGCCAGTTGCCAAAGACGGCCATACAATGTGGGCGTATTGCTCTCCAAAGAATTGCGCACCTCTTTGCCCACTTTCAGCGCCTTTTGAAACACATAGTGCAAACAGGAAGGCAAATACTCTTTAGCCCGCATATAGGCCACCTTCACCTGCCTTTGGATTTCTGTTTCGGCCAAAATCGCGCTATCCAGACCCGACGCAACGCGGCAAAGATGGGCAAAACAGTCGATCCCAAAATAGGAGTAGAGGCGATGTTCAAAAGGCTCCTCCACTGTTTTGCGCAAATAGGCCAATAGATCGCTATGCGCATTCGCTAAATTTTCGGCGCTAAAATAGATTTCTGTTCGATTGCAAGTGGACAGCACAACTAGGGGATGATGGAAAAAAATCGGCGATTGCATGCGGCGCGCAATCGCTTCGCGCAGAGCGAGATGGGCCGTTTTGAAATTGATTCCGAGAACGCCAAGCGATAACATTCCCCCACTTTATCTTTCATCAAGAGAAAAATTCAATGAGGACTTCAGGATCAAAACCACGGCGTTGCAAAGTGCGGTAGGCTTTCTCTCGAGAATCGAATTTCGGCATCAGTTCGGTAATTTTTTCTTTTTGCATTTGTCTTGTAATGCATTGTCTCACTTCCTGCCTATCTAACCCCAACTTGAACTCAATATATCTCGGCCCATACCCGCGCCGGAATTCTCTCAAGATCGCATCGTCATCTTTGACGAATCCCAATCGTTTGCACTCGGCAACGACCTTTTCGCACTCCTCTTTGGGAAATTTTTTCGCCTCCAATTTGCGCTGCAAGACCGCGCTATGATAATTACGCCTGGAGAGAAGCCAAAAAGCATATTTGCGAGCATTCCGAACATTCATATGGTTTGATCTTAGCAGGAAAACGTGATATGATGAAACGGACAGGAGTTGTTTTTTATGGCAAGCGGCGTCCATCCATCAGATTCGGGTTCAGGTTCTCACAAAAAAGTAGATACCTCCACTCCTCTTACAGGCAAGGTACACTATTCCCATAGCGCCATGGCTCAAATCAAAAAATTTTGGCAAGCCCTCTTTCCCGATTATGAACTCACCGATTTACAAGCTCAAAAAATGAACGACGCCTTTTTTAAATTTGTGGGCGACCAAATGAACGGCCTCATGAATTGGGCCCTGGCACAGCAAAAAAAACGGGATCAAGAAGAGAAGCAGGAACGAGGCGGATAAACTCCTAATTATCAACAACTTAATAAACTTGACAAAACCCCTCCATTCTGCTATAATTAAGAGTATGAAGATCGACCCAAAAATAGTTCATAATATCGAATGGTTTGCTGCACAGCAGATGTCCGACATCGAGCAGGATGCCATCAAGAAACAAAAAGAATTGGATAAGGAGCAGCAGCAAGAACGCGATGGTTCTTGAGGCCAATCCCTATTTGATTTAAGATAAAAGCCGGTTTTTATGGATCGGCCCGTTTCAGAACATGAGTTTCTCTTTATTTCAGCAGAAGAAGAGGGAACTCGTATTGATAAACTCCTCACCAATCGATTTCCCGGCCATTCCCGTACCTATTTTCAACATTTAATTGATACTGGCCTCGTTCTTCTCAACGGCGAACCGGTCAAAAAAAGAGTGATCCCGGAAGAGGGCGACGAAATTGAAGTTTGTTTCCAAGCCACCCCCGAAGCCTCTCTTAAGCCCGAACCGATCCCCCTTGAAATCCTCTATGAAGACGAGCATCTCCTCGCCATCAATAAACCACCCGGCCTCGTCGTCCATCCCGCCCCGGGCCACTGGACGGGAACCTTCGTAAATGCCCTCCTCTACCATTGCCAAAATCTGGCCCCCAGCTCCGATCCGCTCCGGCCCGGCATTGTGCACCGCCTCGACAAAGAGACCTCGGGCGTTCTTCTCGCCGCCAAAACCCTCCTGGCTCATCAGAGACTCATTGAGCTTTTCTCCTCACGCCGCATGGAGAAGCTCTATCTCGCCATCTGCCACGGCCGCCCCTCCAATGGCACGATCAACATCCCCATAGGCCGCCATCCTGTCCATCGCAAAGAGATGGCCGCCCTCCCCGACGGCCGTGAAGCCATTACAGAAATCCAAGTAGCCGCCTTCAACGATAAAACCAGCCTGATCCTTGCCAAACCCCGCACGGGCCGCACCCACCAGATCCGCGTCCACCTCAAACACATCGGCTGTCCCGTCCTCGGCGATCCCATCTATGGCAAAAAGGATGACCACGAACGGCAGCTTCTCCACGCCTACCGTCTCTCCTTTGACCACCCCATCACGAACTCACCCATTCGCCTTGTCGCTCCCATTCCGGCCGACATGAAGCACTGGATGCAAAAGCTTTGTGGCCCGACCCTTTGCGCGCCCGCCCTCGCA
>CAYWKW010000022.1:0-21726 GCA_964458995.1 uncultured bacterium | reverse complement strand
AATTCAGGGCGCCTCCTTGGCATATTCCCAACTTTTGAATTCACTTGAGTATAGCATTTAATATTCGCAAATGAACTACTTGAGGAAACATGGCTGAAGAAACTGCTCCAGCAGCTGAGAAAAAGAAAAAAGAAGAAGGGAAAACCCGAAAGCCTTCTGCTTTAAAAAGAGATTTACAGAGTGAAAAACGGCGTTTGCGCAACCGTTCCTATCGCGCCTCCGTTCTCACATCGATTCGTTCGCTTGAAAGCGCCATAGAGAAGAAAGAAGCGCCTGAGAGCATCAAAGAAAAATTGAATGCGATCTATAGCATTATGGACAAAGGTGTAAAAAGGGGTGTTTATAAGCCTCAAAAGGCCTCCCGCACCAAATCCCGTCTATCGGCGCGCTGTTCAAAATAATTTTTGGGCCCTTTAACCAGGGCCTATCAATCCATTTCTTCGTAACGTTCACGTTAGGAGGTTGTGCAACACACCCAACAACACCCGTAGTCAATACGGATTGCAGGGGAATTGAAGCTCTATATACAATTTCTGGAAAAATCAAAGGATCTCTTTATGAACTTTTTAAAAAAAACGTTTTCATTGGTGATAATAATGAACAGTTTCACTTCAATGCCACTTATATCTCATGAAAAGGAAATCGATGCCATTGTTAGCCAAGCGATAGAAGAGTTCCATGTTCCAGGCATTGCAGTAGCTGTTGTTGCCGGAAACAAAACCATACTCTGTAAAGGTTATGGGATGCGCGATTTGGAAAAAGAATTGCCCGTGACTGAGAATACGGTATTCCCCATAGCATCGAATACCAAAGCATTCACAAGTTTTCTCCTAGGACAACTCGTCCAGGAAGGAAAAATTGCTTGGGATGACCCCGTGGTCAAATACATCCCAAAATTTCGATTACACAATGAAGAACTTACCTCTCAGGTGACTCTGCGAGATTTAATCGCTCATAGGACAGGGATTCCTCGCCACGATGTCCTCTGGTATCTCGTCCGGGATATGAATGAAGAAGACACTCTCAACACTCTACCTCATTTTCCTCCCATATCCCGATTGAGAGAGACTTTTTTATACAACAATTTCATGTATGTAGTAGCTGGCAAAGTCATTCACAATGTGACTAAAAATAGATGGGAAGAAGAGATCTATACTCGAATTCTAATCCCCTTGAAAATGGAGCATTCGGTCATCTCTCTAGAGGATCTTCAAAAAACATCTGATCTTTCACAGCCATATGCAGAGATTGGTGGAAAAATTCAAAAACTTCCCCCTTTATATCCCTGCTCTACTCTTGCATCTAGCGCAATTCACTCTTCAGTTTCAGACATGGTTAAATGGGTTCAGATCCAACTTCTTGAAGGAGGGGCCTTGATTGAAAAAGAAAATCTTAGGGAAATGCATGAAATCCATATGCCTTTCGCCCCACAGTCTCCATTAGGTTTAGTACACATGCCCCTCTCTTCTCCCGAGCCATCAGGCTACGGCCTAGGATGGGAAATCGATACCTACAGAGGCCGAAAACAGGTCCATCACGGCGGCACCCTTGAAGGCTTTTTTTCTGAAGTTTCCCTTCTACCTGAAGAAAAAATCGGCCTGGTCATTTTAACAAATAGCAGTACGGATGGACGCTACGCTGTCTCCTATATAAAGAACAGGATTTACGATCATCTATTAGGAGCTCAAGACACAGATTGGCTTCAGAGCATTCAACAGAAACGATTAGAAAAAAAGCAAATGACTTCCTTGCAAAAATTTGAAGGTCTCTATACACATCCAGCTTACGGGACTATGCAAATCACTCTTGAATACGACTCGCTCATCGCAACTCTTGGGAAAATGAGAGTTTCATTGAAACAAAAAGAAGAAGATGTTTTTGAAGCGAGATATCCTGCCCTTCTCACTTATGAAGTGGATCCTATTGTGGAATTCTCCTTTTTCAGCAATTCCATGGGAGAAATAAATGAGCTTCGGGTCCCCTTCGAACATTTTCGCGCAGCCCCACCCATAATATTTAGGAAATGAAAGAAGATCAAAACATTCAATTGATCCGATGTTTTTTCGAAACTCAAGTAAATCGAGACGATCTTTCATCCTATGAGGAATTCTTTTTCAAGAATGTCACCATTCATGGTCCCGCAAGTAATCAAAAAATCCGTGGGCTTGCGGAGGCGAAAAAAATTGACGCTTCCTATAACCAGATCTATCCAGGAAAGCAATTTACGATTGAAGAGATTTTTGGATACAGCGATCGGGTTGTTGTTCGTTGGGTATGCAAGGGCAAACATAAAGGAAAATACAAGGGAATATCTCCAAAGACTCCTCAGTTTGCCATTGCAGGGCTTAGCATTTTCCGGATTGCAAAAGGGAAGATCGTTGAGGCCTGGCAATACTGGGATCGACTTGGACTTTTAGAGCAGATCGGCGAGGTCTCTCTTCATACCGACGCCGTCGAACCAGGATATTATCTGGGACTCTTGAAAAATTTTGGGATGGATCAGTATCTTGATCAGGTACCGACTCTTTCTAAAAGAGAACGGCAATGCCTTCGATGTTTGCTAGAAGGAAGAACGGCTAAAGAAACTGCCGCCCTTTATAAAATCTCACATCGAACTGTCGAAGCCTATTTTGAAAAGATCAAGGAAAAGCTAAACTGTACAAGTAAAAGAGACCTTTTCACTATTGCGAAGGCTCTTGAAAACCTCAACCTTCTGTAAAATTCCGCATGAAAGCCTTCTGCTTTAAAAAGAGATTTACAGAGTGAAAAACGGCGTTTGGGCAACCGTTCCTATCGCGCCTCCGTTCTCACATCGATTCGCTCGCTTGAAAGCGCCATAGAGAAGAAAGAAGCGCCTGAGAGCATCAAAGAAAAATTGAATGCGATCTATAGCATTATGGACAAAGGTGTAAAAAGGGGTGTTTATAAGCCTCAAAAGGCCTCCCGCACCAAATCCCGTCTATCGGCCCGCTATTCAAAATAATTTTCGTCCCTTTTAGCCGCGGCCCGTCAAGTATTTTCTTTATATCGCTATCTATCTATTTGTCTGTTAAAATATTTGCACAATTTACCTAACTGGGAGAAAAACCATGTCTGCTGTACCCGCCGCCGCCGCTGGTGTGCGCCCACTCGAGGCCGCCGCTCAAACCACCGCAACTGCCGCAACTGCCACTCCTGCACGCCCGCCCGCTGAAGTAGCTGCTGCTGCGTCCGCCGCCGCTACTGCAAGCATAGCCAGAGCTGGGGCCGCCGCCCCCGCATCTGCAACTAGAAACGCCAACATCGCTACACTTCGGGCCGAAGCCGCTGCCGCTGCGTGCGTAACTGTTGGATCAGTTCAAGAATCACTCGTGACGTTTCAAGCAACAGTTCAAAATGAAATCGGTCTATATGAACTATTAAAATCCAATGTTTTTTACTCTAGTGATAGCGCTCCAGGAATTAGAAAAAATTGGATGAATTTATGTAACACTTTTTCTCAAAGATTTGCTCAAGAAAATCATCTTTTAGCAATGAGCGACGCCATCCATGCGAACATTGACAAACTTAACGATCTGCGAATTGCAACTCAATTTTATCAAACTCTCAGCAAAACAGTAGGTCAATTCAAAGATGCTGCTAATAAATATCAGTCTGAAATCCTCTTTAGATTCAAAGCAGCATCACAGTTTCTCGACCCAAAACAGTACCCCTTGATAATTCAAACTTATACCCCGCCTCCTAAAAAACCACAGCCTTCTCTTTTGGGTAGAGTGGTACGAGGTGTTTGGAATCACAAAGGAAAATTTGCCTTTGCTGCTTCAGCTCTGCTTCTTGCCAGCCAAACGCCTTACACCGCGAAATTGCTTGTAGATGGAGCGGCCTTGGCTTCACAGCATGTTTTGGCTAAGTGCGCAGCGGCTGCTAGTACTGCAACAAAGATTGCAACAAACGCATCTACCTATCTCCCTTACGTAGGATCTGCTTTGGATGCAGTTTGGGCGCTGCCCGCTTCATTTAAGGCTTGGCGCGCGGGTTATAAAAAAACCGCATTTGCCGTACTGGCTTTGGGCGCAGCCTCATCAACAGCTAAGTTTTTACAGCCTAGCCACGTGTCTACTTTGATAGACCAAACAACTGGTACGATCGCACACGCTGCCAACGCAGGCTCTGCTGCTGTAAAGAACGCCGCCACCGCTGCTGGCGAGGCTTTGGCCGTGAGCACTACTACTATGTGGAATGCTGCTGACGCCGCAGGTCCCCTCGTATCGCTATCTGCTAGAGCAACAGAAGCTGCTAAATCTGTATTGTCGGGAGCCGCGCACCTTTGTGCTGCCGGCACTGCGCTATGGACTGCCAGGCGTGCGACACACGAAAAGCATAACCTCAAATCTGCCGGATACATGTCGGTTGCAGCTTCGATCCTTCTCAGTTATGCGTACCGTCTGGCTAATAATGCCTAATTCCATCCCAACGGTCTGTAAAGCCTGATGTTTTATGGAATCGTTGGGATAGCATCTGTTTCAAGGTTGTGTCATCGCCTAGATCGCAGTGGCCCAATCCTTGGCTAGGGCGTGTCAAACAATTTCTTTATATTGCCGTTTGTCTACTTGTCCGTTAAGATGCTTGCGCACTTCACCCACCTGAGAGGGAAACCCATGTATACTACTGCTGTTGGACCACAACCCCCTTCACCCAGGGGCCCACACTTACGCAGGGCCGCCGCCCCGCCTGCCGCTGAAAGTGCCGCAACAGCGGCCGAACGCTCATTCGCTGATGTAGCCGCCGTCCGCTTCAAAGAAAGCCCATCCCTTTTAGGGAGAGCGGTACAAGGCTTAAGGATTCACTGGAAAAAAATCGCCTTTGCAGCTTTAGCTCTGAGTGTCGCGAGTTTGCTCACAGATAGCGTAACTTACGATTCGCAGCACGCTTGGACGCAAATTGCCGCAACTGCATCGACTTATCATCTCCCCGACGTAATGCACATTGCAGGTTTAGCCCTCAATCCCTTTGGCTGCCTTGTAGCGGCATACAGAGACAATAGGAAACTGGCTCGAAGTTTATCTATAGTGGGTTTAGCTTTAGGCGCAGTTCCCGTCTGGGCTGGATGTCCCCTTTTAATACCTAGACTGATAGGACAACTTGCAGAGAGGCTCTGTCTTCTGAGAACATAGCCTTTTCTTCCCAACGATCTGTAAAGCCCGATGTTTTATGGAATCGTTGGGACAACATCTTCTTCAAGGTTGTGTCATCGCCCCAGATTTCGCACTCTTTTTTTGCACGGGTGACCGCAGTATAAAGCGCCTCCCGCCCAAAGTTTTCACTTCCAGGAGGAAAGAGGGCGAGCACACGGTCAAATTCGCTTCCTTGACTCTTATGAATGGAAAGGCAAAAGGCCACTTCAAAGGGAGGAAGGTTTTTGAAGGCCACCTTTTGGGGAAAGTAGGCTGTCCCTTCACGAAGTTGAACGCCTCCTCGGCTTTTGCCAATGAGAACCCCGCAGGTGCCGTTATAAAGCTCCTGGCGCGGCTCGTTGCTGGTAATCAGGAGGGGAATGACCCACCACTGTCCCGGACGAATCTTTTGGCTGAGTTCTTGAACCAGTTGCCGGTTCAATGCATCAATCCCAAAAGGTCCCTGTCTCAAGGCTCCTAGAACCCGGAATTGGTTCAGCTCTTTTAAACAAAGCGCCGGGTCGGGCTCGGCTAAAGAGATCAGGGGCTGGATCTTTTCATAGAGATTGAGGTCTTTTAGCGGTTGGCACGGGAAATCGAGTTCGCCTCGGGTGATCCCCTCAGCTAACGCTTGTAAAGCCAAATCATCCGTTCTCATCGACTTTTGCAGACGGATGCCGAAGAGGGTGGCCATTTCCGCAAAAAGGCTGCCCGCCTCAACGGGGGGCAATTGGTCCGGATCCCCCATGAGAACCAAACGGGTTTCAACAGCTTCCAATAGGTGAGCAAGAAGGGGAACGTCAATCATCGAAGCTTCGTCGACAATGACCAGATCGGCATCGATTTTTCGCGAGGAAAAGAGGCGGTTTTCCCCGGGAGTAATGCGAAGCAGACGGTGCAGAGTGGAGGCTTCGACAAGAGCGTCGAGTTTGCCCAAGACTGATTGCAGGTGGGAGGCCGCTTTGCCTGTGGGCGCAGCTAGCGCGATCTTGATTTTATTCGATGAGGCCAGAGTTTTCGCAATGACGCTGGCCGTAAAGGTTTTTCCCGTTCCCGGTCCGCCGCAAATGAGAGTAAACCGATTTTGAAGAGCGCTGTTTAGCGCCTTTTTTTGTTGGGGCAAAAGCGGGTCGTCCAAATGAGGCAAAGAAATAACAGGCGGCTGCAAAGATCTGAGCCGTTTAACTTGTTCCAAAATGTGGGTTTCATAGACCCAATTTCGATTCAAATAGTAGCGATCATTTTGCCGAATGATGGGTGCTTTGGGATTTCGGTCTTTTCCTTCCTCGATGATCGATGGAGGCAGCTCGGGCGCTTCAGTTGTTTTCCAGCAAAGATGCCCTTCGCGCGAAATGTGCATCAATTGGCTTAAGAAAAGGGCCCCTTTTTCTGTATAAGCATCTTTCAGAAGCCGTTTGGCGAAAAATTGATCAAGGATTTCCAATTTTATTCAATTCCAATGTCATGTAAAAGCCGCATCGATTCCAGCCCAATAGCGCAGCTGCAAAATAGGCTAAACATTGGGCCAGTTTTGATTTGGCAAGGAGTAGATCGTGGCTCGTCACGGTTGATTTCAGCTGCGCGATCGCCACAGGTTGATTCTTGAGCATGGCGCGCACTTCTTTAAATGTGTACCCCTTCGTCCCCAAACTCTCCATATCATAGAAGAGGACGTTGCTAAAAGTGCGCAAAGGCTTCCCCTTAAAAAGCCCCGTTTTCAAATAGCGATAGAGGACCAATAAAGAATGTCGATTGTAGATCATGATCTTGATCGCTGCCCCCGGCTTTGCCACGCGAATGATCTCTTCCAAACACCTTTGCGTATTGGGAGAATGGTGAATCACTCCCCAAGAATAGACCAGATCAAATGAATTGTCAGCATAGGGGAGATGCTCTGCATCGGCCACTCGGATCTCTTTCGCTTTCAAATGGTAAAGATTGAGCCGATGTTGAACATTGTCTAAGGCCTCTTGCGTTAAGTCGATGCCGTAGCTTTCCGCACCCGCGCGAACCCACTGGATGAAATCGGTCCCCGCGCCAATGCCAACCTCAAGCACCTTTTTACCGGCAAAACGGGTGAATTGGGCAAAGGAAAAAATCTCTGGCTCAACGGCATACCGGTGCGCTTCAACTTTCTCAAAATAGGCGCGCGAAAACTTCTCTTCCTTGATGTGATCGGTGCCGCAGGAAGCTTGATTCCAATAGCGGGCGACTTCAGACTTCAATTGCTCTTCAATTTCCATACAGAGAATTTAAAAGAAATCGTCATATTTTTGAACCACAATATGAATTACCCCGAACAAATAGGTAAAAGGCGCCGCCAAATTCCATCTTGAAGTGGCGCTTGATGGCCTCCGTGTAAAGAGAGGCTTGAAGTCCATAATCGTGAGCCTCCATCGCCTTTTTCAAAGAATCGGGACCATAGTCTTCCAGCCAATTGGTTTTCCAATCGAGAAAGTAGACTTTGTCGCGATAGCAAAAAACTAAATCGATAAACCCCTTCACAAAATGGGGAAAATCGGAGAAAACAAATTCCATCTCCACTTGAAAGGCATCGATTTCGCTCAATGAGAAAAATTCTCCATTGGCCATCAGCGGCATAGTAACAATGCGCCTCACCATCTCTTGAATCGATTCTTTCCAAGGCGCCAAAGGAGAAAACGAAAGTTGCTCCTCAACCAAAGCATCCATAGCAGCCGGATCCCTCCAAATGGGCTTCGGATGGCGGAAAAGCGTTTCGAAGATTTTATGGATGGCTATCCCCGTTTCTGAACCGCGCGGCATCGTCTGCAAAGTAAAAACATCGGCCGGACTCTCTGTCCACTTCACTTCATGCTCTTTGGTTTGAGCCAATGTGGTAAAAGAGGAGAGAAAGGATGTTTTAAAGAGCCTGGATGGCAAAGAGGCAACGGTCTCTTCCACCTCTTTGCCTTTCTTTGCCGGACCCAAAGCAAAAGATGCGGGAAGATACTCCAAAGTAATCGATTCATGGTTTGGAATCGATTCGATCGAATGGAAATAGCGTAAAAACAGCTCCATGGGCGAATGAGTACCCTCTTCGGGATCCTTTTTTGACAGGGCGATGGGCACATAGAGGCGCCTTTTGGCCCGGGTCATTGCCACATAAAGCTGGCGCAGCTTTTCTGCATCCATTTCGTCCGCTTCTTCCGCAGCCGGCGTGCGGGCAATCAGTCCTAGAGCAAAAACCACATCGAATTCCAGCCCTTTGCTGATATGCATGGTCATCACTTGAACGGCCTCTTCATCCACCTCCATCCTGCGGCGGCCCCCCTCATCGGGAGCGAGATGGCGCAACGTCTTCAAGAAACGGATCAACCCTTCAAAAGAGAACCCCTCCTTTTTTTCCCATTCAAAGAGCATCTCAAAAATCTGCATCGCATCGGCAGAAATGGGTTCTTGAATGAACTCACGGGCAAAAGGGACAAGCCCCCTCTCTTCCAAAAGAATCTTGTATTCCAAGAAGGGAATTTCGGGTCTTGCAAAGGGACCGGCCATCACAACTTGAGCGGCGCTCTTATCGTGCGGAGAGAGAATCGCCTCAAACAACTCCCGAATGGATTGAAAGGCCAACGTCTCTCCAATAGGCGTATGACTTCTGGCAATGGCGGCAATCCCTCTGGCTTTCAAAAGCTCTAAAGCCGCTTCCGCCTGATACCGGTCTTTGATCAAAATAGCGCACTTCTTAAGCCCTAACCTTTCGATTTCGCTCACGGCATAGGTAAGAAAAACCTCTTCAAAAAGAGCCCTGGGCTCCCCTTCAGCTGCAAAAAAATGGACAGCCCCTTTTCCATCTGCAATCGGCTCGATCTTGGCTCCCGCTTTCACTTGCAAATAGGGCAACGTTTTTTTCATTTTGGGTAAATGGAGCCAATCTCTGGCAAAAAGGGCATTCAATGCGCCGATCAACTGCTCTGAAGAGCGAAAATTGGTGTCGAGTTGATAAATGTGCTCCTCTCCCAGAAAATCTCTGGCAGCCAAATAGGTGTAAATATCGGCCTTCCGAAAACGGTAAATCGATTGTTTTGGATCGCCGACCAGATACAACGCCTTCAGCGACCCTTCTAAAAACAATCGCTGAAAGATTTCCCACTGCACCGCATCGGTGTCTTGAAATTCATCGATCACAGCAGCAGCATATTTTTGCCTCACATGGACAGCGAAAGCTTCGTTTTCACTCGCCCTCCTCATCTTCACCAAGATCTCATCGGGGTCCAAATACTCCTCTTCCGACAAAATTTGTTCGCCGATGGGATTCCACGCTGCTTGCAAACCGGGCAGCGCTTTCAATTTCAACCACGGTCCAATCTGCTCTCTCGCCCAATCAAAATAGCCGGGATAATGGAGGGCCACTTCTTGCGCTCTCACTTTGCGATTGCCGGACCCTAGAAAATCAAAAAGGCTCCCCCTCTCTTTCAATAGAGGACGGACGTCCCCATTCGCCAAACCCCTTACTTGCGCCTCAAAATCCCCCTTCATTACCTTGTAATTTTTTTGCAGTGCCTGGAGGTCTTCTAGTATTTGGCTTTGCGCTACTGGCCGCAAATGTAAAGCCGCTTTACATTTGGCGAAAAGCTCTGAAAAAGAAGGGGTTGCTTCCACTTCCTCCAAACGGACAAGCCGATCCGACAGTTCGCCTATCGACTCAAATTGTTTGGTGAGTTGGGAAACTTGTTCGGGGCAAAGCAACTCATTATCGATCCCATTTTCTAAAAAGTCGGCGGCAGCTTCCTTAAGCTTTTGGGGGATTTTTTTTCCTTCGTCGGGATCGGAGAGGGAGCCGACCTTCGCTTCAAAGGCAAATTCTTGGAGCATTCGATAGCAAAATCCGTGAATCGTGAAGATTTGACAACGATCAAAACCGGCCAAGGCATCATTCAAGTTGCGAATGGCTTCAGGCGAACCGAGATAGGTGTGTAAATAGTCCCATGCCGGATTATTGGAGCGGAGAAAATCGAGGGCCTTCTCCAGATTGGCCCGGATTCTCGCTTTGAGTTCCCGGGTGGCTGCACGGGTGAAGGTGACGGCGAGGATTTGCTCCACTTCGATCGATTCTAAAACGAGGCGAACGTAAATGTGTTCTATGGAAAACGTTTTGCCTGTGCCGGCGGAGGCCTCCAATAAATGGGGCCCAAAGAGGGGGCAATTGCGAGCAAGACAATCAAAGGCTGGCATAATTTTTCCTCGGATAGAGAGAAATGAGAGGGGCAAAAGTCTCTTTTAAATAGGGTCCCCAAGTTTCAAGAATTTCCGCCGCTTTTACCGGTTCCATTCGATCGATCACCCAATCGATCACCGGGTCATCAAAGGGGGAATCTTTTTGAACGGCCTTTTCCAACTCTGCGATGCCCCTGCGCAGAAGGGGATCGGCCCAATCGGGAAGAAGGGGAGAAGGCGCTTTTAGACAACGGAAATAATACTCTAAGAAAGCTTTCAAACTTTGATGAGGATTTTCCAAATTTTTCACTTTGCCGCTTTTCAACATCCAAACCTGAGGCGCATTCATATGAATCGCTACAGCCAAAGCCTCGGGCCAAACCTTCAAAAGGCCGCCAATATGATCATCATTGGCGCAAATGAGTCCTTTTTCCGAAGCATACTTGATTTCTCCAACCAGACGGACTTTCAGTCGATCCCATTCCAAAACGATCGGTTCATTGATTGTGACTGGTTTGATTTGCCACTCATTGAGCTGGTTTTGCCACTCTTGATTTTTTTCGATGATTTCCATCTTGAGCGCCTCCCCAAATATTCCCGATGGAAGCCTTGCTTTTGCCAATGCCTCTTCCATTGGCTGATCGAGAGAGGAGCGCAAGACAGAACTTTTTTGAAGGGCAAATGACTCTTCCAAAGGTTCGTTGAGATACATCCCCAAAACTTTTTGGAGATAGAATTTCCAAGGATGTTGAGCCAATTTCTTCAAATCGCTAAATGAAACTGAAACTTCCCCTTCCGGCAACGCGGGTTGGCACAGATTGGGCCAGGAAAACGACTTAGGTTTAGGTTTGGGGACGGGGGGATTATAAACTGTTTGATTTTGGATCGAAAGTTCTTGAACCAGTAGCGATGGGCCCACCGGTTTTCCCTCA
Source organism: uncultured bacterium (assembly GCA_964458995.1). Classification (GTDB taxonomy): domain Bacteria; phylum Chlamydiota; class Chlamydiia; order Chlamydiales; family SM23-39; genus REEB52. The sequence goes on along the minus strand of CAYWKW010000022.1, from coordinate 10,466 downwards.
TCTGCAGAGAGGTGGCCATAGCTGATTCTCAAATAGGCGCCGGCTGAAAAAATCGCCTGTAGAAAATGGTAGCGATCTCGATCGGCCGGTTCGGGGATTTTTTCTTTTTTTAAAAGATCGAGCGAGGAGGAGTTTTTGATTCGGGGATAATTCTCTTCATCCATGCCGATCAAAAAGAGGGCTTTTGCCGGCAATAGAGCGGCATCCTCGATGGGAGCCAAGCGAACCGCGTGAAGATGGGAAGAGTGGATTTGCCCCTGAATAGGACGTGTCAAAAGGCGTTGAATGACAGCAAATGGAAATAGCCCCTCAACCTCCGATTTCCTCAAATCGCGGAGCAATTCATGAAAGGCGTTGTGAGCGGCTTGATCGGCCTCTTCCCCATCAACCAGAAGAAATTCTTGAGCGGCTTTGTCTAAACAATGGGCCCAATCAAAGAGCGTTTTTTCTCCCGAAAGGGAGAGCCTTCTAAGCGCAAAAAGAGCCGTGAGAAACTCTTCGAAAGCGTCGGCATTGATTTGCATGGGCAACAGATAAATCAGCGCATCGAGAAGCCGGTCGAGCCCCTTTTCCCAGGAATGTCGATCTTCATACATCTTGCGGCCGAACCTTTTAGAGAGCACCTCGGTTCGGTGAGCGCCATCCCATCCCCACTTGATTTGCGCCGCAGTCATCCAAGAGCGAAACATCCCTAACTTTTCTGGTTCCCATCCCCGCTTCCGGTAAAACGAGGGAGTCTCAAAAAGAGTGAGAACTTCTTCAGCACTCCATCTCCCTGAAACTAAGTGACTTATACGAATTAATCCCTGTCTAAAAGGGCTTTGAGTGGCGATATCAAACCCAGAAATCCGGTACGGAATCTGTTCTGCAAATACAAATTCGATCAGGGGAACGTAGGGTTCGATATCGGGCGCCAAAACAGAAATTTCGTGAAAGGGGATATCGAGCCGGAGAATTTCGTCGCGCAAGCATTCGATCTCTTTCAAACGGGAAGAGCCGGTCAAAAAGAGTTTGATCGAATCATCTCTTCTGTCGGTTTTGCTCTCTTCAAAGTTGAGAAGATCCCATTGGATTTGTTTCAAAAGGGAATCGGGCTCTAGCTGTGGGTATACCTCTTCGATCTGCAAGTCAAAAGCCTCGAAAATTTTTAGAGTTTCTCTGCCCAACTTTCCCCAATTGGCCAGGTTTTTCGGTGCCTGCCGAAGATAAACATCTAATTGCGCGCGGCTCTTTTTAGATACACTCTGTTTCTTCCAAAAGCGGTTGAGATTTCTCCTCTCCCTTTCGGTGCATACATCTTCCCAAAACTCGAAACAGGGGGAAAAAAGGTAGATCGATAGAGACGGGGCCTTAAAGAGAAATTCCCAATAAACAGGCGGGAGGTAATCGATACCAAAACAGGTGAGAGAATCGGGAGGGGGGTTTTCCACTTGCACAGGCATGCGATAGGGGCCGTCGATGAACAGTTTTTTTAATATCTCTTGCTGCCATCCGCCCGCTTCTTTCTTGAAGAGCTCTTTGCCATATTGACCGTATGAGACAAAAAGCGAAACGAGCTGCTGCGTCAAGTCGATCAGACGCTTCTCTTTTCCTTCAAGATAGGCTTGAAGCTCGGAATCTGCGCTTTCGACAATAGCTCGATAGATGGAGCAGAACAATTCCATCGAATTCGGCGTTGATGGGTAAAGCTGGGAAACTTCCATAAAGTGGAACCCCATGGCGATCCCTTTTCGTTTAGCGATTTCCAAAAGGAGCCACTGTTTCATCGATGAGTCGGGAACCAAAATCGTTCTTGTCTGCAATGGATCGATCAGGTCTGCATCGAACTGCAACAGGAGCTGATCCAATAGACTTTCTAGGCGGTGGCTTAAATAGAGCGTGTGCATAGGATGAGAGTATCTCATTTTTTGAGCTCCATTTCAATTCCCTTGCAAACAGCTATCGAGAGCAGCTAACCTATTCTTGAAATATGCGATGGCTCCGTAGCGATTTTCGTTCTTTCTATTTTCTCAATGCCACCCAGTTTCTGGGTGCGCTCAATGACAACGTCTTTAAATTGCTCGTCATCTACCTTCTGATCAATGTGAAAGGGCCCGGCGCTGCTAACTCGATTCTTTCCCTGGCAGGGGCCATCTTTGTGATCCCGTTCCTCCTTTTTTCTTCGGGTGCGGGTGTTTTAGCCGACCGGATGAGCAAAAGGACCATCATCGTTTTTACGAAAGTGCTTGAGCTTGCCATCATGAGCTTTGGGATTGTCGCCGTCTCCTTTGAATGGGTAATTGGAGCCTATTTAGCCCTCTTTCTGATGGCGACTCAAAGCGCGATTTTCGGCCCCTCCAAATATGGGATCATTCCGGAACTAGTTGATTCTAAAATGGTCTCGAAAGCCAATGGCTCGATGACCTCGTTCACCTACCTGGCCATCATTTTAGGCACCTTTTTGGCTTCATTCATCACCGACGTCACAGATAAAAATTTCGTATTTGAGGCAGGTTTTTGCATTTTTATTGCGGTCATAGGACTGATCGCCAGTTTTGGGATTCGGAGGACCGATCCGCAAAATTCGACAAAAAAAATCAACCCCGTCTTTCTCTACGAGATTTATCAAACGTTGAAATTCAGCTGGAAAATTCCCCATTTGCTGCCTGCCATTTACGGCTCCTCTTTCTTTCTCTTCATTGGAGCCTTTACGCAACTGAATATCATCCCCTTTGCCATGCAATCTCTCGGCCTTAGCGAAGTGGGAGGGGGCTATCTTTTCTTAGCTACGGCCGTTGGGATCGCAGTCGGAGCCGTTTTAGCCGGACAGCTTTCCAAGGATCGGGTCGAGCCCGGCATTTCTTGTATTTGCGGCTTTTTCATCGTGATCTTTTTTCTCGCCCTCTATCTATTTTCTTGGTCGCTTCCCATCACGATTATCGCCTTGGGACTGCTCGGGGTTTTTGGAGGGGGCTACCTCATCCCGTTTGATTCCTTTCTACAAGTGAACAGTCCCGATGAAAAGCGGGGACAAGTGATTGCGGCCGCCAATTTTTTCAGCTTTGTCGGCGTGCTCTTAGCCTCTTTGGCCCTCTATCTCATTAGCGAGGAGCTCGGATTTTCGGCGGCCAGCGGCTTTGCCTTTATGGCCGTCCTCACCCTCATATCGAACATCATCATTACGGGGCGCCTTTCGGGTCTCTTTTTCCCCTTCTTTGTCAATAAGATCCTCAAGCGTTTCCGGAGACTTAAACTCGCCTCCCCAATCCCAGACCCGTCCACCATCATCATCCTTCAGAGCAACTCCTGGTACGACGCCCTTCTCCTTTTCTCCTGCCTTCCGCGGCTTAAAATCCTCATTCCCGACCACTTTTTCCGCCACTTCCCCTGGTTCAACGGCCTCCTTGAGTGCATCCGGATCATTCCTCCCGAACCCGACATCCGTTCCACCCTCAAAACGCTCTTCGGCCAAGCCAAACGATTCCAAGGCCAAAACTCCTCCGTCTGCCTCTTTTTCCACCGCAGAGAGGACAGCGCAGAGATCATCGAAGCCTACAGCAAGGTTTTCGGCCAGCTCCACCTCCCCATTCTCTTTGCCCACGGGACAAAAGAGCGGATTCGGAAACGTTTCCTCTTCTTCCATTATCACCAAAGACAGATCACGCTCCACTTTTCCCCAGAGGCGTAATCAGAAGGCGTAGATGAATTCGAGCTCGAACTGCTTATAATAAATATTGGGACCGATCTCTTTATTCAGAGTGGTTGAAAATTTAAAGTTTTGAAGGACAGTCAGGTTATCGGTGAAGGCGTAGAGCGCCTCAATTTCAAACCCTTTGTAATTGGTGCTTCCTACAGCGCTGAAGCGGCTGGTGGGGCCGCTGTCGGGATTGCCGTCGGCCGCGTTGGCATAAAACCCTACGCCAGCTGCATTTCCGTGACCGATGCCGCTCGCATCAAATTCGGGAATGGCTTGCGCCTGAACCCACTGATAGTTGGCGTCGATGGCCCAATCGTATTGTTTTTTGACCAATCCGAGCGCTACGCCTGCATACCAACCCCAATTTTGTCTTCGGCCATTTGTTTGAACAACACCGCCCGCTAAGTGGTTGGTCAGCCCCGCAGCGTAGAATTTAACGAGCCTTTTCCCCATCCACTCGGGATAAAACTGGTAGTTCACCAGGAATTGAGACACTAAAAATTTAAAGCGTAAATTATTCAACTCGTTTGCGTACGGCTTGTACCAATCGATAATCGAATACTTCATGTTAAGGCCAATATTTGCAATGCGCAGACCACCCATTTCGGCAACGTAGCCATAGTGATTCACTTTATCATCGACGAGAAAGGCCCCCATATTGAAATAGAAATCGCCTATCGAAGGCCACGCTTTGCTAAAGCGAATCAAACAGCCGTCATAAAGAGAGGAGAATTCGATTTTGGAGTCAAAAACGTTAAATAAATAGCGGCGGCCGATTTCCCCATCGAGAGTGAACGTGTCGCCCGGGATAATCCGCCCGCCCAAGTAGCCCTTTTCCAGCCTGATCCGGTTGACGGTTCCGCTTCGCAGACCCATGTCGTTGTCAAATTCCACCTTGATCGCCGCCCAGGTCCGATCTGTCCGGTAATCGATCATCACATTGACTTCAATATCCCAAGCATATTGGGGTCTTTCAATTTTATCCCCCTCAAAATTGAAGATCTCATCTCCCCGCTGCCGAATCCCGTTTTTGACTTCGCTTGAATCTTGAAACTCGGCGCGCACTTCGCCGCTGATAGACAAGTCGCCGCCGATTTCTTTCACCGTAACCAATCGCTTGTCGCGAATCCAACGGCGCAAAGCCTCCATATCGTCAGCTTCAGGGCTCCTTTTTTCAAAATATTGGACATCGCCTTGCGCAACGGGAGTTGTAGCTTGTGAAAACAGAGAAGACCCCAGAAAGAGCGCAGCAAAGATGGATCGGGTCGTTTTCATGGATGTAAAGCCTTCAACCCATTATAAAAATCCAGCCTTAAAATGCAAAAGGAAGTCCATATTCTTCCGGTTTGGATAAAATACCCCAGGGCGAAATGTTTTTTTCATTCAGCCACTCTTTCCAGTCCGTCATGGGAAATCCCACCGTTCCCGTTCGATTCAATCTCCAAAGTTCGAGTTGTTCCGTCGCTGGGTTGACAACAAAACCAAAGAACCAATTCGACCAATTGGTATCGGCAAATAAAATCGTATGAGGTTGCCGAACGCCGATTCGACCCATCGCCTCCACAATCTTCCGATCCCAATCGATCCCCTGAAAAGCGCTTCCCAATCGCTCCAAAAGAACCGATTTGACCCCTTGAATCAAATCGATCTTTCCAAAAAAGGTTCCATTTAGCCCTTCAACCCGCTCATTTCTTCCCAACAAACGCAAGATCTCATCACTCGCCCTTTTCGCCTGCTCCTGTGTCAGCAACGGCATCTGTTCATAGATCACCGAATCGACCAAAGCGGCCTGATTCCGTATCCGCGGCCCCAACGCTTCGATGAAGTTCTTTCTCAACTGCTCCTTTTTCTCGGCCGCGATCTTTTGCCGGTAAAGGTGGATGAAGAGAGCCCGTTCCTCTTCAGGCAGCCTCTCGCTGATCCGGTGCGCCAAGTGCTCCTGCATCTGCTCATCCCACTTCCACTTGCGAAGTTCCTGCCGGTTTTGTTCGACCCATTTTTCGGCATCCATGGAGAGCATCTCCGGATGAAAGATGAAAGCGTGCGTCGGCGAATACATGAGGAGAGGCGTTTGCCTTTTTTGGTGCACGAGGAAATGGAGCAGCTCCTCTTCCGAATGGGGGACCGCTTTTGTTTCTGCAAACGGGCGATCCCGATTGCAATAGGCTTGCAAAAGCGCTTGCAAAGTCCCACCTGAAATATAGTCCCAGGGAGACCTTCGCCCCACCTCCTTTGACCGGAGCAGGGCCGACTCTAAAAATGCGGGCCGTTGGATGAATTGGATGAGCGCTGTTGTGATCTCAGAGCACCCCTCTTTTCCAATCGGTTCGGGCGCCACCAGATCGTTTTCCACCTGGGAGAAAAAATCGCGCAATGCATTTATGTATCCTTCGCCATCATAAATGGGCGTCCATTGAGATGCATCGGCCCTCCCGTGTTTGTAAACCAAACGGAATCCGGCCGGGCTATCATCATACAAGTGCTCCTCTTCGCCGCTGATCGAAGGATCGAACAGTTCTTGAAAATACTCCTGCAATTTTTGATCGTAATGATTCATCAAGGTAGAGAAGAAGCCCACCAAACTCTCTGCCTTTTCAGTCGTCCTCGTCCTCATTTCCAGAATCGAGTTCGCATTTAAGCTGTGCGACATCCATTCGGCTTTCAGTTGGTTGCGCCTCGATTCGCTTCCCGATCCTTGGATCATGATTTCAAGCGCCTGAATCGCGCCCAACTCCTGCTCATATTCTTTACCAAGCCTCTCCATTTCCCTTTGAGCCGCCTGAAGCTGCCCATCCACCTGTCCATACAGAAACTCTCCGATCCCCCCTTTTTGTTCGTGATGGAATCCCAAACCAATGAATAGATTCCATCTCGCAAATTCGGTCTTCACATCGCAAAACGAGGCGACCGTATATTCCCAGGCCCTCAACAAAACGCATTCCGTCACCGCCAAAAATGCCGTGCAAGCGGCCCCCAATTTCTTTTTCCACTCGGCCACCTTTTGCGCTCTTTCACTCGGCTTTTGATAGAAAACGGCCGCCTGCCTTACCATCAATGGAGTCATTTGAATCCGGGCAAGATGCTCCTCATTCTCCAAATCCTCCTCAGTCAACCCCAACCGTTCCAACAAAGTAACTCGAATCGCCCTCTCTGGCGTCTGCGGCCCCTCCATCTCAGCCGCCGCCCCCGCTCCCACCGATTCCAAAGCCATCTTCAAGCCAAATGAGCCTTCAACAAACGGAACCCGCCTCTGCAGATCGCCCATCCCAGGATTGATATTCAACGGTACGGAGTATTCCCTCCCTCCCACGATCCGCTTCATCTGTCCGATGCTCAACAGATCATACAAATCTCTAAAAAACAGCCCGGGATCCTGTTGAATCAAGATGGCCGGCGCCGTGGCAAAACACGACCCCGTGGTCTGCCTCAGCAAAGTCAGCCAAGCCGCCAACGCTGCCTTTCTCACATGAACCGTCTGCACCACCCGAATCCCCTCGGGCCACAGTGTATTTCGGACCATCTCCTCCGCTTTTTTATGACATAGCGGAGGCGAAAACCTCCTAATCCACCCCCAAACTTCCCCCCTCTCCGCCAACAGATCCAAACACCGCTTTACATGATCATAAATGAAGACATCGCCCTCACGCCTCGGCCCCAAGACATATCTCGCTCCCAGCAACCCCCGTATCTCCTCCAGCGTCTCCCGATTCAACTCTCCCTTTTCATCCAACACCAATCCTGCAATCCGCAACCCCAAATACTTGGCCCGGTATCTAAACGAGTCTTGCAAAACTGACTGATCTAAATAGAATGAAGTGGCCGCCTCCGTCCGCAAACCCAACCTTTCCGCCAGCGGCCCCCTCAAAGAAGCAATGAACAACTCTTGCAATTCCACATCCTACCTATAAAAGCACTCTGCCCAAATGTAAAGCACCTCGCCCATTTCCGAGTCCGAGTCCGAGTCCGAGTCCGAGTCCGAGTCCGAGTCCGAGTCCGAAAACCCAAATGTAAAGCCGCTTTACATTTGCCTTTTTGCCCCGGGTGCTTTACAATTTCTTCTAGTAATTTTGTCAGGTTGACCTATGAAGATCAAAGTAAACAATAAATCCCATGAATTTCCCGAGGGGAGCACCCCCAAAGATGTGGCCGAAAAGCTCCATTGGACTGCGCCCGAACAGGCCGTCACAGTCAGCGTTAATGGGAAGCCGCGCGATTTTAACTTCCCCCTCAAGGATGGCGATGAGGTGGCGATTTGGAATTTTGACGACCCGCAGGGTAAAGAAGTTTTTTGGCACACCTCTGCCCACGTGCTGGCTCAGGCGATTTTGCGCCTCTGGCCTCAAGCCCAACCTACAATTGGCCCGCCGATTGAACAGGGTTTCTATTACGACTTTGGGAACTTAAATATCTCCGACCAAGACTTCGAAAAGATCGAAAAGGAGGTCGAGGCGATTTTGAGCGAAAATCACAAAACCGTACGGATGGAATTCGCCAATAAGGGTGAGGCAAAAAGCGCCTTTGAAAAAAATCCTTACAAAGCGGAGCTCATTGAGGGCTTCACTGAAATGCCCATTTCTGCCTATAAGCAGGGAGAGTTTTTCGACCTTTGCCGCGGACCCCACATGGCTGCGCTCAATAAGATCAAGGCCTTCAAAGTATTGAAAACCTCGGGGGCCTATTGGAAAGGCGATTCCAAACGGGAAATGTTAACCCGTGTCTACGCCATCTCTTTCCCCGACAAAAAGCGGCTCAAAGAGTATTTGCAAATCATGGAAGAGGCAAAAAAACGGGACCACAAAGTGATTGGCCCCGCATTGGATCTCTTCTCTTTCCAAGAAGAGGCGCCTGGCATGCCCTTCATTCATCCACACGGGCTCATTGTGTGGAACCGCCTGCTCGAATTTTTGCGCGAATGTCTGAAAGAGGCGGGCTACGTCGAGATCAAAACCCCGATGATGATGAGCAAAGAACTTTGGGAAAGATCGGGCCACTGGTACCACTATCGGGAAAATATGTACACTTCCCACGTGGAAGAGCGCGATTTTGCGATCAAGCCGATGAATTGCCCCGGCTGCATGCTCTATTACCGCACTGCCATTCATAGCTATCGGGAACTCCCCATGCGCGTCGCTGAAATTGGCCATGTGCACCGCTTTGAAGCCTCGGGAGCCTTAAACGGCCTTTTCCGCGTGCGCAGTTTCCATCAAGACGATGCGCACCTGTTCATGAGACCCGATCAGATCCGCGATGAGATCAACCAGCTTCTGCAATTCGCTGACAAAATCTACATGACTTTTGGCCTTCCCTATCGTTTGGAACTTTCAACTCGTCCTGAGAAGTCGAAGACGATTGGAAGCGATGAAGAGTGGGAAAATGCGACCAATGGATTGAAGGGCGCACTCGATGATTGGGGCCACACTTACCGGATCAATGAGGGCGACGGCGCCTTTTATGGACCTAAAATCGACATTCACATCCGCGATGCCATTGGAAGACATTGGCAGTGCGGCACCATTCAACTCGATATGTCGTTGCCGCAAAAGTTCGATCTCGAATTTGTCACCAGCAACGCAGGACATGAACGCCCCGTTATGCTTCACCGCGCTATTTTTGGCTCGATTGAGCGCTTCTTTGGCATTTTGATTGAACACTTTGCCGGGAAATTCCCTTTCTGGCTGAGTCCTTATCAAGTGGCGATCCTCACAGTGGCCGACCGGCATGCTCCCTACGCGCGTGAGTTAAAAGCCAAAATTGAAAAACTGGGACTCATTTGCGATGTTGACGAAGCGAACGAATCGGTGGGCAAAAAAGTGCGCAATGCGCAATTGCTCAAGTACAATTACATGCTGACTGTGGGCGACAAAGAGCTCGAAAATAAGACGGTTGCTCTTCGCACCCGCGACAATGTGGTGCATGGCGAGATTGACATTTCTGATTTTCTTGATAAAGTCGTAAAAGAACGCAATGAACGTGCGTTAATGTCACCCTTTTCGACAACAGCTCCTTAAACCAGGGAGAGAAAAAATGAAAGTGATTTCGATCAGCAGCTTTAAAGGTGGAACGGCGAAGACCTCAACTTCGCTGCATGTCGGCTCAGCGCTAGCTCTGTTTCATAAAAAACGGGTTTTGCTCATCGACTTTGATGCGCAAGCCAATCTCACAACAGGTCTTGGATTCGATCCTGACGAGCAAGACAGCATGGCGCCCATTTTGCAAGGAGAAAAATCTCTCAACGACGTCATCTTAAATACATGCATTCCGAACATGGATATCATTCCCGCCGATACATGGCTGGAGCGCGTTGAAGTTTCTGGTTCTCTCGCAGCAGACCGTTATTCGCATGAACGTCTAAAAGAGATTTTGCGCGATCTTTCCTATGATGTCGTCTTAATTGATACACCTCCTTCTCTTTGCTGGCTCACTGAGTCTTCTCTCATCGCAGCAAATTATTCACTTGTCTGTGCGACGCCAGAGTTTTATAGTGTAAAGGGATTGCAGAGGCTCGCTCTTTTTATAAACAATATTTCCGAGCGGCATGGAACAGCAGTTTTGGGAGTAGCTCTCTCCTTTTGGAATCCTCGCGGCAAAAGCAACGATGCATTTTTGAAAGTGATTGAGCAAACATTTCCTGGAAAACTCTTGCAAGCAAAAGTGAGACGCGATATCGCAGTATCTGAGGCGACAATTTATGGAAAGCCGATATTTGAGACCGCGCCTAATGCTCGAGCAGCTGTAGATTATATGGATCTCACGTCGGAAATACTTACGAGGATTTGATGATGTCCAAATT
>CAYWKW010000021.1:0-22831 GCA_964458995.1 uncultured bacterium | reverse complement strand
AAAAAGTTTAGCGATGCAGGCGGATCTCAAATTCAGTGGCTGCCCGACGCGGGCAAAACCCAACTCTTGAGTTTACTTGGGTATATCACTATAATCACTCTGCTAAAATTCGTAAAGGTTTCATTGTCCCCAGGGCGAATCAGACTCTTTTTCCTTCTCGGCGTTTGCGCCATCACCCTCCACTTTACCATCCGGTTGGGGGTTGAGAGCTTCGGCTATTTTTCATTGGGAAATCAGGCAAAGGCCAAGATCACCCAGTGGGAAATTGTGCCTGTAAAAAATAAGTTTGCATTAAGGGCCGCCTACGATTTTGAAGGACAAGAAAAAAGTTGGAAAGGGAGCTTTACACTGACGCCCCCCTACTATTTGAACGAGGCTGCCGCACTTAAATCTTTGAAGGAAAAGGCCAAGTTGGGCTGGGTTGCGTGGTATAACCCTCGTTGCCCCGATCAGTCGGCTTTAGAAAATGAATTCCCATACGGAATGTTGTTGAGAACCATGATTTGTTATGGAGTGGTAATATATTTTTTTAGTTTATATAAAAGAGTTGCCCCTTTATAATTATTCCATGTATTACGCTGATTCAAATGCTTTCTTTGAGATTTCAAATGGGCCTCAATTGGAAAACAATTTCCAGTCTCGCCTTCTTTGTTTAAAAGATTTTTTAAAAAGATTTGCGATATTCCCTTTCGCTCTTTTCGGGAAGCTTTGGAAGACGTTTTTTAGGGCCTTTTCCGTTTGCTTCGGCATCCTCCTCATGATCGTCACCGTGGGCAGCTCGCTGAGCGCTCGGGACTTTTTTATTGAGCGGATTTCTGCGTTTGCAAAAGACTTAGCCGACTGGTTTCTTTTGCCATTTGCGCTGATAGGGTGTTTCCTCAGGCTGATTTTGGCCTTCTTGATCCACCCCAATTTCTATTTCAACGCGGTTGCCTAAGCGCAATGGGTTGCAAAGAGGCAGGGAAAAGTCCTCCTGATGCATCGGCCTATTCTCTCTAAGAGGTCTTTGAGGAACTCAACCACCTTCGCCAAACAGGTGAGCTCTTTTTCAGAGGTCACATCAGGTGTTTTAGCTTCTGGAACGGGAGGGAGCGGCTCAACCTGCTCGATTTCACATGTTGCAAATGCGGGCGATTCTGGGTTGAAGTCATCATTTTGGCGGGGGCCAATGCCGTGCTTAACGACCGTTCGTTTTACACCTTCGTCGGGGCAACTTCTCGATTCCTCTTTTCTGAAAATAGTATAAGCTGGTCTTGGATCTAGTTGGATTTTTTGACGAAAAACTTCTTGCACTCTATCAGGCAATTTCATCAGATATGACCCGATATCTAAGTGGGCAACATTATACATAGCACAACTGCTGCTTTCGTGGATGCTCCATGGTCGACTGGTAGCTGATAAACCCATATTGGCCTCCTTTTTTTGCCGGACATTTTGGAGATTTATGGGAATTTGATCAAGAAATATTTTTAATGAGCCGGTCTAAGAAACGGGAATAGGGCAGAAGGATGCGATCGTTAAACCATGCGATCCATGGGTGGGGCTTTTTCGATGGAAGTTGATTTTCGAGCGCGCGCCAATATTGCATGGCGGTGCTGTTGTGGAGGGCCCGGTAAAGGCGGTCGCCTACAAAGTATTTAGGGCAGTTGAGTTGGAGGATCTGTTTGGGGAAAAGGGTCTCTTTAAAAAGGACTTTTGGCATGCGGCGGATTCTTTGCAGATCGAGTAGGAGCCGCTTTCCCTTTTTAAGCCGCTTCCCGTCTGAAAAAACTTCAAACTGATCGTAGATGTCCGACTTTAGGCCGGGCTTGATCGACAGGAAATAGGTAGAATGGCGTCTTAAGAACGGTTCGGCCGGCCGGAGAACACGTTTGTTATAGCGCTTATCATCGAGGAGCCAAACTACATGGTAGCCGGCGGAAGCGTAGTCGCGGATCCTCATTTCCGCCTCTTTTTCCGTGAGGGGAGAGCATTGGATTTCAAAAATTATTTTTTCGCTCTCCCAGCAAACATCGGCCACCCGATTGATTTGGATGAAGGGGCGCTCTATTTGTAGGACATTGGGAGAAAAACTTTTTTGAAGCTGGATTTGAGCCAAAAGGTGGTCCTCTGTTTTGCTGTAGAGGCGGCAGGAAGGGGCCGCGCGGATGTGGTAGAAATGGAAAAACCTGTTTTTACCTCGACGCAGCTTGAGAGGGCATGAACAATCGACGCACCAATAAACTTTTCCGGGCTCTGCGGCCGCGGCGGGGATGAGGCCGACTTCATCGAGAGCGTAAAGCGCCATAAAGGTGTTGCAAATAATGTTTTAGATTATATGATATTGACAGAAAGAGGGGCCCCCATCCACAATATTTTCGTATTTCTTGGAATTTTTGCCTATTTTTTCATCTCATTAGGAGAGCATGACCGGTACTACAGCTTTTAGCAATCCCCAGCACCAGCAGAAGATCGAAGAGTTAGTCGCGATCGCTAAGGAACAAGGATACCTCACATACGAGGAAATCAACGAAATCCTCCCGATGACATTCGATTCGCCTGAGCAGATCGATCAAGTGTTGATCTACTTAAGCGGCATGGATATTCAGGTATTGAACCAAGCCGAGGTCGAGCGTCAAAAAGAGCGGAAGAAAGAGGCAAAAGAACTCGAAGGCCTCCCCAAAAGGACAGAGGGAACTTCGGACGACCCAGTCCGGATGTATCTGAAGGAAATGGGTTCCGTTCCTCTTCTCACTCGCGAGGAAGAGGTTGAAATTTCCAAGCGCATTGAAAAAGCGCAAATCCAGATTGAAAAAATCATTATGCGCTTCCGCTACTCGATTCGGGAAGCCATTTCGATTGCAAGTTATCTCATCTCCACCAAGGAGCGATTCGATAAAATCATCGCAGAGAAAGAAGTCCCAGACAAGGCGCAATTTTTAAATTTGCTGCCTAGACTTTGCGAATTGATGAAGACCGAGGATCAACTTCTTGAGCAGCTTCTGATTGAAGGGCGCGATCCCAATCTCAAAAAAGATACGCGCGCGCAGCTCATGGAGAGCATCGAAAAGTGCCGCATTCGCGCGCAAGCCTACTTACGCCGTTTCTGCTGCCGCCACAACATCATCGAAGACTTTGGCGAGGTGATCCTGGCTGCCTACGACCGGTTCTTGCAGCTGGAAAAAGAAATTCAAGAGCTCACTCCTCGCGCAGAAAAAAACAAATTCGCCGCTGGCAAACTCGCCGCCGCCAAGCGCAAACTCTACAAACGGGAACTGGCTGCCGGGCGCAATCTGGAAGAGTTTAAGAAAGACGTCCGGATGTTGCAGCGTTGGATGGATAAGAGCCAGGAAGCCAAGCGGGAAATGGTCGAATCCAACCTGCGCCTTGTTATCTCCATTGCAAAAAAATACACCAACCGCGGCCTCTCCTTCCTCGATCTGATTCAGGAAGGGAATATGGGCCTCATGAAGGCTGTAGAAAAGTTCGAATACCGGCGCGGCTACAAGTTCTCCACCTATGCAACCTGGTGGATACGCCAAGCCGTCACTCGCGCCATTGCAGACCAAGCCCGCACGATCCGCATCCCTGTTCACATGATCGAGACCATCAACAAGGTCCTCCGGGGCGCTAAGAAGCTCATGATGGAAACGGGCCGCGAGCCCACGCCTGAAGAGCTCGCCAATGAGCTCGGCCTCACACCCGAGCGCGTTCGGGAAATCTACAAAATTGCCCAACACCCCATATCTCTCCAAGCCGAAGTAGGCGATGGCGGAGAGAGTCAATTTGGCGACTTCCTCGAGGACACAGGCATTGAATCGCCTGCCGAAGCGACCGGATACGCCATTCTGAAAGACAAGATGAACGAAGTTCTCGCCACTCTAACCGATCGGGAGAGAACGGTCCTTATTGAGCGTTTTGGTCTTCTCGACGGCAAGCCAAAGACGCTTGAAGAAGTGGGCGTTCGTTTCAAAGTCACCCGCGAACGGGTCCGCCAAATCGAAGCCAAAGCGCTTCGCAAAATGCGTCACCCCACCCGCGCCAAACAGCTCCAAGCCTTCCTCGATCTCCTCGAAGGCGAGTAAAATCAGTACCTGGAAAAATGGTTCAACGCCGTGAACGTTTGCGTTAGCGTTCTCCGATCCGTTCCCGCAGGCTTAGAAAAAACAAGCGAGCCTTTCAAATGGATTGATGGTTGAATTTTTTACTTAAGGCAAGGCTAAAAATACTGACCTATGCGTAGGTGTAGTTCATTCATATGAAAGCCACTACCCCATTCTCCTCGGTATGAAGCCGAGGCAAAGGTCCCCTGATGAAAACGAGCAAAGAGTTGGCCAGCTACAGAAAATAGATTCTGCCTAAAAAGGCCAGATTCTACAATTATATCACCCGGATTGGAGATAACTGAAGTAGTGGTTTTGGTTCCATACATTGGCTGTTTTAAGACATAGCTTGTCTTTTCTCGCAAAATTACCGCACCCCAATCTCCCATCCAATATTGGAAGTAATTTAAACCAGGTTCCAACCGGAAAATGCCTGTATTATTGGCGCCATAATGTTGATTGAATGCTCCCGCACCATACTCATCATAGGCTCCCTGAAAGCCAAAAACAAAATCAGCGGACATAAAGGGCTCGAAAACAAACCAGTCTTTATACTTGATATCAACGCCAACATCAAAATGAGGATCTAGCGTGTAGGTCTTGAAAGAGCTATGCGCAGTCTCGCTAAATATATTGCGTTTGAAACGGTTGAAGTTCACTGATCCAGCGAGGCCATATTCGAAAAAGTAAG
The DNA here is from genome assembly GCA_964458995.1 of uncultured bacterium. Taxonomy (GTDB): domain Bacteria; phylum Chlamydiota; class Chlamydiia; order Chlamydiales; family SM23-39; genus REEB52. The sequence goes on along the minus strand of CAYWKW010000021.1, from coordinate 18,058 downwards.
ATCTGGGCAAATATACGGCTCCTTTAATGCTCGCAATCCCAGAGTTGATGATACCGCTTCCCGCCCTTTCTCCTTCCTTGACAAAACTATGCACATATCCTAAGCAACCTGCCACCATTCCCTCATCATACATATAATCATATCCTATCGTATCTCCCCATGTGCTGATCTCATAGGAAGGAAAAAATTGGATTGGATCCTGATGCGATTTTCGTCCCAGGCCCCTCATCCAAATGGCGTGATGGTTACCCTTCCTAGCAAATGCTATTACGCTTCCCTGAGGCAATACATCGTCGGTTGCTTGAGCTAGGTATGATTCCTCGGGTCCAAAAAGAGCTTTTTTAAATGCTCGTCCAAGTACAGTACTGGTGCGATGCGACGATGCACTGGCTCTATTTGCGCTGGTGACTCCCACTAGGTTAGCAAAAGAGCCGCTATGAGCGGAGCCACTAGTGCCGCTTGCTTTCTGAAGGTGAATGTATATGCCATTCGTCGAATAACTTATATAGGTGGTGTCGAAAACATAGCCAGGTGTTATTGCCTTAAAGTTACTATTGCCAAGGTTCATATTTGTAAGTGGAGCACTATTGACTAATGGTGTTATTGAGTAACCGACTATTAGTAGCCCGACATCGGGCATATCTTGTTGTACTACTATATTGATTACGGGATTCTCAAGGGCGCCAGTAGCTCCGAATTGCAGGGAACTCCCATCGTCAATCCCAGCGTTAACGCCGAGTTCGAGCGTGACGTTAGCTGGGACTGCGACTCCGGCTCTTCTCAAAAAATCATTATAATCCTGATCTTGTACTTGACCGTTAAGGAGGGATAAAGTGCAACCATTATGAAATGTTAGGGCGTCAAAGCGCTGAAGGATGGTGCAAGTGTGGCCATCCACTATCCCAATCCCCCCATCTTCGACGATATAAGTCGTATCCGGGAGCCGAACATCACAATGACTTCCTCCATCACTAGGATCCGCAGAACGAATAAGCTTACTTTCGCCGGAATGTATGGTAATGGTCCCTAATAAATTGTGGGAATATAACAACCCCACAATAATTGCTACAAATCTATTCATTCACCCCTTACCTTGCCATCCTCAACAGGAGGCACATTCTAGCTATTCCAACCCCTTATACCAAACTGTTATAATATGCGCAAGGAGGTATAGTCGAAATTGGTGGTGATAGGAGCCCAAGAGGACGGGCAAAAAGAGTTCATTGGAATCCACGATAGGGTCAGGGAAAGCAAGCAACATTAGAGCTTTCATCCGGAACTGAGTTATTATAGTTGCCTGGATTAAAGCTTGCAAGTTTCTTATTCTTCAGCAAGAATTTTGTCGGCAGAGTACGTAGAGAGGTTGTCATGAATGAGAGACGTGTGTTATGCGAAAAGTTGCAGGAGCTGATCGGTCTGCTGTCTCAGGCTGACAACGAAAATTTTCCAAATCCTCATGCATGGCTTTTATTGGGAAACCCCGACGCCGAAGCTTTTTTTTCTTTCGCAGCGCAGTGGAAAAAACAGAAGAAAAATATTCCAATTGTTCTGGCGGGCGGGCGGGGCCGGGGAACAATTCCTCTCATTTTAAATATCGCCAAGCATCTTTCTTCCGGCGAAATGCAAATGAAAGAAAAATGGCTGAACGACCTAACGATTTTGGAAACGGATTTGCTGGAATTTATCCTCAATAAAATGGAAGTTCCAGCTTCTATGATTTTCAAGGAAAAAACGGCTTCCAAAAATTCCACAGAAAATTTTACACAAACGCAGCCGATACTGGCTGATCTCGTGAAAGATCAGGCGCAGCCAGTGATTGGCATCGTGACGAGCCCGCCTTTGCTGCTGAGAGCTCAAACCCTGGCCAAAAAAACATGGAATCATTCATGGCAAGTCATTCGCTGGAAAACCTATCAGATGAGCGCCAGCATGCTTGACGATAACGGACTTATAGCCTTGTGCGGATATTTGATCGGCTATTCGGATGAATGGGTGTCGTTATATCCCGAACTGAACTCTCGAAACGAACTCAGTGGCTATCAGGCACTTGGAGGAACCGTCAACCGAGAGGACTGGGAAAAATTAGAAACTGTCAAAGCGGCATTCAAGCTCTTCTTGTCGAAACAGGAACTTACTTACGACGAAAACACGAAAAATCTAATTTGCAAAGAACGGTGACTACTCCGAATGGGTAAAGAATCAGCTGCGACCGTTCGACATCGAAGTCGGCAAACCAAAGGATGCTTAGGAAAGATCATTGGGGGTGCGCTCGGTGGCTGAAGCGCAACTTTTGACAATATCTCGACTCGGACACGGTAGAGTACTTTACATTTCAGCTGTTTCTCTGATAGAAGGCAAAAGAAGCTGGATAGTGGAGGAAGGGATGAGTATCAAGCACATCATCGCGATCACTTGCATTGCAGTTGGGATATATTTGATTGCTTCCGCAAATCGTTCTCAAAAAACAACGGGCGAGCAAATTAGAAAAGAATTTACAGGCGATTATTCGCAGCATTCAAGAAACAACATGATTGGGGGTATTGTGTTGGTGGTTCTGGGGGGAGGTCTTTTGCTTTATAGAGGAAGGAATTGAAATTCAAGCAGTGGATCGGGCTTGTTCTTCTTTCGATAGGTGTGATCCTGAATATTTTTGCTCTTCACCGGTTGGGATATATTCCTTATAGAACTCAGCAAGTGAAGATAGTGACAAATAGTCCAATAAGTCCCACGGAGCAATTGCCCACGTCAAATGGGGTCATTATTGGAGAACCTGCAAGCGGCTATGCGAATCTAGTTCTTGCTGCAGGGACTGTTTTGGTTCTGGTGGGCCTGATCGTTGCCGTCCGTTACAAACATAGTTGAAATAATTATTTGCCAAGGAGTATAACATTGCCTCCCTTAACCATAAAGGAGGGTAATATGTTTGTAGACGAAGTATCTTCAGGATATGATTTAGATTTTCAAGTGTTGGAGGATGTCACTAGCAAATGGAATCACCATGAAGTAAAATGCTTGGAAGAAGGTTTAGAATGTCGAAAAATCTTAGAGGCAGTGCCGAGAAAAGGATCAAATTCCTTAAACCATCGAGATGTTACGCCAAAGATGGTCAGAATTAGTGTCAGTTATGAAAAAGATGGACTAAAAGGTGAGGCAAGTGCTGAATACGATTTCACTGGCGGCAATAACAGCTCGGATAAATCTGAAACAGCTGATAATTCCTCTTCCTCTGATAACAATACTAATGATGTTTCTCCTGAAAATGACGAGTCTGAGGAAAGTTGAGTAAAACTAAGAGATTCCTATTCATTTTTCTCGCAGTGGGGTTAATGGTGGGAATCTCTTTTTTTTCTATGAATCATAAATTGGATGTCCCCGCAGCTGGCAGAAATGGTGAATCGGTTCTTATCCCAATTAGATTTATTCCATTTATGGGCACCCCGTTATTGGATATCGAACTGGAAGGTAAGAAATATTCTTTAGACGTCGATTTAGGATGTTCTTATTTGCTGTGCCTCGATTCAAAAGTATTAGACGGGGTCAAAAGCAAGGAACCTGCTGAAGAGATAGATACATTTGATATACATGGCAAAAAACATACTTTGCGAGGTTTCAAACTTCCCAAATTTAGCATTGAGAAAGATTTGATCATCTCTGGAGCCATTGCAAGAGTAGAGAGTGTAGATTTTATCCAAGAAGGAAGTCAAATTTTGCCAGATATTCCGTTTCTTCATAAAACGATCTCTAAGATCTATCTGTTCTCAGCTGATGGCAGGGTTGGATGGCCAATATTTAAAGAACTGAAGTGCTTTTTTGATTTTCCCAATTCAGTGATATTTCTGGCAAAGGAATTGGAATCGTTGAAGAGTCATATCAACGGTTCTCTTGATGAATTTACGCGAACAACTTTTGATCTTTCTCCGGCCGGAATCATACTAGAAACGGATACAGATTTGGGGAAAATGAGGTTTTTACTAGATTCGGGATCGACGTGGTCCTTACTGCAAAAAACGATGAAAAGGGGAAACCTGTCATTCGTTTCTCAAAAATTTGAAATCAATGGCATCAATTTAGGTAGACAAAAGTTTTGGTTTTACGAGTTGCCAGATCATCTTAAAATTGATGGAATTTTGGGAGTCGATTTTTTCAAGAAAAATGCAATCTGTATCGATTTCCACAACAAAGATATCTATATCAAACCCCACCCTTCCGTAAACGATCAGTTCATGGCTTGGATAAGCAGTCCATAGTATTTGGAGCGTAGCGGGGTCGAACCGCTGGCCTCAACAATGCCATTGTTGCGCTCTACCAACTGAGCTAACGCCCCATATTGAGGGTTGAAGTTTAATGGGTTTGGGGATTTTCATTCAAGTAGGGCGAAAAAAGGGAACGGACTGTAGAATGATTTGAAAAATGTGGGTGTAAAATGTTTTTTCAAGATGTCAACGAAGCTCAACCAGACGCAATCTTCGGACTTCTAGGCGCTTTCGCAGCCGATGTAAGAAAAGAAAAAGTCAATTTAATGGTGGGTATCTATAAGAATGATGAATTGAAGGCCGAATTGCTGAGCTCTGTGAAAAAGGCTCAGGAACAGGTAGAGGATCTGATGGCCGACTATTTGCCCATGGATGGCCTGGCTGAGTTGATCGAATTGGTGGGACCCGTGGTCTTTGGCGATATTTGGAAGGGAGCTCATGGGAGAATCTACGCGGCCCATACGGCCGGAGGGACGGCGGCCTTGAGGGTGGGGGCGGAGTTTGTGGCTCAAGAGGTCGGAAAGGTGATTTGCGTCCCCAATCATACTTGGCCCAATCATAGGTCCATTCTCGAACGGGCCGGCTGCAAGGTGGAGAATTACCCCTACTATAGCAGAGACAAAAAAGGGTTTGATGCGGGGTCTATGGTGGCGTTTTTAAAGGGGCTGGCCGAAAAAACATGCGTTTTGCTCCATGCTTGCTGCCACAATCCGACGGGATGCGACCCCACGATTGAAGAATGGGGAGAGATTTCTAGGGTCATGCGGGAGAGGAAATTGCTTCCCTTTTTTGACTTTGCCTATCAGGGGCTGGGAGAGGGGTTGGAAAAAGATGCCGAAGCGGTTAGGCTCTTCGTGAGAGATGGGCATCAGATGCTGATCGCCTACTCGTGCGCAAAAAATTTCAGCATGTATTGCCATAGAGTGGGCGTGCTTTTTGTTGTAGATGAAAATACAGCGGTAAAAACGAGAGTGGGAAGTCAGATCAAGAGGATCATCCGGGCGATGTACTCAAATCCGCCAGCGCATGGGGCCAAAGTGGTGGCTGAGGTTTTGAAAAACGATGGGCTACGCAAACAGTGGCTCAAAGATCTAGAGGAGATGAGAAAACGGTTGAATACGACTCGGGAAACTTTGATTCAGCGATTGATTGCGAAAGGAAACGGGATGAATTTCGGCTATTTACGGGGCCATAAAGGGATGTTCTCGTTCATCGATTTAAACAAGAGCCAGGTGCAAAAGTTGATCGACCGTTTCGCTATCTATATGACCGATAATGGAAGAATTAGCGTAGCGGGCTTATCATCCAAAAATATAGACTACGTAGTGAATAGCTTATTGTCTGTATGCGGCGAGCAGTAACACTTCCTTTCTTGGGTTTGGCCCTTTTCCTTTTTTGTTGGATCAATTTGCCTAAAGGTATTTCTGATGGGATACGGTCGTTTGCGATCGCTCCATTTAGGGGACATGGTTTAGAAAATGGGGGAAATGAGCTGGCCCGCCTGCAGTTGGAAAACCAACATTTGCGCTTGCAGATCGATCATGCTTATGAGTGGCTTCTATTTGATCAGCGCAACCAAGAGCAGTTTGAGTTTTTGAAGGGGCTTGAACAAAAGCCGCTTTGCCAAAAAAAGGCGGCCCATTTGCGGGAGATTTTAAAGAGCCAATGGTTGGCTATGCCTGCGCAGGTGATCTATCGCGACCCGAGTTCCTGGAGCAGCAGTCTTTGGATCAATGTGGGCGAAGAGAACAATCGGGCCCTGGGCCGCGAAATCATTGCCAAAAATAGTCCGGTGCTCGCAGATGGGGCTCTCGTTGGGGTAATCGATTATGTGGGAAAAAAACAGGCTCGAGTGAGGCTCATTACCGACTCGGGACTATCTCCCGCTGTCAGAGTATGCCGGGGCGCTTCCCAAGGCAGAGAATTGGCGCGCCAAATTCAGGCTTTGCTCAACCTCATTGAAAAAAGAGAAGATGCGAAGGAGCTGACCCTGCAGCTCAAAAGTTTGAAAGAGAAGGCGGCACACGATTGGGAAGATGGCTACTTGGCGAAGGGCGAAGTGCAGGGAAGCAGCGCCCCTTTTTGGCGCTCCAGAGGGCCGACTTTAAAGGGCATCGGCTTCAATTTTGACTACCCCGATGAGGAGGGGCCTGCCCGCGATCTGAAGGGGGGCGTCCCCATCATCAAAGAGGGGGACATGTTGGTGACTTCGGGCCTCGATGGGGTTTTTCCCAATGGCCTACGAGTGGGTACCGTTCTCTCTGTGGCTGAACTGAAGGAGGGGGCCTATTCCTACGACATCGAGGTGCGCCCCGCCGCCAACAATCTAAACGACTTGCAATCTCTTTTCATCCTCCCCGCCATCGGGGAATAATAGCTGTAATTACATAATATCAATTAAGCGGTTTATCCATTGTTTGGCTTAAACCGCGGCGGATTGTGGCGTGAACCTCTGCTACTGGACTGAAAGAAAGTTGGTAAAGCGCCTCTTGCTCTTTCTGGAAACGGTTGGAGAGGGCCAATTGTGAGTAGAGATCTTTTTCTGGATCGATCCTGGCGCCACAGGAGTGGAGCCTTCCCGGAGTGGTTGTAGGGAGGAAATAGAGCGGCTTACGGAAGGCGAGAAAATCGTATCCAATGGAAGAAAAGTCCCCCAGATAAACATCCGTTTGCGCCAGCAGCGGATAGATGGGGGGAAATTCATGAATGAGAAATACGTTTCCTTTTTTCTCCGCTAACCTTGCAATGGGATAGAAAAGCCCCGGATCGCGCTCTTCCAACATGGGATGGACCTTTAGAATCAAATTCCAATCGGAAGGGAGCTCAGAAATCACTCTGGCCCCGTAGTCAAAAAAAGAAGTTCCTCGATCCCTATCTTTCCAAGTGGGCGCGTAGAGAAGCGTGGTTTTTTTTCGGTCTATTTGGAAGAGAGAGTCGTAGAAAGTTTTGTGTTTTTGGTAAAACTGGAGACGATAGTTGCCAACGAGGATGGAATTGGGGGGCGGAATGTTGAGCTCTTTCAGCATCTCAACCATGAGAGGGCCATAATGGAGCGCCAGATCTTGCAGCGCATATTGACCCAGAAGAGAGGTCTTGTCCGATTGACCATGCGGACAATAGATGAGCCGCATCCGTTTATTATAGAGCTTTTCAAAAACGGATTTCAGATGAATGCCCCAAAACTTCGATTCGAAAAGGGCATCGAATTCTTCCGCTATTTCTCCCAGGCGAAACTCCAAATCGGGCATTAAGCGCACTTCGATTTGGGGATAGAATTGGCTCGCGAGTTCAAAATTTTTCTCCTCCGTCACAATCAGCGGCATTTGCATGAGCTCGGCCAGTGGAGCGATATGATCGAGGAGATAAAATTCCCCTCCGGTATTAAAGGCAGCGCAGCGCATCGCGAACTTCCTCCCAATTGGGGTCGGGATCAAATGTGTAGCTGTACATCTCTTTTCGGGTCTTTGAAAGCGCTTCTTGCTTTTCAAACGTCCACTTTTGGGGGTCGATGCTTTGGCCACATCGAAATAGGGGCATTTCCCGATTCGCATTGAGGAAAAATAGGGGTCGGTCAAACTTTAAAAAGTCGTAGCCAATCGACGACATGTCCCCAATATACGCCTCGCACCTCTCCAATAGAGGATAAATGGGAGGGAAATGGGGCAAGAAAATCAGATTTTTCCTCTTTGCGTATCGCCCCATGAGGATCTCTAGCTCGGGTTCAAAGCGGCTGAGCGTATTGGGGTGAAGCTTAATGAATAAATTCCCTTTCACAGAATCGGCCAAGCGGGGAAAGGCGGTCCAAAAGGAACAATTATTTTCAGAGTCGTCCCAAGTGGGCGCGTAGAGTATGCCGGTCGTTTTAGGAACAAGGTTAGCGTAAAAGCTGCGATGTTTTTGGTAGTAGTGCCAGCGGAAATTCCCCACCCGTATGGTTTTTGGATGAGCCCTTTTGCGGTGCATAAAGTCGATCATTTTTTGGCCGTAAACCAAAGCAATCTCCCCCACCCCCTCAAAAAAGGGCCCCTCCCATCCTTTGTCGGAGTTGCCGTGAGGCAGCCAAAGAGTCTTTATTTCTTGACCCGGAAAAGCGGCCTGTAGAATGGGGCCGTTATCGCAAGTGATAACCCATTTTGGAAGCTGTAATCCCAAAGCCTCTTTTTGAATTACCAACAGGTCTGGATAGAAGTCGCGCGCGAGGTGGGCCGCTTTCTCTTCGCAAACAATGAGAGGCGCCCCCGTTAGAGCGCAAAATGGGGCCAAATGATCTAAATAGTGAAGAGAATCATCAAAAATCAAGCCTGCAATATTCACATTGAACCCAATCATCCTTAACGATCATACTTCAAAAGTATGAAAGAATTGCACGATTGGTTCCACCAAAATCGGAGAGAATTTCCCTGGAGAGTGGATCCAAATCCTTACAGGGTTTGGATTTCAGAAGTCATGCTGCAGCAGACTCGTGCTAGTGTAGTGGTCGAATATTTTCAGAGATGGATGCGCCTTTTCCCCGATGTGGCCGCCTTGGCGGAGGCTCCGTTGGAGAAGGTGATTAAAGTTTGGGAGGGGCTGGGTTACTACAGCCGGGCTCGCAATCTCCATAAAGGCGCAAAACAAATTGTAGAGAGGTGGAATGGGGTCATCCCCTCGAACCGGAAGGATTTAGAATCGATTCATGGGCTGGGCCCTTACACCGTGGGCGCTATTTTGAGTTTTGGCTTTAAACAGAGGGCTGCAGCAGTTGATGGGAATGTGACGCGGGTGCTAAGCCGCTATTTCTTGATTGAGGAAAATGTGTCTAAGTGGGCCGTTAAACAAAAAATTTGGACCCGTGCCGAAACCTTGCTCGATGAAAAGGAGCCCTGGATTACCGCCGAAGCGTTTATTGAGTTGGGGGCCACCATTTGTACCCCAAAACCGAAGTGTTGTGATTGTCCCCTGAATAAAGAGTGTAGGGCTTTGAGCGAAAATAAAGTGGAAGGGCTCCCCATTAAAAACGGAGAAAAAGAGACAACCCATCTCCATCGCACGGTTGTTTTAATTGAAGCTGAGGGGAAAATTTTGGTTAAGAAAGGGGAAGCGGGCAAGGTGATGGCTGATCTCTATGAGTTTCCCTATTTTGATCGGGGGAAAAAGATCCCATTTGAGATCGAAGCCGAGGTCGTTGAAAAACTCCCTACCGTCACACACACCTTTACTCGATATAAGGCGCACCTTTATCCTGTAAGACTCAAAGCGAAATCGATTTGTGAAATCGACGGCTACGAATGGGTAGAAGAGAAGCGGCTTGCAGAGCTTCCCTTCTCGTCGGGACATCGGAGAATTTTGAAGCTGTGAATATCCTTCATTTAGAAGCCTCTCCGGGATGGGGCGGTCAAGAGATGCGCATTTTAAAAGAGGCGGAAGGGATGCGCCAACGGGGTCATACAGTTGTATTGGCTGTGATGAAAAACGGCGCTCTAATAGACCGGGCCCGCAAGGCCCAATTTATCGTCTATGAAGTCAATTTTAGGCGAACGGGATGGATTTTTTGCCTGTTTCGCTTGCTATGGATCCTGGCGCGCCACCGGATCGATCTAATCAACACCCATTCCTCACTGGATAGCTGGATTGGGGGCATAGCGGCCCGCCTTGCGAGAAAGCCCGTTGTGAGAACGAGGCACCTGTCGGCAGCCGTAAGGCCAGGCTTTAATAGCCGTTTTGTCTATGGCACGCTGGCCGATTTTGTCGTCACGACATGCGCATCGATCATCCCCATGATTTGCCAACAATCGGGAAAAAAGGCTCATCTTTGCCGGTCAATCGCCACAGGAGTTGATCCCGGCCAGATTCGGGTCAAAAAAGGGGAATCGGAAGCCTTTCGCAACCAGTTGAGAGTGGGTCCTGACGATCTTTTGGTGGGGACAGCCTGTTTTATGCGTTCCTGGAAAGGGATCGACGATTTTTTAAAGGCGGCAGGCCTCCTCCGTTCCCATCACAAGATCAAGTGGGTTATTATTGGTGGCGGCCATGCAGAGACGTACATCAATCGGGCCCATGAAATGCATCTGGAGACGGTTGTCCATTTTACGGGGCATCTCGATAATCCCTTTCCCGCTCTAAACGCGCTCGATATCTTTGCGTTATTGAGCACAGCCAACGAGGGGATTTCTCAGGCGATTTTGCAAGCGGCCTACCTAAAGAAGGCCCTCATCGCCACAGCAACCGGCGGACTTGGCGAAGTGTGCATCGATGGCAAAACAGGAATTCAAGTGCCCCCATTCTCTTCAGAAGAGGTGGCCAAAGCCGTCCTTCAACTACAAAATGCGGCGCTCCGAAAGCAACTGGGGCAAAACGGGCACGAACTGGTCCAGCAGCAATTTACGATCAATCACATGCTCGATCAAATGGAAGAGGTCTATCGGCAAACAGTTCCTTAAATTCTTTTTCGGCCATTTCAGGATCGTAGGGACGATCTTTTGTTTTTGTGTAGTGAAAACAGATGCACGGAATTTCCAAAGATCTTCACAAGCTATCTAAAATTTGATTACGGAGGGCCATTTTGCCCATGTCTCCCAGCCAATGGCAGATCACCGCTTCGGGGTTTTCTCCATAGCCAACGCTCCAATTATAAATCGGGGGCAATTCACAAATCGATTTTCCCTGCAAAATCACCGACAGGAGCTCTTGATCTCCGCGGAATTCACCATTTTTCTCAAACGACAGATCGACCCACTCTTGAATAATGGGGTCATCTCTTTGAAACACAACCACTCCCGAATTGTATCCCTCATTCACTTGATCCTTAGCAATGGCCATGCCAGAAAGCTCAAACAGCGGGTCCAACTTACCCAACACCTCGCAGTCGGTATCCATCCAGATACTTTTTTGAAAGGGCGAGCGCAAACAGGCCAGCGGCTTTTTAAACCAAGCTTTTCGAGAGTACCAAAACCCCTCTCCATAGGCCTTTTCCCACTCCTCGACCCTGGAGCCTTCAACCTCATCCCGGTCTTTCACAAAAACGTCGGCCACCCGCAAAGAGACCAGTTCGCCCCGTCCCCTGCACCACTCCTTCATCCTCTCCGACAAGCCGAAGTCGACAAAGGCCACAGGAAATGAGTTGTGCCTGCGGTAATTTTCCCACCACCAAGGCAGAAGCCACTCCTGCCTATCATCGGAACCAACCACGATTCCTTCTCTCAGAACTCTCTGTTTCATGGTCGACAGAATAAATGAAAAATCTTAGAGACTTCAACTAAAATGCCGAGAAAGTTGGGAGTTAAGTTCAAATGTAAAGCCGCTTTACATTTACTTCGGGGCCCCCAAAAAACGCCTCGTTTTTTGGGATTGTGTATTGCCGCTTTACATTTCAGGAGAGTTCGGACTCGGACTCGGACTCGGATACGAGAAGGGCATCCTACCAATGCATTGCCAAAGGCGGGGTGGTGTTAAAGAAGGCGGGCTGATAGAATGCTGTTCAGGCGAGAATAGTATGTCTGAATACATCGGCTTGTTGAAACTTGTATGCTCAAAACTAGAGAATGCAGGTATGGAGTACATGCTAACAGGTTCCTTTGCTTCAAACTTCTATGCCGTTCCGCGAATGACTCGGGATATTGATATTGTCATAGAAATTGATGAGATTGAAACAAACAAATTTTGTCGGTTCTTTGAGAAAGAATTTTATCTTTCTAGACCTTCGATTTTAGAAGCTATTGAACATCAGGGTATGTTTAATATCATTCATAATGACTCTGTGTTTAAAATTGATTTCATTATTCGAAAAGACCTGGCATACAGAGAGATCGAGTTTCGCAGAAGAAAAAGAATAGATGTAGACGGGACATATATTTGGATTGTATCTCCTGAAGATCTCATCATTTCTAAGCTTTTTTGGGCCAAAGATAGTTTTTCAGATTTACAAATCAGGGACATTGAAAATCTATTAGTTTCAAACAAAAACATAGACAAGAAATACATCTCGGATTGGGTTCAAAAACTGGGATTAAATGAAATTTTTAATAGAGTTAAATGGCATGGATGATACTTCGATTGAAATGGCTGAAAAAATGAGGGAAATGTTTCGAAATAAAACGCCCACCGAAAGGCATAATATGGCCTGGTCTATGTATGAAGCTTCCAGATATTTAATCGTCCGCTCCATTTTAGAGCATAACCCCAACATCTCTAAAGCCGCCTTCCAAAAAGAGCTGTTTATAAAATTTTATGGCAACGACTTTGATTCGGCCGAACAGGAAAAAATCTTCGAACATTTTAATAGAATCTACTCATAGAAATTGTAGGTAAAGGGGCGAAACGATAGAATTCCCCTTTTATTGATAGGGAGGGGTATGGATGCGTCGTCTATAATCCAAAATTTGTCTGAACAAAAGAAACAAATCATCATAGGTACCGCCGCGGTCATCGCTGGAGTGGCTATTTTAATTACCTACTTTCAGTCGGGACCCAATGCACTAACCTACGCAAAGGCCGAGGCCGCCTTCGCTGAATGGGAAGCGGCTCCGCAAGACGAGGGGCTGTACCGGAACATGGTGGAGGCGTTGGCGTCAGCCCCCTCATTGCAGAAAAAGTATGAGGCCACCATTGCTCAGAGGCTTTTGAATACAGACAAGATCAATGAAGCGCTGATCATGGCAAACCGCTCCCTAGTGCGGGTCAAGGATGAGGTCCCCTTCCATGCGACGTATGCACAGACAAGCCTGCTGATTGAACAGGGAAGCTTCCAAAAGGCGCTCGAAAATGCTGTGGCCCTGAAAGAATTGATGGGGGCCCCCTATTTGTCAGATCATAAGGGTGGGTCGCTGCTCTATGCCCATAATTTGCTGAGGATCGCTTGCCTGCACAAGGAATTGAAAAACCGGCCCGGCGAAAGAGCTGCTTGGGAAGAGCTGGAGGCGTTTTTACAGAAGAAGTCGCCCGTTTCTCAACTGATTCTGACAAGCTTTTCAGAAAGGGAAGTCGATCTGACTCAATACATCAGTGAACGGAAAAAGTCGCTATAACTCAAGTGAATTCAAAAGTTGGGAATATGCCAAGGAGGCGCCCTGAATTTGAGTCAGCGAAGCGGCGCCGAAGCAGCTAAACTTAAAAAGTTTAGCGATGCAGGCGGATCTCAAATTCAGTGGCTGCCCGACGCAAGCCTAGGGGCCCCCGATTGACGTTTCGTCAATTGGGGAAAAGGCGTGGGCAGAACCCAACTCTTGAGTTTACTTGGGTATATAACCTGAGTTTTGGGTCTTAGTCGTGTTCGTCGCCGCTGCTGCTGTGGTGGTGCTTGTGGGGTCTGTTCTCATCCATAACTTGGGCGTGGCGGGTGTAGTAATGGTAAGAGGTGCCAGCAAGTAGACCCAGGCCGCCAAAGATCACAAATGGAATGAAAAGGGCTACGACTATCTTAACAATGCCCAGAATCAGCTGGGTCATTTTCTCCTGTTTGTAGGAGAAACTGTAGAATTGCTTGAGACCCCTCTCCACCGGTGCAGGAAAAAAAATACCAAGAATCACGCCAATCGTTAAAAAGGCAATGGTGAACTTGGGCCCAACAAAGAAATCATACATGCTCGAAATGGCAGCAATGAGAATGGCCAGAACAGAAAAAACTTCCATTGTGTACTTGCGTGCAAAGTCTTCTACCTCTTGGACCGATACGCCTTCTTTGAACTTATCCATGAGTTTCTTTGCCATAGTTGCTCCTCATTTTCTACCCCGGCAACGGTCTCGGGATAGATTGCCTCTTAGCTATATTTAAAACTTTATTTTATTTATTTGCAATCATTGTTCTGGGCAATAAGATGCTACTTGATTGATTTTTAAGGCCTATCGTTTCATACTTTATCTTTTTTTACCTGTCTCTTAAACTGCTGGATTCTCTCTGAGCGAAAATATGACTAGGTTAGGCCTCTTTCACTTTTACCCTGAGCGCATTGTGTGGATTGGAGCCGCTGTTGTGGGCTTGGGCTTCTTTTTAGCGTTACCTCTTTTGTTTCTATTATATAACGGAAATTCCCCTTTTCTTATTTTAAATGGGAAAAAAGAAATTGCCCATGGCATTGCCCCTTATTCGTTTTCTTTGGGATTGAATGGTGATAATCCCGCTTTGCCGATTCCCGATTTACAGGGAGAGATGACGTTTTCTTTCGATCCTCCAAGGCCCTCTGGGACTATTGCGGGCAAACGCCTTTTAGTGCGGGTGAAAAAGAGCTCCGAGTCGAAAAGAGTCCTGCTTCCTTGTCGATTGGACTTAGAGTTTCAGAGAGATAGGCTTGTCTTTGCGAAAGAGAAGTCCCCTTTCTGGATGGATTTATCACTGACGGCAGATGGGGAGATTGAGGGAAGGGGATACGTCGCTTCCGAAGAGGTGGGGAAAATCGAAGCGGGGAGATTTGTGGTGGCGGGGCAAGATTGCCCGATTCAATCAGCTCAAGAGTTTGCCGAAGGGGCCCCTTTTCGATTGTTGGCGGAGGCAAAATGGTGGGGTAAGGACCAATTTCGCGAATCGGGGGAACGGCTGGAAATGGCCGATCTGGTGGAGTTGAACGAGGGCGATTGGCTTGTTTGGAAGAGGGAGAGGTGGGAAAAAGCGGCGGCGCCAGATCCCGATTTGCCCATCGCGCACATCCAGTCTTGTTTGGGGAAATGTTTAGTCTTAGAGGGCTGGGATTCAGAGGGTCATATTCGGATTTCATTCAATCCGGCGGCGGGAACTCCTTTCAAAGTGAAGGGGGAAGAACTTTTTTCTGCAATTCGGATCCGGTCAGAAAAGCAGATAAGTTGTATGCTAGAAAAGCAATGCATGGTTTTGAAGACGGGAGATTGGATTTTGAAAGCAGGCGGCCGCTGGAAAGTTTTGCGAAAAGAGCAGGAGAGGGAGGCTTTTCTCAATGGAAAGGTTTTCGGAGAGCTCTTTGTCTTTGATCAAATAGCGCAAAAACAGGGGCAAAAAGTGGTGCAAGGACGCCTTTTCAATCCGGGCCGAACCCAAATGGTCCCGATCGAAATAGCAGCGCAAACCATGCGAAAAGGGCGAGAAAGAGGGAAAAAAGCGCCATGAGATTTCTTTTCTTATGCCTCTTTGCCGTGGCCCTGTTGTTCGGGGAGGAATTTAAATCCGATCTCGAAGGCGCTCAAGTTTTTAACGACGCTTTAAGCAAGCTCAAGACCGAACTGCGCGACCAATTTGATCAGGTGAGCCTATTGACGGAGAAAGAGGCTCGGGAAGTTGAATATCAAAGGCTTTTAGGCGAGGTTCGCTATACAAGGGAGAAAATTCGGGGTCTCGAAGAGAAATGGAGGAGAACCTCCGTTGAGGAGACCACCCATAATGATGAACCTTATGCGATGTGGGACGTGGGCGAAACGACCCTCTCACAGCTCATCATGGAATATGGGGCGAGCGACTATCTCTATGTGATCCCACAAGAGCTGAGTGGGATGAAAATCAGCCTCTTTTCAGGCATCCCCCTGCCCCACGAGTCGTGGAGCGAGATGATCGAGATGATTTTGGCCCAAAACGGGGTGGGGGCCAAGAAGCTCAACCCATTTGTAAAGCAGCTTTACATTTTAAAACTCGACCCGTCGGCCATCGAGGCTATCGTGGCAAATGAGGACGATTTGCAGCTCTTTTCGGGCCACTCCCGCATCTTCTACGTTTTTTCACCGCCTCCGGAGCAATTGAGATCGCTCCAATCGTTCTTTGAGCGTTTTTCAGATCCCAAACAGACTCTGATTCAAGCGATTGGGTCCAAAGTGGCCATCGTTTCTGGAAGAGAAACGGTCGAAAAGCTTTTGGGTTTATACCACGCCGTCTGGGAACAGAACCAGGGAAAGGTGGTGCGGATTGTCAATGTGGTCAAGATCACTCCGCAAGAGGCAGAGAAGGTATTAAAAACGGTCTTTTCCGATGCGTCCACCAAAAACCGGCCCGCCTACTACCCATCCAATGCAGATGAACTTTCGACTCTGGTTTTGCCTCAAGGACTTGTTTTAGTTGGAGAGAATGATACGGTCGAGAGGGCCCAGAAAATTCTGACCGATTTAGAATCTCAGCTGGAAGACCCGGGCGAAAAAATCATCTATTGGTACACGTGCAAACACTCGAACCCAGAAGATATCGCCGAGGTGTTGGAGAAGGTCTACGATTCGCTGGGCGGATCTGGCTTTGAAAAGAAGGGAGAGCCCTCCACCACAACGACCACAACTGTCACCACGAATCCATTGCCAGTTGCCGCGCCGCCGCCCCCGGGTTCTATTCCGGCCCCGATTCCCACTCCTGACAATCCGTGCCCGCTCCCCTATCTTTGCCCGGGCCCAGGCTATAATCCTGTTTTACCGGCAACGGCCCCCTTCGTTCAGCCCGCTCTTTACGAAAACGAACAACGGGTGGCTTTCGGCAATTTCATTGTCGATTCAAAAACGACGTCGATTTTGATGGTTGTGAGACGCGAGGAGCTGCCCAAAATCAAAACTCTTCTGAAAAAGCTCGACGTTCCCAAAAAGATGGTGCAGCTCGATGTTCTTTTGGTCGAGAAGAAGTTCCGGGATAATCGGGAAATCGGATTTAGTCTTTTGCAATTGGGGACGAACGCGAGTGGTAAAAAAGAGACGGCCGTTTCCTATAATGCATTTGAAAAGTTTGAGAAAAAAGAGGGAAAGGATGGGAAAGAAACCGTTCATCCTCTGCACAATTTTGCAAATGGCCTTTTCAGCTTCATTTTTAGCCGCAACGGGAGTCACCATTTCCCTGCGGCCGATGTCAAATTCAATTTCCTCCTAGCTCAAGAAGATGTTCGGATCAAGGCAAACCCTTCTGTGCTTGCGATTAACCAAACGGAAGCGCAAATCTCCATCGTCGAAGAGATTTCGATCAATAACGGCGCTTTCCCCTTCAATTCACCCACAGGAACGATCATCCAAGATTCGTATACACGAGCTCAGTATGGTATTACGATCAATTTGACGCCCACCATCCACATGCCGGACGAAGATGGCGAAGGTCCCGGCTTCATCTCTTTGGAGACCGATCTCGAGTTTGATACGACCAAAATCATCTCCCACGACAACCGGCCTCCCGTTACGCGGCGCAATATTCAAAACGAGGTGCGTGTTGCCGATGGCGAAACGATCATCCTCGGCGGATTGAGACAGCAAATTGAGGAAGATTCGAGGGAGAAAATCCCCTTTTTGGGCGATCTGCCAGGAATTGGCAAATTGTTCGGCACAGCCCGGTCTAGAGACGTCACGACCGAAATGTTCATCTTCATAACCCCGCGCATCATCAAGGACCCCGTCGAAGACCTCCGCTGCATTCGACAGGAAGAGTATCGAAAACGGCCCGGCGACATCCCCGAATTTTTAGAGTGCATCGACGAAGCTAAAAACAATGAGAGGAAAAAGCTTTTTGGCCAAAGTTTGAAACTCTTATTTGACATGTATTGACATGGATGAAAACAAGTCCCTAGCGGAGCGGTTTGGGCTCCAGGTAACAGAAGATATCAGCTCGTTTCCTCTGGTTCAGGAACAGATATCGATTATTCCCTACCTTTTTGCAAAACAGAGGCATCTTTTGCCCATTGAGCAGGATGAAAATGGGGTGATTGTCGCCGTCTCCGATCCTCTCGATATCGACTCCATTGAAGAGTTGCGCCTGCTTCTCAAAAAACCGATCAACCCCATTTATTGCCCCCAAATAGTCATCGAAGCGGCCATCGAGCGGTGCTACCACCAAAATGAGGAGGCGACAAAACGGCTCTTTTCCGATCTGGGAAAAGGGGGGCTGCAAGAAGAGAAGGAGAGCTACGAAGGGTATG
>CAYWKW010000020.1:0-22873 GCA_964458995.1 uncultured bacterium | reverse complement strand
GCGAGCCGTCATCCTTAGGCTTGCGCAGCAAGCCGTTATCCTGTTCCTTTCTTTGGCTTGCAAGCCGCACTCCTGTTTTTTTGATTTCTTCACGAACTCGCAACAGGGGCTTCCCCGACTGCAATTGCCGAGCAACGCGGCTGCGAGGCTCTCTACACCCTACCTCTTCGGAGTAGCTGAAAAGGCTCCGTAGGGATGGATCAATATGACCTCTTCGACTTTGTGGTTGCAGTCGAGGATGAACCGGACGGTGGATCCGGTCATGGTTTTGACATCGAACTGATTTTCGCCAGCAGGGACCAGCTCGTAATTGGGCTGGCCAGGGATGACGGCGATCAGCGCATGATCCCTCACCACGATTTCTACCGTGTAGCCGTAGATTTCATAGGCTCCCGTGAATTGACGGAGGTAGGCCAGGGTCGAGTGCTTTTCAGCGTTCTTTTTCTTGAAAACAATGTCGTCCGCAGTCGGTTCGAATGGAACGAGAAGCTCGCCAATGTCCCCATTGGAGTTATTGTTGAAGGTGAACTTGGTCCCTTCAAAAGAGACGATCATGTCTTGCTTTTCTTGAATGACTGAGAAGACGTCGTAATGCCAATGATCGAGCACAAAGATGAGATCGTTGAAGTTGGCTTCGAGTCTGCCATCGACCAGTTCAATATTGAGCTTCCCGTAACCCGGATGCTCATAAACACCGGTGTATTCTTCCAGACAGTGGCAAGGAGATGTTCCCTTTTTGCGAAGGAGGTTGTCTCTCTTTTTGTTCTCGTTCTGGGACTCTCTGTTTTTTCGAATGCTCTCGGCGCCCTCTTTGAACCAATCGTGATGGGGCAATTCGAGAATGCGATCGATCATTTCAAATGAGAGGTAGCGGGGAAGCGCGGTCATGTTTTTGTTTGCAAATACGACAATGCCGATGTTCTCGCCGGGGATCAGGCCCACAACGGAAGTGAAGCCGTCGGAAACGCCATCGTGGCTGAGAAAATATTGGCCGCGGTAAGAGAGAACCGCCCAGCCGATGCCATAAGCATAGATGAGCGTCTCCTTAGTCTCTGGCGCTCCCGGGACGATGATTTGAGGAGCATGGAGCTCTTGAAGAGTCGCTGGATTGATGAGGGCTTGGTTGTTGTAAACCCCGCCAGCAAGCTGCATTTGAAGCCAGCGAGTCATGTCGTCAACATTGGAATTCAAAGACCCGGCGGCGCTGATCAGAGAGAGATTTCGGAAGGGAATTTTCTTCAAAGAGTCATTTTTTTCGATGTAAGGATGGGCGAAGTTGTCCGATTTTTGCACCTCGTCTACGGAGAAATTCGTGTGGGTCATTTCTAGCGGATCTAAAATGCGGCGTTGAATGAGCTCTTCCCATGTTTTTCCTGTTATTTTTTCCATGGCCAAGCCAGCTGTGAAATACATGAGCTGGCCATACTGGTACCTTTCGCGGATCTCAAAAGAGGGCTGCAAATAGCGGATCCGGCGGAGTAATTCACTCTTATTCATTTTGGAGTTGTACCAAACAAATTCATGGCGAGGCATGCCTGTGCGATGGGTGAGAAGATCGCGGATGGTTAAATTCGTCGTCGCATACTGGTCCCAAAGTCGAAATTCAGGGAGAACATCGATCACAGGATCATCCCACTGAATCAGCCCCTCATCGACCAGATTGCCCATTGCAAAAGTCGTAAATGCTTTTGTGCAAGATCCGATAGCAAAAAGAGTCTCATTGGTAACGGGAAGTTTGAGCTCGAGATCGCGATAGCCGAATCCCTTCGCATACACGACTTGGCCATCAACGACCAATCCGACTGCGATGCCTGGCACCTGAAAGTCGATCAACGCCTTTTCAATTTTTGCATCGAATCCCTCGAGGAGATCTTGCGCACGCTGTGCTTTAGGAGAAAGCGAATCGAACCAACCGAAAATGCCTGCATTCAGAAGAAGAGGTAGGACGAATAGATATTTAAGCATAACGTTCCCCAAGTTTTTACTAGATGGCGGAACATCTTACCTATCAAAAGAAAAAATGACAAGTCTGGGGAACGTTTTTTTTACATCATTAGACCCATGAGGCCGATCAAGATGAGATAGATGGCCACGATATAATTGAGAATGCGTGGAAAAACTAGAATTAAAATCCCAGCAATAATTGCTACGATGGGAGCCAGATTTGAACCTAACGGACCGTACATAAAACCTCCAAAATACTCTTTTGTACATAGCATGAACATAGATATTGCACAATATGATCGCGGCAATTTATCATATAAGACTATGAAAAACAAAACTTTGATTATATCTACCGGCTTGGCCATGTTTTCCATGTTCTTTGGATCGGGCAACTTGGTTTTTCCTCTTGTTGTCGGACAAATGAGCGGTGGACATTTCGGCCTGGCAACAGTTGGGATCCTATTGACCGGCGTGCTGGTCCCTTTTCTCGGTATTCTGGCTTTGCTCCTCTTCAATGGAAACTCAAATGAATTTTTTGGCCGCCTTGGCAAACCTGCAATCTTTTGGTTTCCTCTCATTGCCCTCTCCTTAATGGGGCCCTTCGGCGTACTGGCCCGCTGCATTACGGTAGCTCATGGCGCTTTTCGCCTCTTACTACCCGAAACCCCGCTTTGGCTTTTTAGCGTGGCTTCCTGCGCAGTGATATTTTTACTTACGATTCGCAAAAATCGGATCGTCCCCTTATTGGGTTCCATTTTGACCCCTTTGCTGCTCATTTCACTGGCAGCCATTGCCTTTTTTGGCCTCCGTTCTGTTGAGCTGCCTGAAGCTGCAGCGAATGGAGCCTGGTCGAGCTTTAAAAATGGCATTTTCCAAGGCTATCAGACCATGGACCTACTGGCCGCATTCTTCTTTTCTGCTTTTGTCATCAAACATTTGCAAGATCACAAAACAAAAAATAATGAGTCTGTACCCATTTTCTTTAGCGCCTCCTTGATCGGGGCTGGGCTTCTATCGGTGATCTACTTTGTGCTGGTCCTGCTCGGAGCCATGTATGCGCCGCATCTGGCCGACATTCCCCCTCAAGAAATGTTAGGCTATGTGGCCCAAGCCTCATTGGGACCTTGGGCGGCGCCTGTCGTTTGCATAGCTGTGGTTCTGGCCTGCTTGACGACCGCCATCGTGCTCACCTCCCTCTTTGCCGACTTTTTGCGAAAAGAGGTTACTAAAGAGAAGATCAATAATGCGACTGCCTTGACCTCGACCCTTCTTATTGCCTTTTTCACTTCAACTCTCGAATTTTCTGGCATTGCAAAAATCCTCGGACCCATTTTGGAGGTCATCTACCCAGCATTGATCGTGCTTACAGTCGTCAGTATTTTCCACAAACTTTGGGGATGGACAACGGTACGTATGCCGATTGTCATCGCCTTTATTGCGAAGTTGATTGCTCGAGCGATATGAAATGTCCCTGCTGCTCCGGCCAAGAGTATGCTGAATGTTGCAAGCCTTACCATAGCGGGACACTTGCCCCCACTGCCCTAGCTTTGATGCGCTCCCGCTATAGCGCTTATGCGCTTGGAATCTCTAAATACATCATCCAAACAACCCATCCCAAAAGCCCCTATTTTGAAAAAGATCGAAAGAAGTGGGAACGGGGTATTCTTGAATTTTGCCACTCCACTCAGTTTGTCAAATTGGAAATCATCGGCTCGGGGGAAGATTGGGTCCATTTTGCGGCTCATTTGAAACAAAAAGAACCCTTCATTCTAGAAGAAAAGAGCCATTTCGAAAAGCTCGACGGAAAATGGCTCTACGTGCAAGGCGAATTCACCCAAAAAAAATCATAACAGCAAGCCTCCGATAGCCAAGCCCAATGTGAAGAAGACGGGCGCTTGGATCGGCTTCACCGAATAGAGTCTGTAGGCAATGTTAAAGAGGCAAAGCACGATTAGGGCCGGATAGAGCGCGTCCAAGACGGGTCCCCAAAGTTTAACAATGCCGCTAAAGCCCAGTGTCGCCATGGCCGCTGTTAAGCCTAGGATTAGGATGAGGGCCGGAGCATTGGATAGCTTGCTTTTGAGAAGGTCGTGGCGCAAGTAGTGGGCGAAGACAGCGGCAAGGGAAATAGCTGTAGTCAGGCAGGCGAGGAATACGGCCGCGGAGGAAATGAGGCCGCCAAAGGGCCCGAGGACTTGAATGGCGATATGGTTCAGGAGCTCTTCAGGGGGTACTTCGCCAAAAGTCCAGCTGTGGTGGGCCGAAATCCAGCAAAGACCAATGTAGGTAACCATGAGAAGGCCAGAAGCAATCAGGCTGGCCAGAGTCATGCGGCGCCGAATGACTTTGGGATCGCTGGTTCCCTGAGAGACGTGAGGAAGAATCACAGTCGCAAATAGGAGGGCCGCGATCAGGTCTGTAGTTTGATAGCCCATCTTGAGTCCCTGCCCAAAAAAATGGGCCGAGCTTTCGATGGGAATTTGGGCTTCCGGCGCCCCAATCGACCCAACAATGATGAGAATAGCCAAAGTGAGAAGAAGGAGCGGTGTAAGGATCACCCCGAGAAGGTGAATGATTCTTTGAGGACGGACAGTGAGGAGGAAAATGAGGCCGCAGATAACTAGGCTAAAGAGAAGAAGCGGGCAAGGAACGTAAGATTTAATGCTGGCGTGCATGAGGGTGACAAGCCGGGGCAGTGCTCCGATGGGACCCTGACTCATCTGTAGGATGAAAAGTAGGATGAGAGCGGGCCATTTACCGAGCCGGCTCAGGAAGGCTACTATATTTCCCGAATAGAGCATCATCGCAATAAGGCCCAGAAAGGGAAAGGCGACGGCGGAGAGGCCGAGTCCCAAGATGGCATAGGGTGTTTCGGTGCCTGAAAGACGACCCACAATGAGAGGAAAAATGATGTTACCTGCGCCAAAAAACATAGAAAATAGGGCCAAACCGGTAGACAAGATCCCGATGCGGCTTTGCCTCGGCTTTTCTTCAGCGATTTCTATAGACATACTACACTTCCTTTGGGTTTCCCCTCCCGCCGGAGCTTCTTGGATTTTCTGGATTTTTTTGTGAAGTTCAGGCGGTGAGGGCAATTAGTTGGATGTGACTGTACACATCACAACCTTGCCGGTCACCGTATTGGTACCAGTATTCACACTGGTATTCGCGCCGGAGAGGGACAAATGGGTTGCGTTGTACATCATCATCTACTAATGCCCATGCCTGATAGCATGAGTTTTCCCCCATCATACCAGATCGCACTTTTCTGTGTATCAAAAATTAATGGTGGAAAAAAAGAGTTCAATTCCTATATCTGTATAGCTTCCACCTGCGGGGAGAAAAAATGAGCGAAACAACCACTCGAGTTCCACCTTGGATCCACCATACTTTAATTCCTCTAACCATTTTAACTCTTTGTCCGCCAGCCATTTTCGTATTCTGGTACATTGCAACGGCCCTCGACGGATCCTTTCAAGCTTTCTGGCAATTGGTTGTCTCCCAAGGATTTTTTACCACGATTGGATCCATCTGGAAACCGCTCTTTTTTGGCTCCCCAACAGCATGGAAAATCTTAGCTGCCTTTGCCGCCTTTCAACTCTTTTTAATGAAAGCGGTCCCTGGTAAACCTTTTGTTGGACCGATCACCCCGAAGGGAAACATCCCCATTTATAAAGCCAATGGCATTGCCTGCTTTTTCATCACAGTGATCACCTTTTTTCTTGCCACTTACAAATTCCAATGGTTCTCCCCCTCCCTCATTTACGACAACATGGGCCCCATGCTGGGGGCACTAAATATTTTCAGTTTAGTGTTTTGCCTCTTTTTGTATTTCAAAGGGATTTACAAACCATCGAGCACCGATTGCGGGACCACGCGCAATTTCCTTTTTGATTACTATTGGGGAACGGAGCTCTATCCCCGCATTTATGGTTGGGACGTCAAGATGTTTACCAATTGCCGGTTTGGAATGATGGGGTGGTCTTTGATCATCCTTTCCTACATGGCAAAACAGGAAGAACTTTACGGTTTGAGCGACTCCATGCTGGTTGCCGTTGCCCTCCAATTGATTTACATTGGGAAATTCTTCTTTTGGGAGACAGGCTACCTCCGTTCTCTCGATATCATGCATGATCGTGCGGGGTTTATGATCTGTTGGGGATGCCTTGTGTGGGTTCCCTGCGTCTACGCTTCGCCAGCGCTCTACCTGGTCCACCATCCCAACCATTTAGGAACGCTCGCCGCTTCTGCCATTTTCCTGGCAGGCGTAGGCAGCATCATGATCAATTTTCTCGCTGACCGGCAAAGACAGCAAGTGAGAGCCAAAAATGGGGCCTGCCTCGTATGGCGCAATAAGCCCTCTTTGATCGAGGCTACCTATCAAACGCAAACAGGGGAAACGAAGCAAACAATCCTTCTGGCCTCCGGCTGGTGGGGCATTTCCCGCCATTTCCATTATGTGCCCGAAATTATGGCTGCCTTTTTCTGGACACTGCCCGCCCTCTTTACCCATTTTTATCCCTACTTTTACGTCCTTTTCTTAACGATTCTTCTCGTCGATCGCGCTTATAGACATGATAAGCGCTGTGCTGATAAATATGGAAAGTATTGGGATCACTATTGTGAAAAGGTTCCCTACAAAATTATTCCCTATCTTTTTTAATGGAGGCTTTATGAAAACCATTTGGGTCGGCTTATTGATCGCAGCCTTTTGCGTCTCTTGCCAGCAAAAGAGTACAAACGAATGCGACAGGCAATACAAACAAGACGAGCAAAAATGCGATACGGATGAGGACAATTGCGATCGCGATGTAGAAAGACAGAATGAGAAGTGCAAGATGATACAAGACCCGATTAGGCAGGATCAGTGCGTTCAAGATGCAAAAGCGGCAAAAGAGGACTGCGAACGGGCCAAAGACAAATGCAAGCAAGAGGCAAAAGAAACCCGCGACAACTGCAAATCGCCTTGAGCTAAACAGGAGAGCAGGATGAACAGCAAGTTCCCTTCTTTGCTTCAGAGGTGTTCTTTGAAGAAGTCGCAGACAAGGGGGGCGACTTCTTTATGGACTTTTAGCCGGTCGTTTTGAACAGACTCTTGCTTAACCTCCTCTTTGAACATTTTTTTGCCCGAATCGGAGACCCGATTTAGGAATACATAGTGGGAAATTTTGTCTCTAAAGATTTTTAACTTCACAGGAGACAAAAATTGAATGATTTTCAGTGCATGTTCGCGATAGGGAAGAACTTCATCATCCTCAGATGCAACTAGTGCAACGGGAATTTTCACACAACCCAATGATTGGGAAGGAAAAATGAAGGCTGCAGGAGATAGAAGGACCATAGCTTTAATCCGCGAATCAGTAAAGTCTCCCTCCGCATCAGAAAAATCAACCTGTTCGACCAAGTCAAGCTCGATCTCTTTATGGTGCTCCTGCTGCGCTTTGACAATCGCCTTCACATTTTGCGCTCTTGCTCCCGCTAAGGACAAGCCGGTCATTCCGCCTAACGAATAACCTATTAACCCAATTTTTTTAGGGAGGACACGCCCCTCCAAAAACTTCTCCTTGAGCACCTGATCGATGGCAAAAGAGATATCGCGAGCCCTCTCCCAAAAGCGGAGGCTGATAAGGGAATCGTAAGTTCTCCGCGAATTGCCGTGGTGTTCAACGGATGCGACTACAAACCCATTTTTGACGAGCGCCTCTGCCAGCCAACTCTGATTCCGCCGATCCCCGCCCTGGCCATGGGACATAAAGATCAGAGGAAATTTCCCCTCGGCAATTGGAATATTCCTCATTTCTTTCGGATAGATCCAATAGTCGTCGGCGGGTTCATCCAATGGACCCGTCTGCTTTGCAGGATACCAAAGTTCTATGACGACGGGGCGATGCCTAGCCAAATCCTTGTATTCAATTGTGCGAACGCCAATACCAGGCGCAGGCGCCTTTGACATTGCCTGCAGCGAGGAAAAAGCGATAATAAGACAAAGAAAAAACCTCATGGGCGGGAGTTTAACAAAATCTTCAATTGATTGGAAGGGGGAAATATGCTATGCTGGTTCTCTTTTTGGAGGCACTATGAATCGATTAGGAAATGTTATTTTTTACGTTGAAGATGTAGCAAAAACGATCGCTTTTTTTGAAAAAGCATTCGGGCTAAAAAAGTCCTTTATCGACCCGACTGGAAGCTATGGCCAATTAGAGACGGGAACTACCGCTCTGGGCTTTGCTTCTTTTGAGTTAGCTCAGCAAAATCTGGCGCGAGGGTTCCGCCAGATCACCCCAAAAGAACTCCCCGGTTGCGAAATCTCTTTCACTGCCAAAGATGTCCACCGCTCTCTCACACATGCTGTAAAATCGGGGGCCGAACTCATCGCCTCTCCTGAAGAAAAGCCGTGGGGGCAAACGGTCGCTTACGTGCGCGACTTCAATGGCATTTTGATTGAGATTGCAAGCGATATGACTGTGTGTGCTCAGTCTTCCTGCTGCTGTCATTGAGAAGTCTCTCTTTAAAGAAGAGGAGGGTCTGCTTCGTCCAATCTGCGGCTGCAAACGCATTATCGTGCGGGTTGCCCCCATAGGCAAACCACCGTCTCAAAACAGGGTGCAACCCCGCGACCCCTTTGGAAGGAGAATGGCCGACGCCGGGATAACTCAGGTGAGTATAAAAAATAGGCGATTGGTGTTGATGGAGACGATCGGCGATTTGTTCGGCGAACAGGCTCGAGGGCCACATCTGATCGTCTTGGGCGGAAATGAGCAGCAAAGGACAGCCGATTTTTTCAACCGGAATGGCCGAAGCGGCAAAGGCGCCCTTCTCTTCCATGCCCCCGAGAAAACAGGAAGTAGCCGAAATGGCCGTCCTTTCGCATTCGCCTGTGGAAGATGGGGTCTTTGTAAATGGCGCATTGGGGGCAATGGGTTTGCCTCGAAAAATCCAAGCAGCCTTCGCGGGGTCATCTAGAGCGCCGTAGACGACGCTGCTGGGGACATGGGCAGCAATGGCCTGAATGTGTTCTGGAAAGAGGGTCCCTAAAATCAACGACAACTCGGCTCCTCGGGAAGTACCCCAAAGGCCAATCTTTTGCACTTTATGATTCAGCCACCGAAAGCCCTTTTCAAAATACTCCAAAGGTATTTGATTTAAAGTCTTAGGTAAGTGTTCCGCACCAAAGTAGGCCAGGGCCAAAGCGTTAAATCCCTGTTTGGCCAGCTCTTCGGCTCTTGTCTCGCTAAGCCCTCCGCTCGATCCGCCCAGAACAATGATGGCGGCCTGGTCCGTTCCTGCAGAAAAAAAGGTCCCCACCAAACCATCTTCTCGAACGGCTATTTTTTTCATCTCTTTTGCAAATTCTCCATCAATACGGCTTTACAACATTCGGTGCTGTTTTCCGGGATGCCCATCAGATCAAAAAATCCATCCACATCCATTTCCAAAGCCTCATGGACGGCATCAGCAAAATCTGCGGCGCAGCTCACCTTTTTGGCTAACCCTTTTTGCAAAGGGAGACTGCTATAGGTTTGCGAAGAGGGAATCACATGAAGTACCGGTTTTTTGGCCGCAAGAGCCTGGAAAGAAGCGGTCGATTGGTGGCAGACGACGAGATCGGCAATGGCCAGGGCTTCATGGAACTTCAACTCGTTCTTCAAACCCGTCCTCGGATGATGCTGCACCAAAAAAACGACATCATCAATCCCCTTCTTCCCTTCCTGAAAAATCTGAAAAGCCTCCTCATACTCGGGTCCATATCCTCCAATCCAAACAGCTACCTTTGAAGGCATTTTCACTTCTAGGGTAGGGTGGCCCACAACATACGTAGCTCGTCCTGGAAAATCGGCCGCTAAGGTCTGAGAAGGCAAGAGGAGAACGTCGGCTCTCCGCTCGACAGAGTGGGCCGTTTGAAAATAGGAGCAGTCCCCCCTCGAATTGAAATTATCCCAGTAGGCAAATGTCGGAATGCCTTTGTTTCTATAAAAGTCTAAAACGGCTCCCTGCAGCTCGTTGGCTACGCCCGTGACCACTTCTCTCGGCTCTATCTGTTTTAGATCTTCCATTCCCCGCACTTTTTCTGGCGGAAAGTCGACGATGTTCTTGGCCGTGCCTGTTGCAATGACGAGATAATCAACCTCCAACTGCTTGATCACAGGCATCAGAGCATAAGTTTCCCCCGCATCATGCAGATGAAAGAGGATGTCTGTCTGTTCTGCACAAAGTGAAAACGCAAGCAGCAGCAAAAACTTATTCATCGAGATTGGCTATTTCTACGGGGTCAACTTTGTCTGCTAATTCAAATCCAAAGATCTTGGAGAAGAAATAGGCCTCCGCCTCAATCGAGCGTCTGATGTTAGCCGCTTGACGAAATCCATGCTGCTCCTTAGCAAAGAGGAGGTAGGCAGTTGGGATCCCCCGCTTTAGCAGGCTTAAATACATCAGTTCCGATTGCGCGGGAGGAACGATCTCATCTTCGTCTCCTTGCAGTAAAATGATGGGGCATTTGATTTGGTCCGCATGGTGGATGGGGGATCGTTCTAGATAGAGATCCTTCCGATCTGGGTAGGGGCCAACAAGCGAGTCTAAATAGTGCGATTCAAATTTGTGAGTATCGAGGGCGAGCGCTTCCAAATCGCTCACGCCAAAAAACGAGGCCCCAGCCCGGAAAACATCCCGAAAGGCTAAACAGGCGAGAGTTGTGTAACCGCCCGCGCTGCCGCCAGCAATGCAGAGGCGATTCCGATCGGCTAACCCCTGCTCAGCGCAATAGAGGGCCGCATTCGTGCAATCATCGACATCCATAATGCCCCAAGCTCCCTTCAGTCGATCGCGATAGGCTCTGCCATATCCTGAACTGCCCCCATAATTCACATCGACCACAGCGATGCCTCGCGAAGTCCAATATTGAAGCTCCAATTCGTATTGAGGCGTTTTATGATATGTGGGCCCTCCATGAGACAAAACCAGCAATGGGGGCAGCTCCCCTTCCAATCCCCAATAATCGCCGTTTTTGGGGGGATAATAGAATGCATGAGCGGTCCCTCCGCCCGTCGTAGGAAATTCAATCGCCAAGGGCTCCGAAATGACCTCAGAGGAGAGCGGATCTTGGCTCACTTTAAGCGGGTTCCATTTTCCCGTTTGTAAATGGTATTGAACGAAAGCAGCGGGAATTTGGGGCGAAGCGCCAACAAAGTAGAGGTGATCTCCAGAAACAGCTACGTTCTGTATGGAAGTGAAGGGAAGATCCACTTTTTGCAATTCCCCATCTGCCAATAGGGCCAAATTGTCTGCGCCAAGTTGGGAATAGACTAGGACTATTTTGGTGCCCCAAAAATCAAAAAACGTCTGTTTGAAGTGCCATTGTGGCGAGCCAATTTCCGCTTCCATAGGAAAGAGGGACTCCCCTTCGCAATAGAGATTCCACCAGCCCGATCGATCCGAAGTATAATATAATCTCCCATCAGGCCCCCATTCATGCTGATTGATCGACTCCTCAACCCCACCGGCCACTACGTCCGTTTTGCCCAAAGTCCCATCCCCGTTCAACTCGGCAACGCGCAGCTCTCCCCCGTCCCAGGGCATATTGGGGTGATTCCAGCAGTAGTAGGCCAATTTTTTTCCATCAGGGCTCACTCGAGGACCCGAATAAAAATCGCACCCTTCCGCAATCCGGTTTACCTTTCCCTGCCCGTCGATGGCAACCAGACAATTCTCAACTGTTTTTCCATGAGCTTCCATCACGTAATAGAGGAAATCACCCGAAGCGCACCCATCTGCAAACCGGCACCCCTCTTCATTCGTGAATCGAACGATTTCTTTCCCATCGACCCGATAAAGCTGCTGATCATCAAAGTTAGAAAAAAGGATGGTTTTCCCATCAATCACTATGTCGCCGCCACCATATTCGTGAACACGAGAGCGGACATTGAAAGGCGCGGGGATTAGATCGATCCATTTCCCATTTGGCAGTCGTTGACAGAGAACGGTGCGCCCCTTTTCAGCGGGCCTCATCTCAGAAACATAGATGACCCCGTCAACTTCATTTCCGCCATTAATTTTAACAGCTTGTTTTACAATCGTTTCTGCTTTGATGGGCGAGGGCCACGATCCAAACGGAGCTTCCATAGCATTCAATCCAAATATTAAAACCAAAAAGAGGTAACGCATAGACACCTAAAAAAAAGACTTCCAGATTACCAAGAAACTCCTTTTTTTGCATAATGAAAAGCATGACAAGCAAAGAATTTAAGTCATTTGCAGCGGATCTCTTTGCCCATTTTCCCATGCCGAAAGAGGGAACACTGGAGCAAACTCGCGATGCTTTTGAACATTGGCTAGCCCAATACCCCCCGCAACCCGATTTGCGTTTGGAGCCTTTCTCGATCGGGGCTCTACCCGCCTGCTGGGCGTTTGCACGCCATGTCAAAAGGCGGCCTACGATTCTCTTTTTCCATGGAGGCGGATTTGCCATTGGATCTGTTCGCTCCCATTGGGGCGTTATGGGCCGGATTTCTCAAGCCAGCGGCTGCGCCGTTTTAGGAATCAATTATCGGCTCGCACCCGAAAATCCCTACCCAGCGGCTCTGGAGGATGCGATGACCGCCTACAAGTGGCTTTTGCACCATCCCTATCCTCACAATCACATAATCTTTGCCGGAGTATCCGCCGGAGCCAATTTGGCCCTCTCGTTGATGCTAAGACTAAAGCTGGAAAAACTTCCCCTTCCCAGAGGGTGTGTCTGTATTTGTCCCTGGGTCGATTTAGCAAGGACAGAATACCCGCAACTCCCTGACATTATTCGACCAGATAAAACGATGTCCGCAGCTAAAACCTATTGCGGCCCTCACGATCCAACAGAGCCCTATATCTCCCCCACTTATGGCAATTTGGAGGGCCTTCCACCGTTACTGATCCAGGTGGGAACTGGCGAAATTCTTCACGATGAAATTATCGCTTTCGCCGAAAAGGCCAAAAAAAGCGGCGTGAAAGTCACTTTGAAAAGTTGGCCCGAAATGTTTCACGCCTGGCATCTGTTTGCCACAAAAATCCCCGAAGGACAAAGAGCCATCGATGAAATTGGCTCTTACGTTAAGCAACTCTTTCAGTCGGTATGAAAAGATCTTGCGCGGTTTTGAATTTTCTATACAATACTGGGCATGATTCATTGGTTATTATCTATGGCGTTTTTTCTTGCTCCAACCGATCCGGCTCTCAATGAAGAGTCAAATCAAATATGCCCTTGCGACATCCCTTCTGAAGAAACTCAGGGCCTCATCGATCAGATGATCGACATCGCCTTTGGCAACACGAAAGATCGCTCTAAATCCATATTGGTAGGACTTGCAGCCCCCCAGATTGGAATTCAAAAGAGGATCATCCTAGTCGATTTAGCTGCTACCGGCGTATTTACAAAAGATTCTGGTCCTCCGCCCCCTCAAGTCGAAGCTTTCATCAACCCAGAAATTCTCTGGAGATCCGATGAAATGGTCGGTTGGCGGGAAGGGTGTTTCTCCACCTCTCGCATATTCGGAATTGTTCCCCGTTCCAAACAGATCCTTGTGCGCGCCTATGATCGGAATGCAAATCTCATTACCCAAGAATATTCGGGATATACAGCCCGCATCTTTCAGCACGAGATCGATCACCTCGATGGAATTCGTTTTCCCGATCGGATCGAAAATGGGGCTCATCTGCATTGGGTAGAAGAATCGGAAATAGCCGAGTATCGGATCAACTGGGCTACTTGGCAAAAAACGGCTCCTCGAGAAAAATGGCTGGAAATGAAGCATGAAAATCCTGAGTGAGACTCCCTGGTGGGTTTTTCTTTTATTTCTCTGTTTGGTCATTTTTGGCTTGAAGTCCCTACAGCCCCGTACCGTTTCGCTCAAGCGGCTTTTGGTTTTGCCCGTTATTTTCACTGTGTGGAACATCGTCTGGCTGGCCGATCGAGTGCATGAGCAATATCATCTCCTCATTTTTTGGATCGGCGGGATGATTATTGGGTCGCTCCTCGGATGGCTCTCCGTACGCGCGTGGGAAGTTTATGTAGACCGGAGATTGGAGCTCATTACGCTACCCGGGACCTCCTCTACCCTCATTCTCATTCTCCTGATTTTTGCCGTTCGCTACTTTTTCAACTACAGTTATGCGGTCCATCCCCACTCGGCTCCCCACTACTACATTGCTGACGCCTCCATTTCAGGACTAGTCACCGGAATTTTCATTGGCCGTTCCCTCCATCTTTACCGCAAATATAGGCACCACCATCATGAAAATCACTAGTGGAGGACAAACGGGCGTCGATCGCGCTGCCCTCGATGCGGCCAAGGCGCTCCACTTAGAGAGGGGCGGCTGGTGTCCGAAAGGGCGAAAGTCGGAAGATGGACCCATTCCCGCCGAATATCTCCTTAAAGAGACACCCAATTCCGAGTATAAACAGCGCACGGAGTGGAATGTTCGCGATAGCGATGCAACCCTCATCCTCGTCCGCAAAGTTCCTCTAACTGGCGGCACCGCCTTTTCTGGCGATCTAGCCAAAAGCCACAACAAACCCCATCTCGTCATCAACTTAACCGAGCCCGACAGCCTCCATCGCGCCCGCAAGTGGCTTTCCGATCTAAAACCCCACATCCTCAACGTCGCGGGCCCGAGGGAAAGCCTCGACCCTGGCATCTACAAACAGGCCCTCTCGTTCCTAAAAGAGTTACTATGCAAATAAAAAATTGGCCAAAAACGGAATTTACCGAAAGAGCGGGGATAGAGATCCCTCTCATTCAAGCGCCGATGACCGGGATCACCACACCCGAATTAGTGATTGCCGTCAGCAAAGTGGGAGGCGTTGGCTCTTTGGGCGCCGCCTACATGCAGCCCGATGAACTGCGCAGCGCGATCCATCGAATCCGCGAAAAGACCCGGCGCCCCTTCAACGTGAACCTTTTCATCCCCACTCCACTGCACGCGCAGCTCAACATCGATCCCTTCGTCAACCATTTGAAAAAATATGAGTCCCTTCTAGGATTTGCCCTCTCTACAGACATGCCTCATCATCCCTCTTTTGAAAAGCAAGTCGAAGTTTTGCTTCAAGAAGGAGTTCCCATTTTTAGTTTTACATTTGGAATTCCTCCTCTAGCGGTGATTCGCGACTTTCAAAAGAGAAACGCTCTGGTTATCGGCACGGCGACCCATTTGACAGAAGCCCTGGCGCTCCAAGAAGCGGGAGTAGATTTTATTGTAGTTCAGGGAAATGAGGCGGGCGGCCACCGCGGAACCTTTATTGAAGATTCGCATCAGCCCACTATGGAGCTTCTCAAGGCGATGAAAAAAGAGATCAAAAAGCCCCTCATTGCGGCGGGTGGGATTATGCATGGGAAAGAGATCACGGCGGCCTTAAAAGCGGGCGCCTCGGCTGTGCAACTGGGGACCCTATTCATCCCCTGCACTGAAAGTCAAGCTCATCCCTCCCATAAAAAAGCGCTTCTCGAGTGGAGGAACAGACCCACCCTCCTAACGCGCGCCTTCACGGGCAAGTGGGCCCGTGCCATTGAGAACCGGTTTATTCAAGATACTCCCGATCATCTCATTCCTCCCTTTCCCATTGCCCAAGCGCTCACCAGTTCTCTGCGCGAGGCAGCTGCATCGGCCAATAACCCGGAATTCCTCTCACTTTGGGCGGGAGAGCACTTCCAAAACTGCAGAGCAGGATCTGCCCAAGAGATCATCGCCCAACTTTCATTAGAAATGTAAAACACAGACTAGAAGGAATTCACTTTTCGTTTACGTGTTCTTGATCTTTGCTTTGTTTTGATTGGCCGAGAAGTTAATGGAAACCTTCGTGGCGCTCCCTT
Source organism: uncultured bacterium (assembly GCA_964458995.1). Classification (GTDB taxonomy): domain Bacteria; phylum Chlamydiota; class Chlamydiia; order Chlamydiales; family SM23-39; genus REEB52. The sequence continues at coordinate 7,094 of CAYWKW010000020.1, read as the reverse complement.
TGCCTTTTCGATTTCAAGGGTACTTGAATAGCCTAATGCATCTAATATAGAAATTAGCGTAGAAAGGGTAAGATTTCCTTTTTCACCTGATCGAATCTGTTGAATCACTGTTGGGGAAACACCTGCTTCTTTAGCCAATTCCCGGACAGAAACCTCATCTTCTTCCATCAAGGCAAGCAGCAATTCAGACAAAATAAATTCACGATATTGCTTGTCAAACTGCCTTTTCCTTTTTGGATTACGCATTTGTTTTTCAAAAGTAGACATAGGTTCCCTAGTCATAATATATTCCCACTTTTACTCGCATTTCATATTCCTCTTTACACCTTAATGCCCTCTCCTTTTCTTCAATGGGCAGTTTATCTTGTTTTTTCACAAACCCATTTGTCACGATAATTTTATTGCCAGCAAAAAAAAGCATAAAAATCGGTCAGGCTGAGGCTTAAAGGCAAAAATCCCATCCCCTTCAAAGTTAAATTTAGTCTTATTAAAAATCTTACCTATATTTCCCATAATTTTAAAAAGGTTATAAAGCTTATCTTGTTGTGAAGTGGACAACCTTAGAAAGTACTCTAAAACTTTACTTTTGCCTTCTTCGCTATGATACCACTCAATCGTAAATTTTTCGCCTCTATAGGCAATAAAGTCAGTCATGGATGACTCAGTTTTTTAGCGTACCATTTTAGTGAAACAAACGCAATTTGCAAATATTTTTTTACTTTTCAGCCGATCCTCTCCTCTAGAAATATCTTCATAAAAAATCGTTGAATCATTACCATTCTGGGCTCAAAAAAGGAAAGGATATGCGATTCATTCTCCTAGTTCTGCTCCAGTTTTGTCTCTTTGCGGCCGACTTCGATTGCATTCTTGTTGGAACGAGCCCCTTTTCTCTTTTCGAAGCCCTCTATCAATGTCACAGCGGAAAAAAAGTTCTCATTTTGGAAGAATCGCCTTTATGCGGCGGCGCCTGGAAATCGATTTCCATTTGCGGCATTCCCCATGCCGATTTGGGTTGCCATGAAGTTGGAAATGATGCGAGTTTAAAAGCTTTTTTGGAGGAGTATGCCGGTTGTAAAATTGTTTCGATGGACAACCCGCTCATGCCTTTTGAAAACGGCAAAAGCACCAATGGCTACTATTTTTCTCAAGGGTGTTTTGAATTGATCGATCACCTCTTGAAGCTCATCGCCGCCACTGACATTGTCCTTCTAAACAATTCCAAAGTGGAAAAGGTAACGGTCGATACCGTGCAAAACATGGCCTGGGTACAAACTGCCACTCGGACCTTTTCAACCCCAAAATTGATCGTGACGCCCATGAGCTGTTTCCCAGTCAACCCCTCATCCGCTCCGCAAAACTATGCCAAATCGAAATACTATCACCTCTACCTACTGATTCAAGATCCAACCCCACCCCGTTTCAGCTATCAAGGCAATTCGATTCTTGGAGTGTCTCGCCTCGTGAACTTGACCCATTTTGTAGGCTTAACTGGAACGGGCAGACAACTCATTGTGATTCAAATGCATAATGAGCAAGGTCTCTCTCAAGCCCAGACCTATTTGGACAAGCTGAAAGAGTCGAAACTGGTCGATCCCAGCGCCTATATCCTAACCACCGAACCCTACATTTACGAAGCAGGAACCTTCCATCAAGGTCTGATTAGCCAGATGGGCGCCCAAAACATCATCGAGATGCTGCAAACTGGCCATTTTCGCTCTCTTTCCAACTACGTTCCCAAGTGGAAAACAGTCCTAAAACCCTACAACGCAGTACTCCCAAATAGTTAGTTTTTGTGCATCTGTTCGAAGTCGGAGAGGAGCTGGTTGCCTTCGGCGATGGCGGTGTCGAGGGCCTCTTTGGCTGTCATCTCCCCTGAAAAGGCCTCCTCAAGATAGTCGAGAATCTTCTCGCGGACGAGAGGATAATTGCCCAGACGGATGCCCTTGGTGTAGGGCGTGTTTTGGGAGTTCATCACTTCAAGAACAGCAATCTCCGCTGCGGGATTCTTTTCGTAAAAACCCCGCTTCTTGGAGAGATAATAGGCCGCCTCTGTGATGGGAAGATAGCCCGTCTCCTGATGCCAATAGGCTTGCACTTCGGGAAGGGAAAGATAGGCGAGAAAATGGGCTATGCCACGATAGATCTCTTCATCAAAACCAGAGATCACCCAGAATGAAGAGCCGCCAATGTTGAGCCGGTAGGGGGCGTCAGTGATATCGGGCCAATAGGGCATGAAACCCACACCAATGGGAAAGGCTTTTTTCAACATGGGAAACCGGTTGGCGCCTTGCAAGATAATGGCGCACTTTCCCTCGGTGAACTGTTGCTCAGGCAGGGCGGTAAAGCGCCCGTGATAGGCGAAGATTCCACTTTTTTGCCACCCGGCCAGCTTTGCAATGTGCCGCATTTGATAGGGGCCATTGAAATTCAGGCGCGCCTCAAGGCCGCCAAAGCCATTTTCATGCGTGGCAAACGGAAGATTGTGCCAGGAACATAGATGCTCAAGATGATAGGCCACAGGCAAGGCAGTTGTAAATCCTGTGTAGCCCGCTTCGACCAACTTATGGCCAAATTGCTCCATCTCAATCCACGTTGTGGGGGGCTTTTCCGGATCAAGGCCAGCCGCTTCAAATGCCTCTTTATTGTAAAAGAGAATTCCAGTGGAGGCATTCCAGGGAAGAGAATACATCTTCCCTTCCGATGTGGAATAGAATTCTCGAACGGCATCGATGTAGACGGCGCTGTCAAACTTCTTGAAAAACTTCCGCATGAGATCGTCCACCGGAATGAACACTTTAGGCTCTAGCATCATCGTTTGCGTGGCCACTTCGTAAACTTGCAGGATATGGGGAGGATTCCCCTCTTCAAAAGCTTGAAGCCCGCAATGGAAAACCTCCTGGTAATTCCCTCTGTAATCCAAACAGATCTGATAGGCTTTCGACTGATGATTGAAATCGTCCACAATCTCCGTAAACTTATCGGCCAAAAATCCTTCAAAAGCATGCCAAAAATGGATCTCCGTTGCGCCGAATAGAAAAATCGGAAAAAAAAGGACGAATTTGAACATGGCACGTTCTCCGAAAAGAGATATTTTACAATATTCTTGAATTTTAGGCTCCTATGAAGTATCAAGGACCTATGAAAAAAGCTCTCGGCGAATACCACTACTACTCGCTCCCCGATCTATTAGGCCCCACTTCCCGCCTGCCCGTCTCCATCCGGATCATGCTTGAATCGCTCATGCGCAATTGCGATGGGAAAAAAGTGCGCGAGGAGGATGTAAAACGGCTCGCCAAGTGGAACGCCCATAAACCCGATCCAAGCGATGTCCCCTTTTGCGTTTCCCGAGTGATTTTACAAGATTTTACAGGCGTTCCCCTGCTCGTCGATTTGGCCGCCATGCGCGATGCCGTTTCCGACCCCAAAAAAATCGAGCCGCTCGTCCCAGTCGATCTCGTCATCGACCACTCCGTACAAGTCGATCAATCGGGCACCGCCGACGCCTTCCTGTTCAATTTGAAAATCGAATTTGATCGGAATAAAGAGCGCTACGAATTTCTCAAATGGGGCCAAGAGGCTTTTAAGACGTTTAAAGTCGTCCCTCCCGGCATTGGTATCGTGCACCAGGTCAATCTGGAACACATCGCCACCGTGGTTACCGAAAACAATGGCGTCCTTTACCCCGACACGCTGGTCGGCACCGATTCCCACACGACGATGATCAATGGCCTGGGAGTCGTGGGATGGGGCGTTGGAGGCATTGAGGCAGAGGCCGCGATGCTGGGCCAACCTGTCTCCATGCAAACGCCCGAGGTGATCGGCTTCCATCTCGATGGAGAGATGCCCGAAGGTGTCACCGCGACCGACCTCACTCTGCGTGTCACAGAAATGCTCCGCAAAGAAAAAGTCGTGGGAAAATTCGTCGAATTTTTCGGCCAGGGAACCGCCAGCCTTACCGTCGCCGATCGGGCCACTATCGGCAATATGGCCCCCGAATATGGCGCGACCATGGGCTTCTTTCCAGTCGATGAGAAAACGCTCGACTACCTGCGCATGACAGGCCGCCCCGAAAAACAGGTAGCGCTCGTTGAAAAATACTTAAAGGCGCAAAAACTCTTCGGCATTCCCCGCAAGGGCGAAATTGACTACACCAAAGTCGTTGAGCTCGATCTCTCCTCCCTCAAACCCTCTGTGGCAGGTCCCAAACGGCCGCAAGACCGGATCAACCTTTCCGACCTAAAATCTAAATTCAAAGAACTTCTAGGCGCACCCATTTCTGCGGGCGGCTATGAAAAATCCCCTGCGGAACAAAAGAAAATCGTCCACCTCCATTCCAAAGGCCACTTTGCCGAGGAAGCGCCTCTCGATTCGGGCGGATCGAGAGCTCCCGAAAATCCCAAAGCCATCTGGAGCGAACAGGAGATGCTGACGAACCGCCCCTTCACAACGCCCATCGTCCCTCCGGGCTATACGGAAGAGGTCCCCTATGAAGGGAAACTGACTCATGGATCTATTGTCATTGCAGCCATCACGAGTTGCACCAACACAAGCAATCCCTTCGTCATGATTGGAGCAGGCCTCCTCGCTAAGAAGGCCGTGGAAAAGGGGCTTACAGTCCATCCCACAGTCAAAACGAGCCTTGCCCCCGGATCGCGCGTTGTGACCGACTACCTCGCGAAAACCGATCTGCAAAAATATCTCGATCAACTCGGTTTTCAACTCGTTGCCTACGGCTGCACCACTTGCATTGGCAATAGCGGCCCCCTCGAAGCCAAAATTGAACACCCCATCAAAGAATACGACCTCATTACTGCCAGCGTCCTCAGCGGCAACCGCAATTTTGAGGCCCGCATCCACGGATCCGTCAAGGCCAACTTTCTCATGTCGCCGCCCCTCGTCGTCGCCTTTGCCATTGCAGGCCGCGTCGATATCGACGTGATGAAGGACCCCCTCGGCTATGACAAACACAACAAACCGGTCTTTCTCAAAGACATTTGGCCCACCTCTGATGAGATCTACAAAGCAATCTCCAAAGGGATCCAGCCCGATATGTTTAAAAAACGGTATGCAAACATCCTGACCGACAACCCCGTTTGGGAAAAGATCTCCGTGAAAAAAAGCGCTAAATATCCGTGGGATCCCAAAAGCACCTACATCCGCAAGCCTCCCTTCTTTGAAGCCCACGCCGCTCCCAATTTTCACAACATGCGCCCCCTTCTTCTCCTCGGAGATTCGGTCACCACCGACCACATCTCCCCCGCAGGGGCTTTTAAAGCCGCAACGCCCGCCGGCATCTACCTCACTTCCCATGGCGTCAAAGAAGACGATTTCAATAGCTACGGCAGCCGCCGCGGCAACCACGAAGTGATGATGCGCGGCACTTTTGCCAACGTCCGCATCCTCAACAAAATGGCCAAGGGCAAAGAGGGGGGCTTTACAGCCCACATGCCCGATGGGACCGTGATGCCCATCTTTGACGCCTGCCAAAAGTACGCTCAAACAAAAACGCCGCTCATCCTCTTTGCTGGCCGCGACTATGGAATGGGGAGCTCGCGCGACTGGGCAGCGAAAGGGACGGCCCTTCTCGGCGTTAAAGTTGTCGTCGCTCAAAGTTTCGAACGGATCCACCGGAGCAATCTCATAGGCATGGGCGTCCTTCCCCTCCAATTCCACGAAGGCGAATCTTGGGAATCGCTCGGCATCACTGGCTCAGAAACCTTTACCCTCACCCTTCCCAAAAAACTAACTCCCCGCCAAGAAGTCTCCCTTGAGTTCGGCTCCAAAAAAGCGCGCCTCACCACCTATCTCGACACCCCCATTGAAGTGGAATACTATGAACACGGGGGCATTCTCCCTTACGTTCTCAAGCAACTGTGATTTTTTTCTTGTCTAAAATATTCCCGCCATACATAGGTCAGGTTATGAAGAATCTATTACAATTGGCACTTTTGTTCATGGTCGGTTGTACGACGCTCAGCCAGATGAATCACAATATGCAGACTACGAACGTCCTGATGAGCGAGAACAGTCAGATCATGCAAGAATCGCAGGCGTCCATTGAAGAGAACACATCCGAAATCCGCAGATCCACCAACACGATGCAACTATTCCCGCTGGTGGGCCTGGTATTCCTGCTGATCATCTTCATTCCAATCGTTGTCCTGTACAGACTCTATCGCAAGCTCGAAAAAAAACTGAAATAAGGGCCTACTAGGCGCTGGCAGCGACCGGCACTGGTCGGGCCATCTCCTCCTGCTTCCTGCGGAAAATGTCCTGAATCAGTTCTGCCGCCGGAGTCATCCTATGATCCACAATGCGGCGTTCCCGATCTTTTAGAATCTCAATGAGACCAAGAGCCACACGGTCGCCTCTATCCCATTCCAATTGGCCTTTGTCTTCTTGCCCTACCACCTGAAGACCGGGCTTGCGATAGGCTGTCCAGAAGAAGACCGCCTTCAAGTGCTCCTTGAATTTAGAAAGGGTCGGCAATAGCTTCTCAATGCCCCTTCTCTGCGATTCGTTGTCAATTTTAAATTCCTTGTCACCCCATTTTTGCACATTGGCATCGGCGCCCGTCTCAGAAATCACAATCGGTTTCTTGAGAGCCACTGCTTCAGTGAGGCACTTTTCAAACGACTCGGGATAAGAACCGGGACCAAAGCTCATCGCCTCCCCGCCCTCTGGGCAGGTAGAACCAAATGTGAAGCCAAACTTCCAGAAGTTGAAGTTCTTTATCCCATAACCTGGGTATTCCTTGCCGCCATTCCATCCCATTTTCAGGCGTGGGTATCCATAGAACTGAACGCCCGTGAAGTCGCTAAAGCCATTGTATTTCTTAAATTCTTCCTCCGGCATAGAGAATTGGACGTTCGCTTTGCCCGGCATTTCCAGAGAGAATTGACCCGTCTTGAAGAAGTTGTAGCAAGCATAGTGGGTGATCTTGGAGAGGAAGTAGCAGATGATCTCTTCGAGGGCATTGCCTTCAAGCGCCTCAAACTTCAGCCACTGGTGGGAAGCGCCGATCTGAAGATGCGGCCATTTCGCTTTCGCCTCTTTATAGATTTGACAGTGGGCCAGGAGCATGTTTCGCATCG
>CAYWKW010000019.1:0-23834 GCA_964458995.1 uncultured bacterium | reverse complement strand
CCGACGCAAGCCTAGGGGCCCCCGATTGACGTTTCGTCAATTGGGGAAAAGGCGCAGGCAGAAACCAATTTTTGAGTTTACTTGGGTATAAAACCACTTTTGTCCTATGCTCACAAAAAAGGAGACCTAATTGCACCTCATCGCGCTCATAGCCGTCTCACTTTCAGCGCTTTATTCCACGCTCGACCCTACCTCTGTGTCGCAACATTTCGCTTTCTACGAGCTCTATCCTAAGAGCCCCGAGGGGCGGCAGGCCCTGAAGCATGCATGGGAACTCTTGAGCGGAGGGTGCACCGATTGGGACCCCGAATTGATTCTCCCCTCATTAGATCCCCAGCCTTTAATCAACTTTGTCAATCGATCGAGCAGCGATAACGCTCCCCTCTTGAATGAAGAGCAGCTGGCCGTCATCGAAAAGCTATCGCGCCATCTGTTGAACCGGCAATTGAAAGGGTTTGGGGTTTGGGACCAGGAAGAGCTTTTGAAATTAAACTCCGGCGAGATCGATTTAGCGCGCGGCCTACTGCTAGCTGAGCTGGGAAAGACTGAAAAACAAAAGATTCGCAGTTATGAGGCCAATATCGACCTCATGGCGCTTCAGATCTATGCGCGGCTCAAAGAGGATGCTACGCCTCTGGAAAAATTGAGAGCCATCAACGACTATATCTTCTCCGAGATGCGCTTTCGATTTCCGCCCCATTCTCTCTACGCCAAAGAAATCGATGTCTACACCTTTTTGCCCTCCGTTCTCGACAGCCGGCGCGGGGTCTGCTTGGGCGTATCGATCCTCTATCTTTGCTTGGCGCAGCGATTGGGCCTTAACTTAGAGGCCATCACCCCGCCCGGCCACATCTATGTGCGCTATGTCTCCCCCGAAGGTGAAATCGTCAATATTGAAACGACGGCCAGGGGCATCGATGTTCCCTCAGAGATGTATCTCGGATTGGAAACTCGCAAATTGCAGCAGAGGAATATCCGGCAAGTGATTGGGCTTGCCTTTATGAACCAGGCGGCCGTGAGCTGGCACAAAAAAGATCCGACTACCGCGATTGCTCTCTATGAAAAAGCGAGACCCTTTCTGGAAAATGATTTTCTCCTCAATATGTTTTTGGGATTCAATTACCTCTTTGTTGGAAAAGAAAAAGAGGGGCGGGAGCTTTTGGAAAAAGTGAAAGACATCGTTCCCGACTATGCGATTTCAGGCGATACTGTAGCGGAAGACTATTTAGCTGGATTTGCGAATGCCGATGCGATTCAGGCGATCTATGCGGAAGTGAATGAGACCAGAGAGTCGATCCAAGAAAAGCAAAAAAAATTGGAGAAAATCGTCTCGCAATACCCCCAATTTAGGCAGGGTCTTTTTCACCTAGCCATCACTTGGCTGCAATTGGGAAGGGAAAAAGAGGCCTTGCCCCTTCTAGAAAAGTACATTCAAATGAATCCCCAAGATCCGACTGTGAACTATTATCTTTCAGCCATCCATTTTCAAAGACACAATTTCAACAAGGCGTGGAAGTATTTCCGCGCCTCCGAACAGATCGTCCAGGCAAAAGACCATAAACCTCATGCCCTCCAGGAATTGAGGCAGGCCCTGCAGCGCGCTTGCCCAGAACCATAGAGTTAATTATACTACACTCAAAAACTCTTGTGGGGGATCCATGTTTGCCATCCTTTTTGCAGCCGCTATTGTAGGCGCGGTGTTTGATTCTGATATGACGGCTCAGGAAATGAAACAGAGCGGTATGGTAAAACTCTCGGCTCAGGAGAAACTCGTTCTTCAAGCCTGGATCGATACCCACTACTCAAAGAAGAATCTAGCCCAAAGTAGCATTCGAAATCCCACCCTGCAAGAAAATTTGAAAAATGGGCACTACATCCGGTTGAGCGACAACTCCCTTTGGGAAATCAATCCTGCCGATACTCCCATCACTCAAGGATGGATCACTCCCGTAGATATCCTCGTATCGCCCAGCAACGATCCAGGATACCCTTACGCGCTGAAAAACTCGCTGACAGGCTCCACGGTAAAGGCAAGAAAAGCGCAATCGACCGGCCCCGCTTCTTCCCAACCTCAGGTAAAACCAGCAACCCCAGTAAAACCTACAAAGTAGCAACCTATGGCCCCCCAATTTACAGAAGCAGTCACAGCAGCCATCGAAGAGGCCTTCCAATATGCGCAGTCCAAATCGCACGTGGAGGTGAACGAAAATCACCTTTTGAGAGCCCTCCTTCTGGATGGCCAAGGCTATTTCGGCGCTATTGTTAAAGCCGTTGGATTGGACCCCTCTTTATTGCTGAATCAAGTGGATAGCGCCCTCGACTCTTTGCCCATTTATACGGGCACTCCGAGCGCTCCCCAAATCGCCGTAGGATTGCAACACAAAATCCAAGAGGCCGAAAAAATTGCAAAATCGTGGAACGACACTTATATCAGCAGCGACCACCTCCTTTTGGCCTATTGGGACAAGCCCATTGAACCGTTCGCTTCCTGGAAAAAGATCTCTAAAAAAACAGTCAAAGAGGTCGAAGCGGAAGTGAAGAAATTGCGCGGACCAAGCCATATGGATTCACCGAGCGCGGAGGGCAATCTCAGAGCGCTTGAAAAGTATTGCAAAAACCTAACCGCTCTCGCCAGACAAGGCAAACTCGATCCGGTCATCGGGCGCGACGAAGAGATCCGGCGCACCATTCAGGTACTTTCTCGGCGCACTAAAAACAACCCCATGCTCATCGGCGAGCCAGGCGTTGGGAAAACGGCCATTGCGGAAGGACTTGCAACGCGCATCGTCCAGGGCGATATCCCCGATTCGCTCAAGAAAAAAGAGCTCATGGTTCTCGATATGGGAAGCCTGATTGCGGGGACCAAATTCCGCGGGGAATTTGAAGAGCGGCTCAAACGGATTCTCGATGAAATTGAAAAAAGCGAAGGGAATATCATCCTCTTCATCGATGAAGTGCACACTTTGGTTGGCGCCGGCGCATCGGAAGGATCGATGGATGCCGCCAATTTGCTCAAACCGGCTCTTGCGCGCGGCCTTCTCCATTGCATCGGCGCGACTACTTTAAGCGAATATCAAAAATACATCGAGAAAGACGCGGCCCTTGAGCGGCGCTTTCAGCCGGTTGTGGTCCCCGAACCCAGTTTGGAAGATGCCATTGCCATTTTGCGAGGCCTCAAAGAGCGCTTTGAAATCTTCCATGGAGTGAGAATCACAGAAAATGCCCTCCATGCAGCGGTTTTCCTCTCGGCGAGATACATCACCGACCGCCGCCTGCCCGACAAGGCGATCGATCTCATCGATGAATCGGCGAGTCTCATCCGAATGCAAATCGGGAGTTTGCCCCTTCCCATCGATCAAAAAGAGAGAGAACTCGCCTCCCTCATCGTCCGGCAAGAGGCGACGAAGGAAAAGTCCGATGAGAAGATTGCCAAACTCAAAGAGGAGTTGGCCCTCTTGCGCGCCAAATGGACAGAGGAGAAAGCGCTCATTCAAACTCTGAAAGAGAAAAAAGATGCTCTAGAAAAACTCCGTTTTCAAGAAGAAGAGGCGGAGAGAAAAGTCGACTACAATAAAGTCGCAGAAATCCGCTACGCTCAAATTCCCGCCATGCAAAAGAAGATCGAAGAGGCGCAAAAAGCCCTCGGCTCCCTCAAAGACCGGATGCTGCAGGAAGAGGTCGATGAAAGCCTCATCGCCCAAATCGTAGCCAAGTGGACTGGCATTCCCGTTGAGAAGATGCTCGAAAAAGAGACGCAAAAAATCTTGCAGCTCGAAAAATATTTGGAGAAGCGGGTCGTTGGCCAACCTTTGGCCATCAAAGCCGTCAGCGAAGCGATCCGCAGATCGCGCGCGGGTCTTAGCGATCCTCAGCGACCCATTGGCGTCTTCCTCTTCATTGGACCCACCGGCGTCGGCAAGACCGAATTGGTCAAAGCGCTAGCCGAGCAACTTTTCGACCGGGAAGATGCGATCATCCGGCTCGACATGTCTGAATACATGGAAAAGCACAGCGTCTCCAGGCTGGTGGGATCGCCCCCCGGCTATGTCGGCTACGAAGAGGGGGGCCAGCTCACCGAAGCCCTGCGGCGCAGACCCTATTCGGTCGTCCTCCTCGACGAACTTGAAAAGGCGCACCACGATGTCTTTAACATCCTCCTTCAAATATTTGATGAGGGGCGCCTGACCGACAGCAAAGGGCGCAGAATCAATTGCAAAAATGCCCTTTTCATCATGACCTCGAACCTCGGCTCCGACCTGCTCCTCAAGAAGCCCGCCGGAACCAAGGAAGAGCTCCTCGCCACGGTCGATCCCATTTTAAAAGCCACCTTCCGCCCCGAATTCCTCAACCGGCTCGATGAGATCCTCCCCTTCCTCCCCCTCAAGCTAGAAGATATGGAGAGCATCGTAACCCTCCAGCTCAAGAGGGTTGCCAAGCGGCTCGAAGAGCAGCAAATCAACCTCAAATGGGACCCGAAAGTCGTCAAACACCTCGCCGAGGAGGGCTACGACCCCTCTTTTGGAGCCCGCCCCCTCAAACGGCTCATCCAACAAGAGGTCGTCAACCTCTTTGCCCCAGCCATTTTGGAAAATAAAATCCCCAAGAATAGCGATCTTTTGCTCACCGGCCATAAAAGAGGGGATTCTTTTACTATCGCGTACGACGTGGGCTCTAAAAAATAAATTAGCATTGATGGTAATAGATCTCCCTGCTATGCTGAATGCTTTAAATTTTAGGAAATAGTTATGGCTAGAAAATGTGCACTCACTGGAAAGAAATCTGGATTCGGACGCAGCTATAGCTTGCGCGGGATTGCCAAAAAGAAAAAAGGGATTGGTCTTAAGATCACCGGTTGCACCAACCGGAGATTTTTACCCAATTTGAAGTCGAAGCGGCTTTGGATTCCTGAAGAGAAGCGATTTGTTACTGTTCGTCTATCGGTCTCTGGGCTCCGCACGATCGACAAGATTGGCATCGGCGCTGCCGTGCGTCAAATGCGTAAAGCCGGTCAACAAATTTGAATTGATGGTTGTTTAACAAGAAGCCGCCTCCCCGCAGGCCCCCCCCTCTTCCCGTTAAGAAGAAGGCCCGTTTTCCGTGGGCCCTGTCGCTCGTTGTCATTGCTTGTATTTGGTTTGTTTGGGAATCGATCGTTCCCCATCTTCCCAAACCCCAAGAGCCGGCCCGCTTCTATTCCAACCAGTGCCAGCAAGACATCCGCGCCACACTGCTCAGCGCCATTCGGGGAGCCAGCACCTCGATTCATCTGGTAACCTTCGGCCTCAGCGACCGCTCCATCCTCACTGCCCTCTCCGAAAAAATTAAAGAAAACGTCCCCACAACCGTCTACTACGACACAGGCGGCTCTCCCAAAGTCCACCGTTTTCTCCAGGGTGGAGATATTCATCCCATCAAAAATGCCGGCCTGATGCATCAAAAAATCGTCGTGCTCGACAAAGAGCTCGTCTTCATCGGTTCCGCCAACATGACCTCTCCATCCCTACGCATGCACGACAACCTCGTCATCGGCTTTGTCAGCCCCGCCGTCGCCAAATTTCTCGAAGCGCATGAACCTTATTCCTCTGGTTACTTGAATACCAAAGTGGGCGGGCAAGAACTGGAACTATGGCTCCTCCCCGATCCTCGGGGCCACGCCCTCACAGAACTGCGCAAGCATATCCGCACAGCGAAGCACTCCATCCGCATCGCCCTCTTTACCTTCACTCACCCCAATCTAGTCGATGAAGTGATCGAGGCGCAGCGCAGAGGCGTTCATGTTTCCATTGTGATTGATATGAATTCGGGGCTTGGCGCCAGTTCCAAAGCCATTGAGAGGCTAAAAAAAGCCAATGTTCCCGTTCGCCTCAGCCGAGGGCTCCAGCTTCTCCATCATAAGTTCATCTACATCGACGAACAGACCCTCATCACCGGCTCGGCCAATTGGACCAAGGCCGCCTTTTACAAAAACAGCGACTGCATTGTGGCGCTCCACCAGCTCAACTCCGAGCAAAAGCGCTTTATGGCCCGCCTCTGGCGCCAAATCGAAACAGCCACATCCACTGATTCGTTAAACAAAGCGAGACGTTCTTGAATCTATTGCAATCTGAGATTTACGGAACGGACTTGATTGTCCTATTTGTCAGGAAAAACTTATTGTGATATGAATAGTGTACATGTTGATCAATCGAGTCTGCAAAGCTTTTCAAAACGCAAAGATTCCCTATGCAATTGTAGGCGGTTACGCCGTAGCCCTTCATGGAGCTCTTCGAGGAACTGTGGACATCGATCTAGTGATTCATTGGACACTAGATAATTTGCAAAAAGCGGAGAAAGTATTACAACATTTAGGTTTAGTTTCCCGTCTTCCTCTGAACTCTCAGAATGTCTTTTGCAATAAAGAAGATTATGTGGAAAACAGAAATTTAATTGCTTGGAATTTTTATAATCCGTCGAATCCTACAGAACAGGTGGATATAATTATCACTTATGATTTATCTCCATCAGATATAAAATCGGTCCAGACTAGTTCCGGAGAGATATTGATTTTGTCTAAGGAGAGTTTGATTCGGATGAAGAGAAAAAGCGGGCGCCCTCAGGATTTACAAGACGTTCAAGCATTGGAGGGCTTATGACTCGGCCAGTTCAGTATTTCACCAAAGAGTATCTAGAGCTGTGTAAGTCCTTCACACCGGATCAAATCATTGAATTTCTGGAAAATTTCCGCCTCCTCATGGCCTCTACCAAATAATTCGCAATGGTGGCATGCTGTTTCCTTTCAAGGGGGCGCGTGGATGAAATTTGTAATCTTTTTCGTAGTATTGACCCTGTCGGCTTATGCTGGCGAATTGCAAGGCCTCAATGCGATTATTACGGGGGGCTCAAGAGGAATTGGAGAAGCCTGCGCCCTTGCATTGGCTAAAGAAGGAGCCAATGTAGCCCTGATCGTCAATCAAAGTGTCGAAGAAGCTGAGAAAGTCGCTCAACAAGTCGAGGAATTGGGCAACCGCGTTCTTGTCTGCAAGTGCGATGTAGCCAATGCAGATGAAGTCCACGCCATGGTTTCTAAAGTGGTTGAAAGATGGGGATCGATTGACATCTTAGTCAACAATGCAGGGATCGCTCAAGGAGTGGCGGCAGAGGATATGAATTTGAAAGACTGGCAGAGGATGATCGATGTGAACCTGACGGGTGTTTTCCTTTGCGCGCAAGCGGTTGGCAAAGAGATGATTCGCCAAGGAAAAGGGGGATCGATCATCAACATTTCTTCGATCTGTGCTCATATCGTGGTCCAGCCTCAAAAACAATGCCATTACAATGCAGCCAAAGGCGGAGTGGGAATGCTCACCAAAAGCCTAGCTGTTGAGTGGGCTGAACATGGCATCCGAGTCAATGCCATTTCGCCGGGCTACATCAATACGAAATTGGTTCAATTTGCCACTCCCCTCCATCCCTCTTGGATTGAGAAAACGCCTCTGAAAAAATTGGGTGAACCGGAGGACATTGCACAAGCGGTTCTCTACTTGGCAAGCCCCAAATCGAAATTCGTAACGGGAGCCGACTGGATCATCGACGGCGGCTACGTCTGTCCGTAAAGATTCTTTTTGAGCTGCCTTAAAATGCGATTTGAAATAGACTATGCCGCTCAAATTGAGGTATTTCATGGCAGCAGTAGTCCCCGCCCCCCTCCCTTCTCAATCTGCAGCTTCTTCTTCATCTGCAACTCCAGCAAAAAGAAAGATTGAAGCACCAGAAGAAGAAACGGCAGCACAGTTGCTTTTTGATGTTGATGGACTCTACAACCTGATCCTTTTTGGTTTATTAGATGATCTACTACCTCCACAAGTAGCAATTAGCATTGTCGAGATGAATCCTGAAATTCTCAGCTCGCTCTGCCATTATGGTTCCAAAGAACTAGTGGCTATTTTCCAAACTCATATGAACGAGCTCCCGATCCTAAAAGAGGATCAGAAAGAGGTTCTAAGAACTCTTGACATTCTTTATACGCTTAGCCTGCGCAATTCCAGTTTTAATAAAACGACCGAAACTTTAGAAAGAGAGATTCAAAACCATTTAGAAAAATGCAAACCCGAAAACTTTCAGGCGCTCATCGGAAAAGCACGGGTTGTTTTAGCGCAACCACTCAAAGGCGATGTAGAAGGAATCCGAAGACAACTTTCTGAAAAGGCTCATGTAATGGGTCAGATTTCACAATTGGTTGATCTCTACTATTTGGCGGATCCGATGGTTTGTGATCGAGTGATTCAAATTTATACAAATACGGTGGATTTCTACGGAAGGCCTATTTTTCCCAATTGCAAAAAACACTTTGGAAAACTTTGCCAAAGTTTAGAAGTGAATCGAAATGCACGAGGCCAACTTCTTGAATTGCGTAAGGAGCTTCTTCGAAAATCCCAAGAATTACGTATGAAACTATCGGCTCTCTTGCAGCCATCTGCCGCTGGGCCCCGTGAAAAGCTCCTCGAAAATAACAGTGTTCTCTTTTGGCAAGCTGGCGCCGAACTTCTTGCGAAGGCCTTTAAAACCACTTTTGATGAAAAATTGAAGCGGCGCGTCTATACTCCATCCCAATTTTTCCAAGCTGTAAATGCCGCCTCGAGAATGGATAATGCCTATCGACAGTACTCTCATTCGAATCTCTACCATTTCGGATTTGATTCCGTTCCAGAACGATTTGTCATGCAAGCTTGGCTGAACTTTTTAGAGCGTCCCGATGACGCAGATGTCAACGATTTAATGAGGCTGTTCTTGCAGCAAATACCGGAAAATACATTCCAAAAATTGAAACAAGATCTCAATACCTCCCCCGACAAAAAGAAAACTGTCCTCGATGCTCTATACGAATATCTTACAACCCAATTCAGAGGCAAGGTGACCTTTATTTCTCTCAAAGCCTGGGTCCAAAAAACAACCGCAGAGCAACAGCGTGGTTAAATAACTCTATTTGCGCTACCATGAGGGTATATGAGCATGCTGTCGATCGCCTTCTCCCTCTTCCTTTTGATGGACCCGATCGGGAATATCCCCTTCTATGTCAGCTTTTTAAAAGGACTCGATCAGAAACGGCAACGCGTTATCATCATCCGCGAGCTGGTCATCGCCCTGTTCATCATCATTGTTTTTAATTTCATCGGCGATGGGCTGATGAGATTCCTTCACGTTGAGAATGATACGATCCAAATCGCGGGGGGAATTATCTTATTTCTCCTCTGCTTAAAAATGATCTTCCCCCCTCCCCACGATCCCAATGAGAGCATCCCCCACGATACCGAGCCCTTTATCGTTCCGCTGGCGGTCCCCTTGATCGCCGGGCCCTCTGTTTTGGCGGCGGTGATGATCTATGCCAAGCAGGAAAATAATAGTTTTATTATGGTCGGGGCTATCTCCATTGCCTGGCTGGCCTCATTAATCATTCTCTTGGCCTCCTCATTTTTAAAGAAGATTCTTGGGTGGAAAGGGATTTTAGCCTTAGAACGGCTCATGGGACTAGTTCTGATCCTCATTTCCGTCCAGATGTTTATGAATGGCCTCAGTAGTTTCATGGCGCGTCAAGGTGTATAAAGCAATTCTTGCCTACGACGGCACCCACTATTTTGGCTGGCAAAAGACTTTTACAGGCCCCAGCATCCAAGAAGAGCTGGAGAGGGCCATCTGCCAAATCACCGGTGAAAAGGTGATGCCTGAGGCAGCAAGCCGTACCGATCGGGGCGTTCATGCAGAGGGGCAGGCCGTCCAATTTGCCCTGAGTAAACCGGTCGAATGCCAACGGCTCCAAAGAGGACTCAATGCGGCGCTCCCTCAAGATATCCGTGTCTTGGAACTCTCTGAACTCGATTTCCATCCCACGCTCGACGCCATCGGAAAAGAGTACCATTACCACCTCTGCTTAGGGCCCGTTCAAGATCCCACTCAACGCCTCTATTCCTGGCATTTCCGCCACCCGCTCGACCTCAAGCTCATGGAAGAAAACGGGAAGGACTTTGTGGGAACGCACGATTTCAGCGCCTTTGCCAATGCGGAGGGAAAAGATCCCATCTGTACTATCGAATCGATCTATTTTGAGGGCCGCTTTGTCATTAAGGGGGATCGTTTTCTCTACAAGATGGTTCGCAATATTGTGGGGACTTTAATCTATATCGGATGTGGGAAACTCCCCTCCGGCTCCATCCGAGACATTCTCGCTTCGCGCGATCGAAAGAGGGGGGGAATTACAGCCCCGGCACATGGACTCCATTTACACCAAGTCTTTTACGGAGTAAAATAAACTCCATGATTACGAGAAATGATCCCTGTTGGTGCGGAAGCGGGCAAAAATGGAAGAAGTGCCACTATCCCCGCCTTCCTGCTGGCCCTGAATTAGCCAGGCGCTACTTGCTCGATTACGGCATCGTTTTGAAAACGCCCGAGCAGATTCAAAAAATTCGGACTGCTTGTCAGGTAACGGCAAAAATCCTCGATCAAATCTGTCAGCATGCGAAAGAGGGAACCACCACGCTCGAACTCGACGAGCTGTCTCGCAAACTCCATAAAGAAGCGGGAGCCATCCCAGCCCCCCTCGGTTATGGTTCGCCTCCCTATCCCAAAACGATCTGTACTTCACTCAATGAGGTGATTTGCCATGGCATTCCCGACAAACGTCCTTTGCAAGAGGGGGACATCGTCAATATCGATGTCTCGTGCATTGTCGATGGATTCTTTGGCGATTGCAGCCGGATGGTGATGGTGGGAAAAGTTTCTGAGGAGAAGCGGCGGGTGGTCGACGTATCTCTCCACTGTCTCAATCTCTCCATTCAAGTGTGCAAGCCAGGCAATGAAGTGTGGCAAATTGGGAAGGCGATTGAAGATTATGCCCGCGGCCAGAAGTGTTCTGTTGTGAACCAATTTGTCGGCCACGGCGTAGGCATTGCCTTCCACGAACCTCCTGAAATCCCCCACCACTACAATGACCTTCAAATTCCTTTTGCACCTGGGATGATCTTCACCATCGAACCGATGATCAATGCGGGCGTCCGCGAAGGCGTTCTCGATCCGCATGATGGCTGGACGGTGCGCACCAAAGACCACAAAGCTTCAGCCCAGTGGGAGCACACGATCCTCATCACCGAAACCACCCCCGAAGTGCTAACCTTGCTACCATGTTCATCCTGTTCCTTTCTATAGTTTGCGAAACGGAGATCAGAAGAGGAATTCTTGTTCAGGAGGGGTCTGCGTCTTCAGTTTTTTTTTTCGCTTTGCAGCGGTCTCTGTAGGGTCAGATAGGATGCTAATCAGCTCCTGCAAATGGTGATTCTCCTCCTCAAGGAGTTGGAGCTGCTCGCCAAGAGATTGGAGCTCTCTTTCAACATCTTTGGGAATCGTGTTGAGCTCGAATGCCGACTTCTCCATTTTGAGCTTTTGAAGCTCCGTGTCCGATTTGAATAGGTCGGCGCGGGTCTGATGGAGAATCTGATTTTTCTCGTCAAATTGCTTTTTCAACTGCTTAAAGAGCGGCTCGATTTGGGACAGATGGACCATCTTCTCCTGCGCAAACTTTAGCTGTTCGGCAATTTGGGGATCCGGTTGGGCCGGCCTGCTATGGAAAAGGGCAATCTCTTCTAGCGCCGCGCTTAGCCTTTCTTTGAGGAGGTTGCCTTCAGTTTGAATTGCCTGAAGTTGGGCCTCGATAGTGGCCTTTTCAGTTTGGCGGGCTTTATGGAAGACTGTAAGCTGTTCTGAAAGAGAGGAAGCTTCCTGATCGATCTCTTTGGCTTTAAGGTTTTCCCGCACATAGAGACGGGCCAGCGTCTCATTGATCAGGTGGGTTTGCTCTTTTTCATAGCGAGCCGTATTGAGCTCTTTGATGAGCTCTCTGTTCTGCTGAACAATGGCGTCGGTGTTTGAGACGCGGATGAGATCCTTTTCACACTCCTCAAACTCCGATTTGAGAAGATCAAACTGCCGCTGACGATCGATTGATTTAGCAATGAGGGCTTCATTTTCTTGACTCGTGCGAGCCGTCGATTTTCGAAGCACTTCATTGAGAATCAAAATGGAAGAGTGTTCGGCTTGCAGTTCTTCCAGTTCTTTTTGAAGGGTAGCGGCTTTCTCTTGAAAGGCAATTTGCTGCTCTTGGGCTGTCTCTCGGGCTTTCGCGATCTCTTCTTCCAGATTTTCCAGGGCCGCTTTGCGCGTTTCCATTTGCGATTGCAGCGATTCGAGGAACATCTCTCCCTGCTCAAAGGCTAGGGCCGTAATGAAAAAAGCGCATCCAAGAGAACTTTCTAAACCGAGCTGCCAAAGATGATCTGTTGTGAAAAAGGCGTGTTTGACGATGGCGCTAAGAGCTAAAAGGACGAGAGAATAACAACACCCTCTTACTTTATAACGGGCAGAGAGATAAAGACCTACCAGAGCCAACAAGACCAGATCAAAAGGAGTTTTGGCGCCAAGAGCTAAGGTGCCCAGAAGAAAAATAGGCCCCCAAATCAGCGTCTCCTTCTGCAAGAAACTCAATGCCCTTTCAATCATAGTGAATCTATCCGCAAAGTAAGGTGTTTAGGGATTCGAGAAGATTTTTGAGGCCCAGCGCAGTGTGGAGACTCGAAGCCAACTTGAATAAGTTGGCAAGAGCGAACACTGAAGGGGTCCCCGAAAAGCGTTTCGCTTTTCGGGGCGCTGGGGCCAAAAAGCTTCCGAAGACCGACGCTATAATTTGCGGATAGGTTCATAGTAGTTCCAAGGTCCTTGCTACGGTTAGAAAGCCACTTTCAAAGCGGGAAAAATCGAAATGCTCATTCGGCGCATGAATGTCATCGGTCGCAAGTCCATACCCCATTCCGACCATATCAGCTCCCAATTCTTGGATCATTTTGGCAATGACGGGAATAGAACCGCCACAGAGAGTATTGGCGCAAGGTTTCCCCATCACTTCGCTCGAGGCCAACGCCACGGTTCTGGCCAATTCACATTTCGGATTGCCTCTAAAAGCGGGAGCCCCTTCAAAATGGGTGATTTTTAGCTTCATTCCAGGCGTCGCGTTTTTGTGGAGGAAATCGGAAACGAGTTTGATGATTTTTTGCGGATCCTGATTGGGGACAAGACGAATCGAAATCTTGGCCACTGCCTGCGCTGGAATCACAGTTTTAAACCCAGGGCCAAAATAGCCCCCTCCAAGCCCGTTGATTTCCAAGGTGGGTTGAAAGACATTGTTTTCCGCCATGGAGAGCCTTTTATCCCCGCCAAAAGCCTCAATCCCAAACTCTTTCGAATAGCTCTCTTTGTTGAAAGGGAAGGAAAAAAGCTTCCTCTCTTCTGGCGTCGTTTGAACAACATCGTCATAGAAACCGTGAATGGCCACGCGTCCATTTTCATCCCATAACTTGGCGAGCAGCTGCGCCAAAGCTTTGTTCGGATTGTAGGCAAGTCCTCCATGAACTCCCGAATGCAAATCGCTCTTCGATCCTGTCAAGGCAACTTCCATTGCGGCAATCCCGCGAGCTCCCATCGACAATGCAGGCGTTTCTCGGTCGAGTCCGCCAAAATCAATCACTAAAATGGAATCGGCTTTTAACTTCTCTTTTAATTTCGGAAGCGATTTTGACAGTCCCACGCTAGCTGACTCCTCTTCCCCTTCGATACAGAATTTCAGATTAATGGGCAATTCGCGACCTAACTCTTTCCACGCTCTCACAGCTAAAATCGCATAAAAAATCTGTCCTTTGTCATCGACGGCGCCGCGCGCGTAGACTTTGCCGTCCCGTTCTGTGGGCTCAAAAGGATCGCTATGCCACAGTTCCAGAGGATCGACCGGCTGCACGTCATAGTGGCCATAAAATAGAACCGTAGGCGCCTTAGGCCCTGCTCTTAAATCTTCCGCGTAAACAAGAGGATACCCCTCCGTTTCGATCATCTCCGCCTTCATCCCCGTTTTTTTTGCGATGTAGTCGGTGAGCCATTTGGCGCAATGGATCACATCTTTAGAAAAAGAGGGGTCCGTGCTGATCGATTTGAAGCGTAAAAAATGGAAATACTCCTCTCGGACTGCGGCGCGATGCTGCTGCATCCATTTCTTCAATTGATCCAGTGTAGACATGAAACGGCCCTTTTACTTTCCAGGCGATGATAAAAAATTAGAAAGAGAAAGTCACTTAGATTCTCTACGATTGATGTGATCATCGAAAACTTGGCTCGCGTTTTCCACCAAAAATGCCGCCAAACTTTCGTCCCCTTCGTAATTCATTTCGACTTCCATTTTCCCATCAGCATTGGGTTCCGTGCACGTAATCAAAACATAGCACGCGCACTTATCGCTCAATGACTTTTTGAGTCCTTTTTCAGCTTTGAAAATTCTATTCATCCAAAATTCTCTTTGTCAGGTACTTCTGAAGGTTGTTAAGAGTTTTTCTCGAATAGATGACAGAAAGGAAATTTTCCTGCAATCAAATTCAATGTTCAGGTAAAATAAGCACAAAACCAGAGAGATTTTTATGTTCAAACGAATCATCCTTTTCCTCGTTCTCAACTTTCTTGTCGTTCTCATGATCTCGATCATTTTGAACCTATTTAATCTCCGCCCCTACTTCAACGAATATGGCATCAACTACACCTCTCTTCTCCTCTTTTGCTTCATATGGGGCATGGCTGGCGCCTTTATTTCTCTCGCTCTTTCGCGCGTCATGGCCAAGTGGATGATGGGCGTTCAAATCATCGACCCTCACACCAAAGATCCCGATGAGCGGCACCTACTCGATCTCGTCTCCCATCTCGCAAAAAAAGCTCAACTTCCCGCCATGCCGCAAGTGGGCATCTACCGTTCCAACGAAGTCAACGCCTTTGCCACTGGGCCCACCCGCAGCCGCGCGCTCGTCGCCGTCTCCACCGGCCTTCTCTCCCGCATGCAGGAAAAAGAGATTGAAGGGGTTATTGGCCATGAGATCACCCATGTTGCCAATGGGGACATGGTCACCATGACCCTCTTACAAGGCGTCGTCAACGCCTTTGTCATGTTCCTTGCCCGCGTCCTTGCCTATGCACTTTCGGGCTTTGGCCGCAGCCGCGAGCAAGGAGGGGGAAGCATGATGAGTTACATCCTTCTCGTCTATCTTTTTGAAGTTATTTTTATGATTCTCGGCTCGCTCGTTGTTGCGGCCTATTCGCGCCATCGCGAATTCCGCGCCGACGCTGGCGGCGCCCGCCTCACCAGCAAAGGCGCCATGATCTCCTCACTTCAAACCCTGCGAGCCCTACAAGACGTCAAGGACCCTCGGGAGAACCCGGCCATGGCTGCCTTTAAAATTTCGCATCAGGGCCGCAAAGGTCTCCTGCGCCTCTTCGCCTCCCATCCCCCGCTGGAAGAGCGCATCGAACGCCTCCAAGCCTTATAAGAAGAAATTTAACACTGAGCGCACTGAGGCGCACGAAGCGTGCGCGAGAGGAATTCAATTGGGGGCTGCGGGGCTTCCCCCGATTATTCCCTCTGTGGTATGCTTTTCGCCATGAAAACGGTTGTTGTTGGCATGTCGGGAGGAGTCGATTCCTCGGTAAGCGCTCTCTTGTTGAAAGAGATGGGCTACCGCGTGATTGGCCTCTTCATGAAAAACTGGGAGGAAGGAGGAGGCCCCTGTCAGGCAGCTCAGGAGTATGAGGACGTGGTCCGGGTCTGCGAGAGACTGGGGATACCGCACTATAGCGTCAACTTTGTCGAAGAATACCGCGAATCGGTCTTCAAACAGTTTTTGGCCGACTACGCAGCCGGTTTGACCCCCAATCCCGACGTCCTTTGCAATCGAGAAATCAAATTCAAAGTTTTCTTAGAAAAAGCCCTGTCTCTCGGCGCCGACTTTTTGGCGACAGGACACTATTGCCGCCTCGATGGGGAGGGGCGTCTTTTGCGCGGGTCTGATCCCAACAAGGATCAAAGTTATTTTTTACACGCCGTGAAACAGGAGGCTTTTAGAAAAGTCCTCTTTCCCATCGGCCATCTCTTGAAAAAAGAGGTGCGTAATTTAGCTCGACAACATGGACTTGCGACAGCTGAAAAAAAGGATAGCACCGGCATTTGCTTCATTGGCAAAAGGGATTTCAAACCTTTCCTTTCTCAGTATTTGGCCCTCCAGCCTGGCAATTTTGAAACTCTCGGCGGCGAAGTCGTGGGCCGCCATGACGGCACGGCCTTCTATACTTTGGGCCAGCGAAAAGGGATGGGCCTCGGCGGCGAGGGCGACGCCTGGTATGTGGTGGGAAAGGACCTTAAGCGCAACGTCGTCTATGTTGAACGGGGGGCCGATCATCCCGCCCTTTTTAGCGCCGAGATCAGGGCCAAAGACCTCACTTGGGTGGCCGAAGAGCCAGGCCACTACCCTTTTTCATGTACAGCTAAGGTGCGCTACCGGCAGCAAGACACAGAATGCACGCTCTCTGAGTCTGGTAATGTGGTTTTTAAAGACCCGCAAAGAGCTGTAACCCCGGGCCAATCGATCGTCTTCTATCAAGGCGACCAATGTTTAGGCGGCGGCATCATATACTCTGCTTAGGAATGACTTCTTTAATGAGGCATACCATTTTTCCTACGGTGCTAAATTATTTGAAATTTCAATTAAATTTTGGTCCGGGTCCCTGATATAAATTGAAATGATTCTTCCTTGCGCCCCAGTCCTATGAACGGGGCCTTCGACGATGGCAATATTATACTCTGATAATCTCGCCTTTACTTCTTCTAACGGCGTGTCCGTAATTAGGCAGATATCTATTGAACCGGGAGTAGGAAAAAGAGCTTTTGGTTCAAACTCCTTCCCAACTTCATGAAGATTGATTTTCTGTTTGCCGAACAAGATGGCTTTTCTTCCTTCGCCAAAAGTCACTTCGGTCATCCTCAAAATGCCACAGTAGAATTCGATCGTCTTTTCAATCGATTTCACAGTGAAAACTATGTGATCAATACCAATAATTCTCATCTATCGCACTCCTAAAACTTTTTTCACTTTTTTGCCCAGACCGAGGAGCCGTTCTTTTGGTTCATTAGAAAAGACAAAACGGACATATTTAGCGGCCTCTTCGCCCCAACCAACCATTGGAGTTGCTGCAATTTTGGCCTCTTTAAACAACCTCTCTGTTAGCTCCGTAGAAGTCATCCCATAGGGCGTGGCGTCTAACAATAGAGACCAACCGCCGTGTGGAGGAATCACTGAAAGCCCATTGAGCTCGCGAAGTAAAGTGTTTCGCCTCTCTTCCCATATGGCGACAGCTGCCTTTAGACCATCGTCTGAAGCATTCAATCCTGCGGCTACTCCCGCCATGCTAATGCCTGTTTGACATACGACGTTGGAAATGCTCACTAGACCAATATCATTCATGATCGCTTTTGGGCCCACTACCCAACCGATGCGCCAACCGATCATCCTGAGTTCTTTCGAAGCTGCGCCGACTGTAATCGTGCGTTCTTTCATATGTGGGAGAGATGCAGGATGCAGCAAGGGACGATGATCGTATAGGATGCGCTCCATGGCTGCATCATAAAGCAGCCAGGCGTCGCTCTGTATGGCGACTCGTGCGACAGCTTCCCATTCCGTAAGCGTAAGAATGTGGCCCGTAGGCATGCCTGGACTGATCACGATCATCCGGAGACGCGGAGTTGCTGCTTTCTCGAGGGCATGGATATCCAAACGCCAGCCATCTGCTGAAGGAATAAGAGGGACAAATACAGGAACTCCTCCAGCAAGCCGAATCCGATTGATGATGCCTGCATAGGTGGGGTCAGTGACTAGAACCTCGTCTCCCGGCTCAACCATAGCCAGAAAGCAATTCAAAATACCGGACATCCCTCCAGCGGTAATAATGCACTCAGATCGCCAATCATAATCAACCCCGCAGCTTTTGGAAACACGCCTAGCTGCAGCTTTCCTTAGCGCCTCTTGACCTAGAAACGGTAAGTAGCTGTTATTATCATCTACTCCAATGCCATTTTTAGTTACCTCAATCGCGATAGGCGGAGGGGGAATGTCGGTGTCTAGGTTTTCCAGTCTCAGTACCTCGGGGTCGTGGGCAGCGTCAGCCGCATTTCCCATCCGGTCCACCCCAATTCCAGGGACTTTTGCTAATCTTGATACTCTCAATTTGGTCATAGCCAGTTCCAGTTGATTAAAAACGTTCCTAGTATAAGCCACCCCCTCATTTCTTGTCAATTTGTATAAATTTGACAATATGTCTATTATTAAGCTAGAATAGATTGCTAGAAAGAGGAAGGGCGCGCCTATGAAGGATACCGAATTTCATCTCCTATGGAAACTTTATGAACCGCTGATTCAGGCGGTGGTAGAGCTTTTCCACCCTTTTGTAGAAGCTGCCGTTCATAATCTCGAGCAAGGCAAGGTCGTTGCAATTTACCACAATATCTCTCAAAGAAAGGTAGGAGAGCCCTCACCCCTAAAAGAGCTAAAAGTTGAAGTAAAAGATTTTCCCGATTTTTTCTCCCCATACTATAAGCAAAACTGGGATGGACGTCCCCTTAAGTGCACCTCTATAACCATGAGGAATAAAAAAGGTGTTCCTGTCGGATTAATCTGCATAAATGCAGATGTGAGCGTTTTCCAAGATAGCTCCCGATTGATAGAAGCCTTTTTGAAAATCAAAGAGAATGGAGAAAATCCTATTGAGATATTTGGCAGCGAATGCGAGACCCAAGCAGAAAGAGTCATTCAACAATTTTTAGATGAAAAGAACCTCTCTGTAAATCACTTAAGCCGCGAACAAAAAAAGGAGCTTGTTCAGAGGCTCTATCGAAAAGGTGTTTTTAATTTTAAAAATGCAGCTCCGTTCATAGCGAAAAAACTCAAGACCTCCAGGGCCAGTGTTTACAATCATATTAAGCAGATAGGGGAATAGAATTTATGGGGAGATGTTGACTATTTCTAACATTATGTGATATATCTTTCACTTTTCTCAGGGAGCCTATTGATTGATGGACAAACCGCGTTTCAAGACAAGAATCAAAGAATTTAGAGCTAGACTTGATTGGACTCAGGAAAGGTTGGCACAGGAGGTTGGAGTGAGCCGAGAAACAATTATTTATTTGGAAATGGGAAAATATAATCCTTCTTTGAAATTGGCTTTTTGTGTCGCAAAAGCCCTCATGAGTACGATTGAAGAACTATTTATTTTAGAAAATTAGGAGAGATCATGTTTGGAAACCCAAAATGGTTTAAACGTAGGAAATACACTGGTTGGGGACTTACACCTGCAACCTGGCAAGGATGGGTTTATCTAGGAGTTCTGATTTGCATCGTTATTTTTGTTTCTTTATTGGTTACATTACTTCAAATCAAAACATCGCACCAAATCTTAATCATACTATCAACTCTTATTATAATTATAATTGATGCTATAGGAATTATAATTAAAATGAATAAAGATGAAAGAGAAACTCTACATGAGGCTTTAGCTGAGCGAAACGCTACTTGGGTTATAGCATTCATCTTACTCGGCGGCATCCTGTTTCAACTAACGGTTAGCCTTTTGCAAGGCAATTTATATATCGACCCTTTTATCATTGCAGCTTTGCTGGGTGGCATTATAACGAAAGGAATATCAAATTGGTATTACTCGGACAAATGAGAAAGCCCCTCTTTCTTCTCTGGATCTTATGCGTCGTTGGTTTCTGGGCACATATTCCTTATGTTCAATATCTTGAGATATTGCCGGACACCATTCCAGTGTGGAGAACACTCCTCTTGGGCACGGTCCAGACAGCGCTCCTTTTTGGCTTCATCTGCTGGCTTAGCTCTAAGATTTTGCCTAAGACCGATCTCCATCCGTTTGTGTATAGAAACTTTCTCAAGCAAATTGCCTATCCGGGGATTGTTGCAGGGATATTGGTTGGCGGTGCCATTTTCACTTTTGATCAAACGGTCTTTCACAGCTCTCTACTTTCAGGAGTTCATCCGCCATTTTGGGCAGGGGCATTAGTTTCTCTTTACGGAGGCGTTAACGAAGAAGTTCTATTCAGGCTTTTTCTCTTCACGCTGATCTATTTCCTCTTTGGCAAGGTCATCAAAATTCATGGAGGTAACAGGGTATCCATTTTGTGGAGTGTAAATCTTTTAGTGGCCATTCTTTTTGGGATGGGCCATTTGCCAGCAGTTTCCAAACAACTTACGTCTCTCTCTGCATTTGAGATCTATCGAGTTCTTTTCCTCAATGGCATCGCGGGGATTGTGTTTGGTTGGTTATACTGGTCTAGAGGGCTCTGGACCGCCATTGTTGCTCATTTTGTAACGGATCTCATGATTCATGTATTTTTATTTAGGATGGTTGCGTGAAAAAAACAGTTTTATTGGTCACAAACTTTTATTACCAGGCGAAGGGACGTGAATATTTTCGGGAAGATATCGAGTTAAGCGAACATCTCAGAAAGCATTTTAAAGTCTGCCTGGCGCACATCGATGACATAGAAAAAGTGCTTCCTGTCGTCGATGTCGTTCTCCTCAGGAACACAGGCCCGCGACCAGCACATCGAGAACCGCTGAAAATGTTGCGGCAAAAAGGGAATCTCCCCCTTTCTAACGATCTGCGCGGAAAAGGAGATATCCAAGGCAAGCATCACCTCAGAGAGCTGTTTTTGTTGGGATATCCAGTAATCCCCACTTTCTTTTCTCCAAAAGAGCTCTCTTCTCCTTACGAGCGCTATTTTCTAAAACCGATAGATGGCGCAGATTCATCTGGAATTCAAATCCTAACGCATGAGGAACTTCTCGCAAAAGAGCGTCCCAACCTCGTTATTCAGCCCGTTGTTGATTTCCGATATGAGGTCTCATTTTATTTTGTAGACGACCAATTCCATTACGCTCTCTACGCGCCCGATTCGACTAAGAGATGGGAGCTAAAAATGTATGATCCCACACAGGCAGATATTGATTTTGCTTACAAATTCATTCAATGGAACAGTTGCAAATCTGGAATTCAGCGCGTCGACGGCTGCCGGCTGCTAGATGGAAGGCTATTGTTGATGGAGCTAGAAGACTACAATCCGTTTCTCTCTTTGAATCTACTGCCAGAAAAGATCAAAGAGAGATTCGTAAATTCTCTCTCTTTATCCCTAATGGCTAGCGCCGCCATCAATTGAAAGAATTTGACGGGTAATAAAACCAGCATCTTCTGAAATGAGAAATTCAATGCCCGCAGATATTTCTGAGGGTTGAGCAAAGCGCCCCATTGGAATAGACGAAAGCAACCATTTTCTCCCTTCACTTCCTTCGGGATAGCACTCCTTCAGCATTTCTGTCTCCGTACCAGTTGGAGCCACTGCATTCACCGTAATTCCAAAAGGGGCCAACTCTATCGCCCAATTGTAAGTCAAACCGATTAAAGCCCCCTTGGCGGCTCCATAGCTAGTGCGGCTAGGGGCTCCATAAAAAGCTCTACTGGCAATGTTAACAATACGTCCCCATCTCTGCCTTTTCATATGACTCAGACAACCTTGTGCCAGCTGGATTGGGGCTCGAACATTCAATTCATATACTTCATCCAATTTATCCAACTCAACTTCCTCTAAAAGTTGAGGGTGAACAAGGCCCGCATTATTAATCAGAATATCCACATGGGCGATATGTTTCATCACTTGCTGTATTTCCTTCCGATTAGTTAAGTCGCATAAAAGAAGAGTGCCGGGGAATTCTTGCTCCCCTTTTTTTCTTGCGATCCCAATAATCTTATACCCTTTCTTTGCTAAGCGCTGGGTAGTTGCCCACCCAATCCCTCGAGTGGCTCCTGTAATTAAAACAATCCTTCCCATAAATACTACTGTCACTTTTTTTGGCGTTTGAACTCTGCGACCAGGGTTTCCAGCTTCCGTTTTGAGACGACCGAACGATCTTTTTTGGTGACATCCTCTTTGCTTGCATATTCGTCCTCTTTCTTCATGAGGAGCCACTGATTTTCCCGAAAGCAAACGAGGGTAAATGCCCCCTTCAATTTCTTCCCATGTAGTTCTAGATGAAGCGCATTTTTGGAAGCCTCTAATTCATAAGTGCCCTGGTCCCAAATAATCACGGCGCCAGCGCCATACCCCTTTGGAATAATCCCCTCAAAATCTTTGTAGTCGAAGGGGTGGTCTTCTACTTGTACTGCCAGCCGCTTGTCCGCTGGATTCATCGAGGGGCCCTTCGGAACAGCCCAACTTTTCAAGACCCCATCCATCTCCAGGCGAAAATCGTAGTGCAGCCGCGTCGCCGCATGCTTTTGTACCACAAAAATCAGCTCGCCTTTCGCTTTTTTGCGAACCTTGGCTGCTGGCTCTTTCGATTCTTTGAGGTTCCTTTTCTCGCTATACGCTTTTAATGGCTTTTTCATAACCTGAGTTTTGGGTCTGGTTCATATTAAACCGTTTGGCTAATGAGAGTGTCGAGCAACTCTTTGGCTTGGTCGAGACGGATCATCTGGTCCTGCTTTAATAGATAGACTTCGTGCGGATGGATCGCATCGCAGAGGTTCTTCAGACTCTCCGTTTGTAGAATGATATAGTCCACCTCATGCAGCGATGAGAGAAGATGGATGAATTCATCGCTCGGATTGGAGTCTCGCACATAGATGATCAATTCTTGCCCCTCTTGGTTCGCTAAGTGCCGAATGGTGCGGAAGAGCGGTGTTGTCATCGCTTGCCCATTTTCCAACACGAGAAGATTGTAGCGCTTTCCTTGAAGCACTTGATGGAGTGCATAAGTGTGGCTCTCATCGAAGATCTTGGTGTCTGAATCGGTTTCCAAAAGACGCTGCGCCAACTCCGAGAGGGTGATCTGCACGCAGCCCAACCGCTCAATGGAGAGGCCTGCAGCAATATTGGCCAGCTGAGCCGCTAATTGGATATCGAGTCCATTCGCAAGCCCTAGGCAAATCATTGCTAAAACTGTATCGCCGGCTCCCGTTACGTCCTTCACCTCTCTGGATCGAACCGGAAAATCAGATCGTTCTCCCTTGTCAAAAATGGAGATCCCCGCCTCGGAGCGAGTGATGAGAAGAATATCCGCTAATGCATGCAGCTGCTTTGCCACTTCATCGAGAGAACAATGGGAAGCGCATTTGGCTGCGGCATACGCTTCGGAAAGGTTTGGTTTTAAAACCGTTGCGCCTTTGTATTTGCTAAAATCGGACCCTTTGGGATCGACAACGGCGGGGATCTTCGCCTCTTTGGCCATTTGCAGAGCCGCGGCAATCAGCCGATGCGTCAGGAACCCTTTTCCATAATCGGAGACGGCGACCACTTGCACTTGCGGGATGAGGTTTCTTAATCGCTCGATGATCTGATCCTCTAATTCGGGAAGCAAAGGGGTAATCGTTTCAAAGTCAACGCGGAGGATTTGCTGGCTATCGGCGATGAGGCGATTCTTAACGGGCGTTTTGTAGTTGGGCTCAACGAGTAGAGCGGATGTATCGGCTTGATGGAGCCGTTTTTTAAGCTCAGCTCCCTCTCCATCGCTTCCGATGCGTCCAACGGCAAATACCTTGGCTCCCAGCGTCGTTAAATTGAGGACGACGTTGCCCGCTCCGCCTGGGCGCGACTCTTGCCTAATGACCTCCATGACGGGGACGGGCGCTTCCGGGGAAATCCGTTTCACTCGGCCTGTTGTATACGTATCGAGCATGAAATCGCCCAATACAAGTGCATT
This sequence comes from uncultured bacterium, assembly GCA_964458995.1. Taxonomy (GTDB): domain Bacteria; phylum Chlamydiota; class Chlamydiia; order Chlamydiales; family SM23-39; genus REEB52. The sequence continues at coordinate 183 of CAYWKW010000019.1, read as the reverse complement.
GAACGGCTGGAAATGTCTGAACGTTTTTGCGAGTTTCACCATCGAGCGCTTCTCACCAGATACTCCTGAACATATTCGCGAACGGCCCACTCAACGGGCGTCGTCGCGACTCGTGTCGGATCTGAAGAGAAGATCTTATGGAATTTGTCCATGGTTGCGCAAGTATAATTCTGATATTGGCGC
>CAYWKW010000018.1:0-24071 GCA_964458995.1 uncultured bacterium | reverse complement strand
AACGGGTTCATAAGCTGTTGGAAAAGAGAGAGGTCGACTTTTGCTGCGAATTGAAGATGGATGGGGCTTCTCTCTCTTTGCTCTATGAAAAGGGGCATCTGGTGCACGCTTTGACGCGCGGCAATGGCAAAATGGGGGATGACGTTACCGCCAACATCAAGACGATTCAATCGGTCCCTTTGAAGCTGAGCGGGCCTGTGCCTGAAATTTTGGAGGTGAGGGGAGAGGTCTATATGCCGCTCGCCATTTTTCATGCCATCAATGCACAGAGAGAGGAGGAGGGGTTAGAGCCTTTCGCCAATCCCCGCAATTCGGCAGCGGGCTCTTTGAAATTGCTCGATCCCAGAGAGGTGGCCAGGCGAAAATTAAACTTGGTCGCGTATGGAATTGGAGAGGGGCAGTCGAGTGTCGACACGCAGCACGATATCCACGCTTTTTTGAAAAGAGCAGGGCTGCCAACGGCCAAATCCGATCACTTGGCTGTGTGCAAGAATTTGGAAGAGATCATGCAGTTTGCCGAAAAAATCTATAGAGAGAGGGGACATCTGCCCTTTGAAATTGATGGAATCGTCATTAAGGTCGATGAATTAAAATACCACGGCCAATTGGGGGTCACTGGCAAGGCGCCCCGCTACGCAGTGGCCTATAAATTTGCTCCGGAGCAGGCTTTTACTCGTGTGAATGAGATTACCGTTCAGGTGGGGAGGACGGGTGTTTTGACCCCCGTGGCCGAGCTGGAGCCGGTCTTCTTGGCCGGAAGTACGATTTCGAGAGCTACATTGCACAATGAGGAAGAAGTTGCAAGGAAAGACATCCGGGTGGGCGATTCGGTTGTCATTGAAAAAGCGGGAGATGTGATTCCGCAAGTGGTGCGAGTCGATTTTAAAAAGAGGCCCCGCGATAGCCAAATTTGGCACATGCCCAAATATTGCCCCATTTGCAGGACAGAAGTGGAACGGCAAAAAGGGGAGGTGGCCGTCCGGTGCCCCAACCCGAAATGCGGCGGTCAAAGGGTGCGCAGGGTGATCTACTTTGCCTCCAAACATGCCATGGATATCGAACATATGGGAGAAAGGGTCGTCGAGCAATTGGTTGAGAAAGGGTTGGTCAGTCGAGTTTCAGACATCTATCTGCTTGATGAAAAAGCCCTTTCCAAGTTGGACGGGTTTAAAGAGAAATCGATTCGCAATTTGCTCGATAGTATCGATCAATCGCGCAAATGCCCCCTTTCCCGATTCATTATGGGATTGGGAATTAAGTACGTAGGAACAGAAACGGCCGAACTTTTGGCGGAAGAGGCGGGCGATCTTGAGACCTTGATCGATATGTCGGAAGGCGATCTTTTAGCCATTGAGGGGATTGGAGAAAAGACGGCGCCGGCGATCGTCTCCTTTTTCAAAGATAAGGATAACCGCGAGGAGATCAAATTATTGCTGGCCCACGGCGTTCATCCTCAAAAAATGAAGAAGAAGATGACTGGCCACGACTTTTCGGGCAAAACCTTTGTTTTGACCGGCGCCTTGCAACATTATTCGCGCGATGAAGCAGCTGCCTTAATTAAAGAGAGGGGAGGCAAAGTTTCAGGATCAGTTAGTAAAAATACAGATTATGTTCTTGTGGGCGATGAGCCTGGTTCTAAGTACGATAAAGCAAAAGAATTAGGAATTAAGATCCTTTCTGAAGAACAATTTAAAAAGATGTTGTAACAAAAAGATCCTTTTAGTATCGGGAAGTTAAAACGTCTTTGGAGGTTGTTGTATGAATTCGGTATCAAAATGGATCTTGACTGGGGCTACTGTGCTTCTCATGCAGGGAGTCGGTGCTCGAGAACACTGGGGCCCGTCGCAGCCTTGTCCTCCTCCTCGTGTGGATTGTTGTCCAAAGCCAAAATGTTGTCCCAAGCCAAAAGGTTGTCCCAAGCCTTGCCAGCCAGAATGTGCAACACCTGCCTGTCCAAAGCCTTGCAAGCCGCCCTGTCCGCAACCGTGTCCGCCCATGCAAATTTGCCCAGAGGCTTGTCCAGATCCTTGCTGTCCTCCCTGGCCCGTACCTGTTTTAAATGCGGCCTATAACTTTCCTGCTGGTATTAAGACAAGATGTCCTTGGAATGTCTATTTTGATGCAGGGTTCATCTATTGGCAGCCGCTCGAAGATAACCTCGAGTTAGGATTTATCAATAGAAACACGGCGCCATTTACAACTCCATTCCTCGTCACTTCACCCCTGAATGCAAAATCGATCAAGATGGATTTTGATTTTAAACCCGGTTTTAAAGTCGGCGCTGGTGGAAAATTCAATTACGATAACTGGGATGTGCATGCCGAATATACCTGGTTCCATGGCACTCATCACAAGCACGCTAGTGTTCCTATCAGCACGACTAATTCAGCTCAAATTTTTGCAACCCAAGGGCTGCCATTTAGCGGTCAGTTTACCATTGCCGCTGGGTCGGGAACGACCAGCAACGTGTTTGATTCTGCTAGAGCCGATTGGAATCTAAAGATGGATATTGCGGACCTTGATCTGGGCCGTTGGTACTACGTAGGTACGCAGCTCACCTTCCGCCCTGCATTTGGAGTGAGAGGCGCATTCATTCGGCAAAATTATAACGTGTCGTATGTGAACAACACAGGATTTGGCCTTGGCTATGTCGATGATCAACGCATCGAAAAGAGCTCCAAATCTTGGGCTGTGGGACCAGAAGCAAGCCTAGCTACCGATTGGATGTTGGGAGCTGGAGTTAGACTCTTTGGAAATGGAGAAGCGGATATTCTCTATACGCGCTATACAAAAGTATCATTCCGGGAGACCCACTCAATAGGTCCTACAAGCACCGTATCTGTTGTTGTGCCTACTACAGCAACCGTTCGCGATTCAAGGGTAAGCACCTTACGGGCTCACATGGATCTTGAAATGGGTCTTGGCTGGGGGATGTACTTCAACTGCAACAAGTGGTACTTCGACGTGTCGGCCGGGTATGAGTTCCAAATTTTCTGGGATCAGAACATGTTCCGCAAATTTACAGACGATGTGAGCTGGTTTAACGGCATCGAGCCAACCGGCAATCTGTACATACACGGGTTAACAGCCACCGTCCGATTCGATTTCTAATCATCTCCAGGGCCGTCTTCCCAGGCGGCCCTCATCTAGACGGTAACTGGAATGGGGGCTGGGGCTGGTTTGTTTGATTGCCAGCAGTGCATGCCCAGGGTGAGGATGACGGGGATCGCGAGGATCCCAATCACTGCTGTGATGGGGTTTAGCCCAAAAATCGCCAGGTGAACAAAATCATGGGCCAGATTCGAAGGATTCGCATGCAGGGCTGAATAGGCATAGTGGGCGTGATTGAGGAAGTCAATGATGCCCCAAGCAATGAGATATTTTCCAAATTGAGGATACTTTTCCTTAATCGCCAATCCGATGGCAAATAAGATGGAAGAAATCAGCAGAGTAAATCCGGGCCCGCTAGCGACAATAAAACAGGTAGCGGCTACAGGTCCCAATTTCTTCCCAAATGGGGTCATCGAAGTTTTGTAAAATTGAGTAATCCCGCCCAAAAAGGGGTAGACTTCAATCGCAGGTCGGGGCCTTTTGTAAATTGAAAGAGCAGCCATCGCATGGCCAGACTCATGAATCAGTGTTTGCGCATTGAATCCGGTAAAGAGGGCAAAGTTAACCCCCGTCACCCATTCACAAACAGAGAGAATCCTTTCAAAGTGCTTTAAATTGGGCCCGCCATCGGCTATCTTCTGAGATGCGTAGGCACCAAGTCCGTGAAAGAAAGCGCTGACGACCACTTGCACGAGAGCTGCGCTCACCATCAAAGCAATCCCCCCAGCCAAAGGAACAAACAGGGCAACCACAACGCCTATAGCTAAAGAAACAGCCAGCTCCTTCAAACAACTGATGGCAATTTTCTTTACAATATCGGTAACAGGGGGCGATTCAGCTAAAATAGGCCTAGAGATTTCTTGAACACGGGGTACGAACATGCCCCGAATTATCAACAACAAGACGGATTAAATCAAGATGGATGGTTAAGCTGCTATAAAAGCGATATTAATTCTCATCAAAGGCAAAGGTTTGGGCCCCTCGCTGAACCCAATTCGGGGCTTGACGGCTACGGCGATGTGGAACGCATGCCCGCCAGGAATGGCCGGTAAGAAATACTTTTGTCTCAATCGCTCTAGCTCTTCTGACCTGATCTTAAAGAACCAAACTTGTTCAACCTCTGGCCATGATACCGGTTCCATGGAATAGAGGCCCTCAATTTCAAAAGAAAATTCTTGGCCGGCTTCTTCCACTTCATCCAAATATTGAAAGCCGGCCTCTCTAGCTGGGATCACCGGAACGTGCGCCCCCTCTGGCGTTCCAAACAAATTGAAATACGGGGGTCTCACCAAGCCATGCGTCTTCAAATAGGGGAGCATCATAGAGATGAATCGATTATCTACATCCAAGTAGATTAGGCCTAGCTGGTTTTTTCTCAAAATCCCTTTGCCTCTGCATAAGGAACGAAATAGATAGGTATTGCCCGGCACAGGTCTGGCCTTAGCCATTTCATTTGTCTCGGTTAACAAATAGAGAATGGGCTCCGGATTTTTCTTTTTATCCGCTTCCAAGGCCCCTCTTGAAAAGTACCATGCGGGCCTAACGCTGGCCTTCGGCGGCTCAACCGGCTTTGCCAACTTGGGGGCTGTCGATAGATTCACCCCCACTTCCCGGTTCTCAAAAAGCCCCTCGAACCGCTCCTTCAGGGCCAGAAGTTCCTTCACTCTCCACTTTCTATTCGGCTTGTTTTGGGCCTTCGGATGGGACGCTAAAACCGACCCGCCCCAGCCCATGCGGTACCGTTCTCGTCCCGACACCAATGGCGAGTCTTGATTCAAAAAATCTTTAGTAAGTCTAGATAATAATAAACGATCCATAAATAGTATAAATATTTTAACCCTATTCACAGTTAAAATATAGTAAAATAAAGTTTATCAGTAGGGCAGGATGCAAAAGTAGATCTTTAAAAAAACGGTTTTTTGAGGTATAAGGGTCCCATACGAGTTTCTCTATGAAAAAACTTCCGATTCTGATCAATAGAAAAAAAATTGGTGAATTTTGCAAAAAATATCACATTGCCTATTTGGCCTTTTTCGGTTCCATATTGACTTCGCATTTTACTCCCAAAAGCGACGTTGATGTTCTCGTTAAATTTGAAAAGAAGCATATTCCTGGTCTTTTTGCAATGGTTGATATGCAAGATGAGTTGAGTGAAATCATTGGAAGAGATGTAGATCTTAAAACACCCAATAGTTTAAGTCGCTACTTCCGAGACGAAGTCTTAGCCAAGGCCAAAATCATCTATGGAAAGTAAGGATGTGGTTCGTTTTCGACATATGTTCGATTCTGTTGCTGCTCTTCTCACCTTTGTCAAAGGAAGAAAACGAGCTCATTTAAATAATGATCGCCTTTTTGCGAATGCAATTGTGCGTGAACTGGAAGTGCTGGGTGAAGCAGCCAATCGTATATCCAAAAAAACTCAACGTCAATTTCCCTCCATACCCTGGAAGCAAATGATCGGTATGAGGAATACGTTAATTCATGCCTACTTTGAGGTGGATTACGACGTGGTTTGGGAAACCATTAAAAACGATTTGCCCGGCCTGCATAAACGGCTCGAAGAAATTATGTTTGCCATTCACTCTTAAATCACCTTCAAGATGGTTGGTTTTGCCAGCTCGCCGATGAGGGTTTGGTGGCTGTAGCTGTGGATTTTGACCTGTTGGAGAGTGCCGATGAGAGAGTCTTCGCCCTCAAAGATCACCTTTTTCCAGCAGCGGGTGCGCCCTTTCAGCATTTGGCCGTCTTTGTTAAAACGCTCCACTAGCACCTCGTAGGTTTGCCCCAGCATCTGCTGCCGCTCTTGATTGCTGATTTCATCTTGTAAGTCCATAAGGCGCTGGAGCCGGTGTTGCTTGACCTCTTCGGGGATGTCGTCTTTCCATCGCATGGCGGGGGTGCCTTTTCGGGGGCTGTAGGCAAAGATGAAGGCGAGAGAGTAGCGGATTTGGGCAAGGACGTCGTAGGTCTCTTGGAATTCGGCTTCGGTCTCGGTGGGAAAGCCAACAATGATGTCGGTGCCAAGAGAGACATTGGGAACAATGGTGCGGAGAAGGGAGACTTTCTCGAGGTATTGCTCTTTGGTGTAGATGCGGTGCATCTTTTTGAGGATGCGAGAGGAGCCGGCTTGAATGGGGAAATGGACAAATTCGCAAAGGGAAGGGAGGTCGCGGATGGCTTGCATGAGCTCGACGGTGATGTCGATGGGGTGGGAGGTCATGAAGCGGATCCGCTCCATGCCGGGGATTTTATCGAGCTGGTAGAGAAGGTCGTGGAAAAGGCAGTTCCACTCGGGCTTGTCTTTGCCGTAGCTATTGACGTTTTGGCCGAGGAGAGTGAGCTCTTTATAGCCAGAATCGACGAGCTTTTTGCACTCCTCGACGACGCTTTCGGGCGGACGGGAAACCTCTTGACCGCGGGTGTAGGGGACAACGCAATAGGTGCAGAATTTGTCGCAGCCGCGGATAATGGATACAAAAGCTTTTATTTTATTGTCCCGCTGGGCCACTAGATAATCTAAATTTTCTTCGAACCGGTCATCGGTTTTATAGACTTGGCGGCGGGTATAGAGGACCTCATCGAGGACGGTGCCCAGGTCGGTGATGTTGTTGGTGCCGACCACGAAGTCGAGGTGAGGGAACTTGCGGAAAAGGGAGTCTTTTTTGGCCATGGCCATACAGCCGGTAACCCCAATGAGGGTATTGCGCTTTTGGCCCCGGCCCATGCGGCCCAGCTTGCCCATGACCTTGCGCTCGGCGAGGTCGCGGATGGAGCAGGTGTTGAATATGAGAAGATCGGCCGACTCCTCATCTTGGGTTGGGGTAAGGCCCCGCTTTTGGAGCTGGCCAGCCATGATCTCCGTGTCGAGCTCGTTCATCTGGCAGCCATAGGTGCGAATAAAATATGTCTTTGGCTCTTTCATAAGTGGTTTATTTTAGAGGATTGGAGATTCTCGAGGCAAACAAAAAATCTATGTTGGCAAAAAAGCGTCTTTGGAGCTATTATACTGTTTTCAATTTAGGAATCTAAAACCATGAATCAAAAGCAAAAGACCCCTCTCCTGACTAAGAAAGAGGCCAATGATACCCGGAAGTGGTATCTCTTCGACGCCACTGGTAAAACCCTCGGCCGGTTTGCGGCTGAAGTGGCCAAAATTCTCCGCGGCAAACACCGGCCCGACTTCACTCCGTCTGTCGATTGTGGCGATGGCGTTGTGATTGTCAATGCCGAAAAGGTCGCAGTCACTGGGATGAAAAGAGCCCGCAAAATTTATAAAACATACACTGGTTATATCGGCGGATTGAAAGAGACCCCTTATGAGACTATGTTGGCACGTAAACCAGAATGGGTTTTGATGCACGCAATCAAAGGGATGATGCCGAAGACTCGCCTGGGCGGACAGCAAGTGAAAAAGCTCCGCATTTTTAAAGGTGCAAAACACGACTTGGATGCTCAAAAGCCCATCCCTGTAAACATTTAAAGGATTTTTGAAAATGGCAAAGCAAGAAGAGACAATTGGAATTGGCCGCAGAAAAACTGCAGTTTCCGCAGTCCGTTTAAGAAAAGGATCAGGAAGCATCGATGTCAATGGACGCAAATTTGAAGAACATTTTCCCCTTCCCTTGCAGCGTGAATTGATCATGGCTCCGATTCAGAAGTTTTCAAATCCAGAGAAAGTAGATCTGATCATCCGAGTCAAAGGCGGGGGCCTTGAAGCTCAAGCCGTCGCTACCCGTCTTGGAATCAGTCGCGCCCTAGTTCAAGAGGACGAGGCGATTCGCGGCGATCTCAAAGAGCTCGGCTATTTGACTCGCGACCCACGTAAGAAAGAGCGCAAAAAGTATGGCCGTAAAGGGGCCCGTAAGCGCTTCCAGTTCTCTAAACGTTAAAGGGCTTTCCATTTTATTTTGGTTCTGCTATGGGGGAGTTCAAGGCTCCCTATGGAAGGTAAACCTGTCTCTGCATCTGCCATTATTGACCAGGTGGTTGAGGTATTCCCCAATGACCTCAATCCGCATGGCACTCTTTTCGGCGGAAAGTTGATGCAATTGGTTGATAATTTGGCGGCCATTGTTGCCAAGCGGCATAGCGGCAGGGTTTGCGTCACTTTGGGGATCGATTCGGTCCGGTTTCTCAATCCGGCCCATCGCGGCGATATTTTAGTCTGCAAAGCCTCCGTGAATAAGACCTGGAGAACCTCGATGGAAATTGGGGTTAAAGTCATTGCAGAGGATTTTCGGACTCTAGAACAAAAAGATATTCTCTCTGCTTACTTCACTTTTGTTGCCATGGACGACGACAACAAACCTGTGGAGATCATTCCTGTTGTTCCCGAGACTACAGAGCAAATCCAAAGATTCAATGAAGCGGAGCACCGCCGCCAGTACCGCCTCAAGCACACCCCCCACTAAGCGCAAAAAGGAACAGGATGGGTTATATAGCAGCGACTTGCCCTGCTATCCTGTTTTTTGGCCCGCCGGTAAGTCCTTCCCAGCCATCCTGTTTTTCCCATCTTGTTCTTCGCTAGAAATTGTAGATGGCGGCGTATTTTTTCTTCAGATAGGCGCAATAGGCCGCTTCGCTAAATGGTTTGCCCGTCACTTTTTTCGCCAACTCTTCCGAATTGTACATGCGGCCATGGCTATGAATGTTCTTCTTCAGCCAGTCTTTAATAAAACAGAGGTCCCCTTTGGAGAGGCGCTTTTCCCAATCGGGATGCTGCTTCGCAAAGGCGGTAAAAAAATGGGCCGATAGGAGGTTGCCCAGGGCATAGGTGGGGAAGTATCCGAAGTCGCCCAGGGACCAGTGGATATCTTGTAGACAGCCTTGCGTATTGTTAGGAGGAACAAGGCCGAGGTACTCTTCCATCTTGGCATTCCACGCTTCGGGGAGATCGCTCACCTGAAGTTTGCCCGAAATAAGCGCTTTTTCAATCTCAAACCGGACGATCACATGAAGACAATAGGTCACTTCATCCGCTTCAACGCGAATGAGAGTGGGGGTCGCTTTGTTGATGGCGCGATAGAACTTTTCCAGAGAAATGCCTTTGAGAAGGGTCGGGAGCGCCTTGTGCAGGATCGGATACATGTGCTCCCAATAGGGAAGGCTGCGGCCAATGAGCGTTTCCCACCAGCGCGATTGGCTCTCATGGACGCTTAAAGAGGTTGCTTCACTAAGCGGTGTTCCCCAAGTATCTAGGGGAAGCCCCATCTCATAAAATGAGTGGCCCGCCTCATGGAGGACCGAGAAGACGTTGCTCATGAAGGCATTGGGCAACACCCGAGTGGTGATGCGGCTGTCGTGGGGATGAAGGGCTAGGGAAAATGGGTGGGCCGAAAGATCGAGGCGCGTATAGGCCAGATCCATAGGCAGGCGAGAGAGGATAAGTTTTCCAAGCTCTTGCTGCTTTTCCGCGTCGACTGTTTTATGGAGGAAGCGGTTATCGATTTGCCGGCTCGAGGTGATCTTTTTGAGAAGGGAAGTGAGCTCCTTTTGTAAGCCTGTGAAAATCAGATCTACCTTGCGGGTGGTCATGCAGGGCTCGTAGGTTTCCAAAAGGGCATCGTAAGGGTGGTCTTCGAAGCCGAAAATTTGGGCTTTTTGACGGCAAAGGTCGAGGATTTTTTCTAAGGAGGGGGCAAAGATCTTAAAGTTGTTCTCTTTTTTGGCGGCGGACCAGATCTGGCTAGCTTCCGAGGTCACTTGAGAAAAGGTTTTGACAAATGAGGCGGGGAGTTTTGTCGCGCGTAGAAAATCTTTTCGCCATTCTCTCACTGCGGCATGCTGCGCTTTTGAGAGCCCTTTGGCTTTTATTTTTCCTGTAGAAAGACTGACTAACTTCTCCAAACTCTCTTTGAATTTGCGCCCCGTTTTCTTCTCATGGATCAATGCCGACAATTGAGAAATCTGATGGCTGCGAGGAGTGATGCCTCCAGGCGGCATGTAGGTTTCTTGGTCCCAATGCAAAAGACCGAGAATGGAATTAAAATGGTGGATTTCAGTGGAGAGTTCTTGGAGATCTTGGTAGCTTTCAGGCGGCCTCATAACTGAATGGATTGTAGGTATTCAGGTGCATTTTTGGCCAGCCAATCTTTAAATCTTTGGCGGTAATTTTCCATTTCGCGGGGATCGCTCCCTCTGCGGTAATTGCCAAAGTCGATTTCCACAGCTTGATCGTCAAGAAAGCCAAAATTGGGGCCCAAATTCGGATCGGAATTGCGAATTCCAAGCGCGGCGCGCTCGGTTAAAAGGCGAAAGAATGACTCAATGAGCTGATGCATTTTTTCGGGATCGCCTTTCGCTGCGAGGAGGGCCTCTTTGAAGGGGGTTACTTTTCTCTGCAGAACGAAGCGGCAGCGGTCGAGGGGAAGATGGTATGTGCGATGGGCTTTCAGCGTGGCAGTGGGAAGGAGATTTTCAGTGAGGTTCAGGTGGCAGAAAAAAACTTGAGTGAATGCACTCGCTTCGGTGAAGGCGATGTGGGCGGCTGTTAAGGTTTTGATCGTTTTTGTGACGAGATCGTTTTTGGGTTTTTTGTGTTTCCATGAGGCAAAGTGGCATTTGAGATTTTGAATGAGGGGAAAGCGGGGGCGCGTCGATCGAAAAAGTTTGAGGACATACCGTCCATCTTGACTTTGAAAAACGGTCGACTGGTTGCCATGGGAAAGGTAGGTGAAGGGTTGATTGAGAATGGCGAGAATTTCAGGGTCGGGGCGAGGAACTTCCCATTCGGGATGGTAGGGCAAAGCGAGGCGGGGAGGGATTTTAAAATTGGGTTTTATGAGATGGGGGATACAGAGGCAGAGAATGAAAAAAAGAAACGCTCTCATCTCATCCTCGCATAAGAGGGCAATGAAAAAGCGAGAAGCAGTCCAACGGGTCCAAAAATGGCGATCAGAGAGGGGAGGACTTGATTTTCTGCGAGGATGAGCATCCCATCTAGAATGACCTTGAGTGCGACAAAGCCAAAAAGGGAACAGGCAGTGATGAGAAAGAGGGGATGATTGCGAGAAAATCGAATGGAGATGGGACCGATGGCAAAGAGCACGAGCAGAGGCATTAAAGGGGTCAGGATTTTATAAAAAAGGTGGGAAAAGACGCTGGAGCGCTCCGTAGTGTCGAAACAGGCTTGGAGCAGAAGAGTGGAGACGGGGCGGTTGGCAAAAGGGACAAACCGGTGGAGGATAGCGTCGTCGTCCCAAGGAATTTCAGAAAAATCGCGCGTGACAAAACTCTCCGACCGCTCAATTTGTTTCTCTTTATTGCGAGTGAGATGGTTCACGAATCTCCCTTTTAGAGGATCGATCTGCAGAAATTTCATGTGCCAAATATCATTGGGATTGCGAATCCAATACACATCATTGAGCTCTTTTTTTTCATTATTGAATTTTTGATAGACCAGCTCCGAATCGTCTTCCAAAGAAATGGAGTAGACATGGGTGTTCTTCACTTTTTTCTTTTTGGGTTTATGAGAATCTCTAAAGGCTTCGGTGATGTCTTGAGATTCTGGGGCAAAAAACTGGCTATTTAAATAGCAAGTAGCAGAGAGGAGACTGGCAAAGAAAAAAAAGGGCATGAGGAGTCTCTTTTTAGAAAGACCTGCCATTTGCAGGGCCACAATTTCGCGGTGGGTATTGAGATCAAAGAGAACGCGCATTGTGGATAGTAAAAAGGTGAGAGTCAGAAATAGTTCCAGAAGGGCAGATAGAGTGTGCAAATAAAAAAGGGCTACATCGATGAAGGTGGATTGAGAGAGGAAACGGATTCCATGAACGGAAAGATCTACGATCACATAGATGGTAAAGAGACAAAAAAAGAGGAAAAAAAAGGCCTTGACGAGTTGGGATAAAAGGTAGCGCTGCCAAAGGCTCATGTTCTCCCCCGTGAAATGCGATAAAGATGAAATGTTGAGCAAAACCAAATGAAAGGATGGGGAAGCGTAAATGCAACCATCGCGAGAAGGGGAGAGTTTTTCAGTTCTTTTCCCATTAGATAACTCATTAATACAGAGAGAGTTAAAAGAAGTGCAAAAAAGAGGTTTTTCTTCGATGGATTTCTTCCCTCTTCAATGCCAAAGGCGCAGCCGAGAAGAGTGAAACTAAACACGGCCATGGAGAGGGAAATGCGCCTCAACATTTCAATGTGGGCTGGTTTAGTTTTTTTGCTCAATCGAAGCATTTTATAACTCAGGGCATTCACGTCGAGGCGGGGCCGGTTTTTCTTGAGCGCTTTGGATAAAAGAGGTGCCGATGTCGACATAGCCGATTGATTTTCAATAATGAGGGAATCAAATCCCTTATCGGAGTTGAGGTAGGAAACGATGGCCAAGTCATCACCCAAAAGTTCATCGCCTGCCATTCGCAATTTGCGCGCTGAAAGGAGGCTGAGCCTCTGATTGGCGTCATTGTGGAAGATCAGGGTGAGATCTTTGGTCGTCTCATCATCTTTGACCTTCATGTCTAAATAGGCGTGTTTGATTTTGACCAGTTTTTGCCTTTGGAGGAGGAGGAGGGGATTCTGGGAAGTTTCATGAAAAAAAAGAGTTTTACCCTCTCTGCGGCAATAGGGAGAAACCTCGGCGCAAATAGAAAAATTGAGGATCGATAGAAACAACGAAACGAACAGCAGCGGGCTTAGAATCTTTGTTAGGCTTAGGCCTGAGGCTCTTAGAGCTGTCAATTCGCAGGTTCGGCTGAGGCGTTGAAAGAGGAGGAGGGAGGCTATGAGGGCAGAAATGGGAATTGCAATCGGCAAAATGGCGGGAACTTGGTAAACTATGAACAGCCCAGATTTGGAGAAATCGCCGCTGAGCGCTGTAAAGCGGGCGACCTCTTTAAAGCGGGCGACGATCAGCACGGTAATGAAGGTGCAGACCGATAGGAAAAAGACGCGGAGGTAGCTTTGCAAAGCGTAGCGCCACAAAATAGTCATGTCACGAGTGTAACACACGAATTTCTAAGCGTCCATTGGGACCGCAAAAGTCCCCTTTTGCTCGGATATTCGGGGGGGCCCGATTCCAAGGCGCTCCTCTATTCGTTGATTGAAAGTGGAGTGAAGCCCCATTTGGCTCATGTAGATCACGGCTGGCGGGAAGAGAGCCGCGATGAAGCGGACAGACTAGGTCAAGAGGCTGCCGATTTGGGGTGTCCCTTTTTTTCGGTGCGATTGGATATTCCAAAAAAAGAAGATGAGGCCCGCAAAGGGAGAATCTCCTTTTTCCAAACCCTTTTTCCTCGATATCGGGCTCTGCTTTTAGCCCATCAAGCCGATGATTTAGCCGAAACAGTGCTGAAACGGGTACTAGAAGGGGCGCATCTTTCCAACTTGGGCGGAATGCAGCCTGTGAGTCAGCAATATGGGATGACCTTTTGGCGCCCTTTTTTGACTCTGCGCCGCAGTGAGATCCTCTCCTTTTTAGACGAAAGGGCTTTAACTCCTCTGATCGACTCTTCGAATTCAGATTCCGCCTACCTGAGATCCCGGATGAGGATGGAGCTTTTTCCGTTTCTCAATGAGAAGTTTGGAAAAGAGACGATTCCCAATTTAACCCTCCTCTCTGAAAGGGCGCTGGAGCTGAAGCGGTATCTCGACGGGAAGGTAGAAGCGGTCCCAGTCGAAAGGGGACCTTGGGGAGTTTTTGTAAACCTGAACTCTTTGGAACGGGTTGAACAAAGACATCTGATTCAAAAAATCGCCAGAGAGGAATCGATCTCACTCTCCCGAGATGCAATAGAGACGATTTTGGATTGGGTTGAAGAGGGTCGGGAAAACGTCAAAATAAAAAAAATTTGGGTTGATAGGGGAAGGGTGTTTTTCTTTTCTTTGTCTACAAATTGTTAAAATTCAAGTTTCTATGGACAGGGGAGAGACAATTTAATTCTTTTTTGTTATGAGGACGATTCCAGTGATATCTCGGGGACTATCCCTGACCGAAGCGCTGGCTCTTTACTTTAACGAGAAAAGATGTTTTAATTGACCTGTTTAGAACAATTTATAACGTAAACAAAGCAAGGCGTTTATGGCCAAAATGAGACCCGACCCCAAAAAAGGCTTTCCAGGAGGCTTCCTAATTTTTCTCCTGGCAGCGATTTTGATCATTATCGGAGTGCAGACATTTACCTCGAGCACTTCAGGAAAAGTCTCTTTTAGCCACCAGGCGGAGCATTTAACCAACCTGAACCTGACTGTTCCCGAAGAGAACCGGAAGATTGCTCAGAATGAAAACCTGGTTACCTTTACAGGCCGTTTCCGCGACCACTTGCATGAAGAGAGTTCTGACCGTTACCGCTTTCTGGAATTGTTAAATCACAATCATGAGTTAAAAACAGAGTCTAGCCGTCTTACTGCAGAACTCGATGCCATTCAAAAGAATGTCCAAGACGCCGCCGACCTATATCTTCATGTTAGCGGACAGACACTTCCGAGAGCTGGCTTTGCTGTCATTGGCGCCATTTACGACACACCTGACCGCGATAGCGCCATCATCATCCATAGTTTGGTGGATCGCGACGTCGTCAGCCTCCCCTTTGTTCAGAGAAATTTGACTTTGGCTCAGCAAACGCAATCGATTGAAACCATAGAAGTCGTCAGCAAAGAAATCCGCGACTTAGTTGCCCTTCTCCGTTCGCCCGCAATAGGGATCGGAAATGAGGCGATGAAACAGGAACTCAAGACTCTGGCCGGTCAGCTCGCGACTGCCGCGGATAACTCGACAGAGTTGCAGCTACGCACCTATCGCAATGCATTGAGCCAGTTGACCGCATTGATCGGCAATTTGGGCCGCGAAGTCGATGGAGTCCGGCTTGGATCGCTCCGCAGCATTCGCAGCTATGTGGAAGAGTTGAAGCAATATGCGCAAGTTTCTCAAGATTTAGAGAAGAACGAAGCGCTCCTCGAGAAGGCTCGCCAAAAAGTGGGTGCAGTGATCTGGTTCTTCAATAACCAAGAATTGTCTACCCGAGCCCTAGAGAAGCAAGATCCCGAAGTATTTGGCCACTGGTTTGCTCAAGCGAAAGAGGAGTGGACTAGTTTCACTACCAATAAAGGGCTTGTTTATCGCGCACCGGATCAGCCGCGCAATACAGTTTTGGAAAAAACCTTTAAGAGCCAAGAACCTTCTCCCAATTACTTTAGTTATATCTTGACGATTCTCCCCGTCATGCTCGTCATCCTTTTCCTCTATTTCATCTTCTCCCGACAAATGAAAGGGGTTGGATCTTCAGCCATGAATTTTGGGAAGTCGCCAGCCAAATTGATGACCAAAGAGACCAATAAGGTCACATTTAAAGACGTTGCTGGAGCCGATGAAGCCAAAGAAGAATTGAAAGAGATTGTCGACTTCTTGAAAGACCCCCAAAAATTTACCGCTCTTGGCGCGCGGATTCCCAAAGGTGTTCTCCTTGTAGGCCCTCCAGGAACAGGGAAAACCCTCATTGCGAAAGCCGTTGCCGGCGAAGCCGATCGCCCCTTTTTCTCCATCTCTGGATCTGATTTCGTCGAAATGTTTGTCGGCGTAGGCGCAAGCCGTATTCGCGATATGTTCGATACCGCCAAGAAAAGCGCTCCCTGCATCATCTTCATGGATGAAATCGATGCTGTAGGCCGTCATCGCGGCGCTGGCATTGGCGGCGGACATGATGAAAGAGAGCAGACGCTCAACCAGCTCCTTGTTGAAATGGATGGCTTTGATACCAAAGAAGGGGTCATCTTAATGGCCGCCACCAACCGGCCTGATATTCTCGACCGCGCTCTTCTCAGACCGGGACGATTCGACCGCCGCGTCGTTCTTGACCTGCCTGACATTAAAGGAAGGCTTGAGATTCTCAAAGTCCATGCCCGCAAAATCAAGATGGACGGCTCTGTCGATCTCAATGACATAGCTCGCAGCACGCCAGGCGCCTCGGGAGCTGACCTAGAGAACATCCTCAATGAAGCAGCTCTCCTAGCTGCCCGCAAAGGGCGCTCTGCGGTCACCGCTTCAGAAGTGCGCGAAGCGGCAGACAAAGTGCGCTATGGTAAAGAGCGGCGCAGCTTAGAGATGGATCAAAACGAAAAACTCACAACCGCGTATCACGAATCGGGCCACGCCATTGCCGGCCTCGTTGTGAAGTACAGCGATCCCGTTGACAAAGTGACCATTATTCCTCGGGGCTTTTCCCTGGGCGCTACCCACTTTATGCCCACGAAGAACCGCTTGAGCTATTGGAAGAAAGAGGTTCTTGACAAGCTTGTTGTTCTCATGGGAGGCCGTGCAGCTGAAGAGCTTTTTGTCCAAGATATGTCTTCGGGAGCCCAGCATGACATTATGCAGGCGACAAAGATTGCCCGCAGCATGGTTTGCGAGTGGGGGATGACTGACAATCTCGGAACCGTCACCTATGATGAGAGGACCGAATCGGGCCAATACCTTGGAATGGCCGGCTATCATGAGAAGAGTTATTCCGACGAAACGGCAAAAGCCATAGATAAAGAGGTCCGCACCCTCATTGATGATGCTCATAAGCGAGCCGTGACTATTCTCAATGAAAACAAAGATAAAGTGCAGCTGATGACCGAGATGTTGATGGAGTTTGAGACGCTCGACTCTACCGACATCAAAGAGATCATGGATGGCACCTGGGACATCAATAAAAAGCGGGCTCGTGTCAAAACAGCGGATGAGCTGCAAAAGATAAACCCACCACCTCCTCCCGTTCCTTCTCAGATCCGACCTGTGATCAACCCACAGCAAGACCCCGGCGTCCAAGGCGCTTAGTTACGCAAGCCAAATGCTTTGTTCGCTTCGCTCACGCCCGGAGTTTCCTTGACGCTTCGCGAACACAAGCGTTATTCTGCGCGAAGCGGAAAAGCGCCGGGCGCGAACGAAGTGAGCGATTGCGACGAAGTCGCAAGATCAGCCAAAGGCTGAAGCCCGGCGCTTACCTCTCTCTATCCTGCAGCCCGCCATCAGGCGGGCGTATCCTGTAGGCTCGCGCATGCGAGCCGTCATCTTTAGCCTCGCAGAGCGAGGCGTTATCCTGTTACTTTCTCTTGCCTGCCTGGAAGCTCATTCTGGTCGCTTTGCTTTTTCTACTTCTCTTTTCCTTCCCATCCTGTTTTTTCTTATGTGGTTAAGTGTTGTTTTGGCAGTTGGTTTAAGAGAGTGCTAGACAATATTCCGGCGGTTGCGTACACTCGTGAATGAGTGCAACAAAGCACCCACTGGAGAAAATATATGACAAGTTTAGCCACACTGTTCCAAGATGTTGAAGAATGTTTTCGCAGACCCACCGGGGTTCACCTCTCAGAAACGGAAGATGCTTTTATTCTCGAAGCTCTTGTCGCTGGCGTCAAGGCCAAAGAGATTAACGTTTCTTGGGAAAAGGGAAGCATCAACATTGAAGCTAAATCGGGGCGTTATAGTTACTCCTATCTAGTCCCTTTGCCAATGGGCCAAATGGATGAAACGGCACAACCTGAGGCAAGCTCCGAGGATGGGATCTTGAAAATCACCTTCCCCAAAGCCAAAGCCTCTCGCCCTCTAAAAATCACCGTTAAGTAAAGATTTTGCTCTCCTTGGGCTCCCATCTTGGGGGCCCTTTTAAAAATTGATAAAAAAATGATTCGCTTTCTTTAGCTGAGAGAATCTGCTATACTGCCCGCACAAAAGAATTGGATTATGGCAGTTACCTTTAAAGCTCAGTGGCATTCGGGCATCGAGCCCTACCGTCAGGTGGAAAAAACTCTTTGTCAGAGGGTTTTGCACCTGATTTACAATGTCATTTCTGTAGTGATCCCCATTATCGGTCTGATCCGGATCATCGGCTTTTTCCTCAATAAATATATGTACGAAGCGGTTCTCCCTTCATCTTTGTGGAAACAAAAAGACGTTGATAGGACTGTTAAGCAATTTGGATGGCGTTGGGACTCACCCCATTTTAAGAAATGTTTTAATCACGAACCTTTTCAAGTATTGACTCCCGATGGAGTGAAATTATCGGGTACTCATATCCGCCATAGGGCAGGCAATGAGCAAACGCCCACGGTGATTATCTTTCAACCCAATGCGACGATCAGCAAATATGATCTCTGGTGGAATTGGATGGCCAAGTACTCCATGACCCACAATCGACCCTGCAACTTTGTCATTTTTGATTACCGCGGCACGGGTGAATCAGAGGGAAAAGCCAATAACATGAACGATCTTGTTTTGGATGCGGACGCTATCTTGCAGTACACTGAGAAACACCTCCAGGTTAAAAACCCAGTTGTTTATGGATTTTCATTGGGCGGAGCAACCAGTGCGAAAGCTCTTTCGATGCGCTTTGATAAACCATCGAGTGAGCTCTATCCTCCCCCTTTCCGGGGCAAATACATCAACGATCGCTCTTTTTCTCACAGCGCGAAGGTCATTCGACACAATATGCACTGGGGTCTGGGCCATATTTTCATCGGCCTAGCTTCACTCTATAAATGGGAATTGAACAGTCTGGAAGCCTGCGAAAAAATTCGGGCTAAAAAGTTGCTGATCTACCATCCCGAAGATCCGTTGATTCCGAAGCATGCTGTGGCAGCCTATGCTCTGCAAGAACAAAATAATGAAGACTGCTCTTTCATTCAGTTGGAATCGCCCTACTGGTATGGGGAACATTTCGCCCCAATCGATATCTGCATCGACAAAAGTACATTCCTCATGGCCGACGACCCCGTCATGAGCTTCATCCTCGATCAGCCTCCTGCACTAACGTCAATCGCTCGATAACAACCCCGCTCCGCTGAGAGAAAAACAGGATGGGAAGGAAGGGGAGTTATTCGGTGACTTTCATCGAAAAGCCCATCAACTTCACCGTCGCTCTCTTCGGCGGCACCTCCCTCCTCATCACCCAAAACCTCCTCAGTTTTACCCACCTCTTAGCTTTTTTTCTTCCAAAAAACTAGTATCGCTATCCCAATTAGGATCAGGATGATGCCGAAGATTTGAAGCATGAGGGAGAGCGATTCGTAATAGGAGACTTCGACGTTGCCTTCGTTAATGCGACGCTGATAGGGCGCCGTCACTTGCTTGCCGAGTTCTTTGGAATAGGGTGTGGCCGAAAAGTACTTATTGTAGGTGTCTACTTGCTGTTGGCCAGATGCGATTCGTTGCTTGCCTGCAGTTACTTGTTCCGCAATATAGTTGGAAAAAAAGAGAAGTATAGCGCCAACAATAATACAGGCGATACCTGTGAGTTTTTTTGCATTCATAGAAACCTCCGTTTGATTTCCATAAATCATAGAGAGAGTCGTCGTGTCAAATAAAATCTTTGCGGAAAATTCAGAAAAGCGTAAAGTGTTTGATCATTTTTTTAAGACAGGAGGTTCTCATGTTTAGAAAACTTGGTTTACTGTTGTGTTTGTTGCTGCCTACGCTGCTGTTTGCAGTGTGTGAACATTGCCAGGGAAAAGATAAAATCTATGTGCAAATGGAGGATGTGATTTTAGATGCCAATCAAATCTGGATCAAAAATCCACTCGGGCCCGTCGGAGTACGCGCAATCCATGTTGACTCTTTTGGCTTGTATGTGTCACAAAGTGAGGACGAAGAACAAGAAGAAACCTGGCTTTGCCCCAAGTGCGCTTATGTGAATAAAGGCATATATCCAGGATTCTGGGGATGTTGGCGTTGCGGCTTTCCTTTCCGTTAACAGTTCTTTTGTGGAGCGTGGTTTGCCTCTCTGGCTGGGGAGCTGAGGTGGGGAAGATCGCGTGTGAAGATCGGAAATTTCTGACCGATTTTTTCAGAGGGTTGCTCTCTCAAGGCTGTTTTGCCGCAACCCTCTTTGATAAAAAATCGGCAGCTAGCTTCGATTACCCTCCGCAGTTGATCCCAAAGATGGACGACCCTGCTTTCAAAAATAAGTTTCTTTTGGAGCATAAGGGATGGCAAGTATGGGAAAAATATCAACATCTTTTTGAATTTAAGAATTTTCTATTTTTGAAATTGGATAGGGAATATCTTTCTGTATTGTTCGTCAATAAAAAGAAGATGCAGGAGGTGTTGAGTGAAAATAGAGAGTTTTTTCAAAGTCATTTTTCTGAGGATCCTTTGAAGGTGGAAATGAGCACTTTTCTTCTGAAGGCTTTTCTTCCTAATTTCCGTCAGAATAACTTCCATTTGGCGCAAGGACTCTTATTGGGTTACGGGAGAGAGAGCTGTCTGGCGTTTCAAGAGAGATCCTGCATTGAAGATACTTTGGCCTATTTCCCTTACGATGTCTCTGAGCTTCCCAGAAAATGCAGCGCAGCTCCAGAGAGTTTATTGGATGGATTTCCCCAAGACTTGATCCAGAAACAAAATCAGTATAAGGAGGCCTTCTCTTTGAAACAGTTTTGGCCGCAAACCAATCCGTTCTTTTGTGCAACTGCACCCGGGTATATGGCTTTTTCAATTCCTTATAATCCTGAAATAGAGGGGCTTAAAGATCAGGTCAGCGCTCTTTATAACAGTGATCAGTTTCTAGAAGATTTTTTAACGATTATAACCAGATGAAAAAGAAGTTAACGGTTTTTTCGTGCGGGATTTTCGTTGGATTAATCCCGTTTGGGTTTCAATTTTTTTGGAGCACTCAGCCGACCGATATGGAGGTCTCTTTGGCGCAGATTGTTTATGAAAGATTGAATGAGTATACCGATGCCATTGATTTAGATACGGTTCTCTCTTTGGCAAAAAAGTTTGTGGATCACAAGCTTCCCCTTAAAAATGAGAAAGATCTCTATGCGCCTTTGATGCATTTGGCGGAGAAGAATGCGGAGAATTACATGGCTGCAACTCTTCAAAAAGCGGAGAGCTATTTAAAAAATATCGCTTCAAATCCAAAGATCAAAATAGTGGTTCCCGATCGGGTTTTCGTTGAGGTGATTCAGGAAGGGGAGGGGGAAGTGATTGGGGTGGACGATGCGGTGAGTCTCTACTTTAAAGAATTTGCACCCGATGGAAGTTTGGTAAAAGATACGATGGATCGCGCCTACACGATCCCTCTTTCTCAAACCATCAAGGGGTTTCAATTGGGGCTTGATGGGGCCAGAGTAGGGGAGACGCGAAAGCTCTATCTGCACCCCGAGTATGGGTTTGGCAAAATGGGCCGCAAAGCTCCCAACAAGTTGCTTATCTACGAAGTTACTATTGCAGAGAAGAAAAGAGCCCTTCCGCCAATCGGTTGAGTCCGACGGGCAATACGTCGATATCGCCTGCGATGCGGCCATGGCTTAAAAAGGCGCCCACATTGAAGCAATAGACGTTTTTTAAAATACGCACGCTTCCGCGTGCTGCAGGATCAAACAAGAACAAGGAAACCCCGGGCCCAGCCTTCGGCTGCTTCGTTCGCTTCGCTCACGCCCGGGGTTTCCTTGACGCTTCGCGGACGATTGCGTTGCATACGCGAAGCGGAAGTGCCGGGCGCGCGAACGAATGTGAGCGGCAACGCCGCAGGCGTTGTATCAGCCGAAGGCTGAAGCCCGGTGCTTGTCTTCCTTAGGCTTGCGCAGCAAGCCGTTATCCTGTTCCTTTCTTTGACTTGCGAGCCGGATCCTGTTGCTTTCTTTGGCTTGCGAAGCTCTTGGTTTTATTTTCCGAAGAGGCCCATTTTGGGGTCGACTAGGGCAACCAGGTCTTTTGATTTCATGATGATCGATTCAGTGAGTAACCCGCAATTAAAAGCAGCTCGCTCCTGCTGAGTAATCCTCTCATCAAAGTAGTTGTCGATGTTGAGGAGATTGCCAAATGGCGGAACTCCTCCGATCTGAAGCCCGTACCGCTCCTGAATCACAGCGGGGTCTTCAAATTCACACTTTTCCCCCACCGCGTCAGCGACGGCTTTCATGTCGACTTTGAGATGCGCCGGGATATTGATTTGGTAGTTCTTTTTCGTGCCCTTGCCTCTCAAAATCAAAGCCTTAATTCCTTCTTCCATCTTGATTTGCCGCACGCGGGCCGAATCTTCCGAGGTAGGTGTCGCTTCGTGTACCCTGTGATCGAAGTCGATCTTGCGATGGTGGAGTTGGTGGATGATCTCGTTGCGGATGTTTTCCCCGCCAAAGAAGCTGCGCGCTTTGATGCGATTGCCCGCAATCCGCTTGGTGTCGGAGGGGAAAAGGGAGGCTTCTCGGATGTTTTTCAGCTTGAGGAAAGTCATCGCAAGCCGCTCGAGGCCCATGCCAAAACCGCCATGCGGGGGCATCCCATATTTAAAGATGCTGAGATAGTCTGAGAAATTGGCCGGATCCATCCCTTTCAGCCGAAGGCCTTCTAGCATCGATTCGTAGGTGTGTCGGCGCTGTCCGCCTGAGGTGATTTCGGTCCCAGCGCACAACAGATCAAATGTATTTGTTAGTTCTGGGTTGTTGTCCTTTGGATAGGCGTAGAAGGGGCGTTTGGAGGTTTTCCAATCGGTGACGAAGACGAGGTCGGTGCCAAATTTTTCGGCGGCCCAGGCGCAGAGTTCCCTTTCGGCGGCGGGACTTAAATCGGGTTCTTGTCTCTCGTCGACGCCGCTTCTTTGAAAATAGATCTCTTGCGCTTCGGCAAAGGTGAGGCGGGGGAAGGGGACATTTTCGGGCGCCTTGATGATCTGGTTATTGAGCACTTCCAGTTCGGCTTTGGAGTGGCGATGGAGATAGCTGAGGATGAATTTGATGCACCCTTCTTGAATATCCATAATCTCTTCCCAGCGGTTGAAAAATCCCATTTCAAACTCGAACTGTTTTCCTTCAGAGAGGTGACGGGAGGTTTGAGAGGGCTCGGCGCGGAAGAAGGGCATGAGGGCGAAAACGCGCTCATTGACGCCAACCATGATCTGTTTGTAGAGCTGGCTGCTTTGCGCGAGTGTGGCCGTGTAACCAAAATAGTCTACATTGAAGAATTCGGCGCCGCCTTCGGAGGAGGCTCCAATGATGTTGGGGGCAAAATATTCGACGGCTTGAACGGTGTCGTGCATGTAGAGGCGATAGGCATGGGTCATTTCGGCTTGAATGCGAAAGATGGCTGCGATCTGCCGGTTGCGCAGAGCAATGGGACGGTTATCGAGGATGAATTCGAGATCGGAGTGCAATTCAGGTTTGTAATATTCGATGGGAGGGACTTCCCGAATCGGGTTTTCAACCGTGATCTTTGGTTCGACGATTTCGACTTTGTAGGCGGAATTTGAGGCGGCCACCTTTCCTTCAATGGAGAGGATCGACCCGGGCTGCAGGTCGGCGATCTTTTGCAGCTCTTCTTTGTTTTCAATGACGATCTGTGCGAGACCGGTCCGGTCGCGCAAGAGAAGGAAGGCGAGTTTCCCCATCGCGCGGAGGTTGTTTAACCACCCCCGCACGTGGACCCTTTTCTCTACACAGTTTGGCAATTCCCGAGCCAAGATGCGCATAAGTTACCTCGTTGCGGCTGTTTCTTCGAGAACGGCTCTATGACTGAGTTTGATTTGGCCGCGGTCGTTGACATCGATCACTTTGACTTCAATCATATCGCCTTCGCGGAATGAGGTGTCGTGGATGTTCTGAATTCTCTTATTGGAGATTTCGGAAATATGGCAGAGCCCCTCTTTTCCTGGGAGGATCTCGACGAAGAATCCGAACTGAACGATCGATGTGATACGACCTGTGTAGACACGGCCTACTTCCGCTTCCGCAGTGAGGCCATGGATGATGTCTTTGGCGCGCTTCATCGCATCTTGATTGTTTGAGGCGATGCTGACAAGGCCTGTATCATCAATATCGATCTGGACGCCGGTCTCTTCAATGATCGAGCGGATCTGTTTGCCTCCGGGGCCGATGACGATCCCGATTTTGCTCGGCTTAATTTGGATGGTCTCAATGCGCGGCGCGTAGACCGACATCTCCTCTTTGTAGCGCGGGCAAACGGCGAGCATCTTATGGAGAATGTGCTGGCGCCCTTCTTTAGCTTGGGCGAGCGCATCTTTCATGATTTTGTGTGTGATCCCTTCGACTTT